>NZ_JBEPAL010000007.1:0-243920 GCF_040298625.1 Streptomyces sp. NPDC001532
GTTGATAGGCCGGATATGGAAGCCAGGTAACTGGTGGAGTTGACCGGTACTAATAGGCCGAGGGCTTGTCCTCAGTTGCTCGCGTCCACTGTGTTGGTTCTGAAACCACGAACGGCCCCGTATGGCCACATACGGTGCGGCTGGACAGTTTCATAGTGTTTCGGTGGTCATAGCGTGAGGGAAACGCCCGGTTACATTCCGAACCCGGAAGCTAAGCCTCACAGCGCCGATGGTACTGCAGGGGGGACCCTGTGGGAGAGTAGGACGCCGCCGAACAATCTTTCAAAAGGGTTGGACCCTGAACTTCGGTTCAGGGTCCAACCCTTTTTTGTTGTGCGTCACTTGAAGTTCATGTGTCACAACCACCATCCGACGCATGGGTACTGCTGCAATGCTCAGGGCCGCCGGCGTCGGAGTCGGTGACGAGGTCGTCGTACCAGCCTTCGGGAACGTGGAAGTCGCCGAAGCGGTGACCCTGGCCGGCGCGCTGCCGGTGTTCGCCGAGATAGATCCGGCGACCTACTGCCTTGATCCCTCCGCGGTCGAGGCCGCCGTAACTCCCCGGACCGCGGCCGTGGTTGTCGTGCATCGCTTCGGGCGGCCGGCCGATGTCCAGCGGATGCTGGCCCTCGGGCAGCGGCACGGGCTGCTGGTGCTGGAGCAGGGGGAGTCCGAGGCGCCGTACGACGAGATCGCTCAGCGGCGGCAGCGGGCCGGGTATCTGGATGCGCGGCTGAAGGGGGTGCGGACACCCGAGGGCGGGGTCGGGCACACCTATCAGCAGTACGTCGTGCGGGTGCCGGGCAACGGGCGGCCGGACCGGGACGCCTTCGCACGGGCCGTACGCGGCAGGGGAGTTGACTGCCGGGTGCCGGTGAAGACCCCGGTGCACCGGCTGCCGGCGTTCCGGCAGTGGGTGTCCCTGCCGGAGACCGAGCGGGCCGCCGACGAGACGCTGGCGCTGCCCGTCGACGCCTCGCTGACGAGGCGGGACATGCAGCGGATCGTGTCCGCGTGCAATGCCCTCGGAGGGCTGCTGCAACCCGCCTTCTGATCGGTTTTGGACCACGGGACTGTTCGGGGTATGATCTATTTCGTTGCCGCGAGGGAAACCTCGAAAAAGCAACAGGCCCCTATAGCTCAGTCGGTAGAGCGTCTCCATGGTAAGGAGAAGGTCAACGGTTCGATTCCGTTTGGGGGCTCAAAGACAAAGGCCTCCGCCCTTTCGGGCGGGGGCCTTTTCGTTGTACCGGCCGCCCCTGGGCGGGGCGGCCCGGACGGTCAGTTGTGGTGGAGGCCGGGGACGCGCATCGCCAGGATGGCCATGTCGTCGGAAGGGGCGTCGGAGGCGAAGCGCTCCACAGCGCGCATGATGCGGGCCGCGACCGCGCCGGCGGTGAGGCCGGTGCAGGTGGTGAGGACGTCGGCCAGGCCGTCGTCGCCCAGCATGCGGGTGCCCTCGCGGCGTTCGGTGACGCCGTCGGTGACGCAGAGCAGGACGTCGCCCGGGTCGAGGGTGACCGTCTGCTCGTAGAGCTCCAGGTCCTCCAGGACGCCGAGGAGCGGCTGGGGTTCGGCGGCGGCCTCGACCGTGCCGTCCTGGCGCAGGCGCAGCGGGAGCGGGTGGCCGGCGCAGACGACCTTCAGTTCCGCGCTGCCGTCCTCCCGCGGGCGCAACTCGCCGTAGAGGAGAGTCAGGAAGCGGCTGCGGGCGCCCTCGTCGAGGATGGCGGAGTTCAGGCGCTGGAGGACCGCCGGCCCGCTCAGGCCCTCCCTGGCCAGGAGGCGCAGGGCGTGCCTGGCGAGCCCTGTGACGGCCGCCGCGTTCGGGCCCGTACCGCAGACGTCGCCGATGGCGAAGCCGTAGGCGCCGTCGCGGATGGGGAAGAGGTCGTAGAAGTCGCCGCCGACCTCGTTGCCCTCGCCGGCCGCGCGGTAGATGACCTCGACCTCGACGCCGTCGATCACGGGCAGCTCCGGCGGGAGCAGGCTGCGCTGGAGGGACTGGCTGATGGCGGTGCGCTCGGAGTAGAGGCGGGCGTTGTCCAGGGCCAGGGCCGCGCGGCGGGAGAGGTCCTCGGCCAGCTCGAGGATCTCCTGGCGGAAGTGCTCGTCGGTGGGCTTGCCGAGGGTCAGCATGCCGATCACGCGGTTGCGGGCGACCAGGGGCAGGACGACGGTCTCGCCGCCGACCGCGGCGGCGGTGGCGAGGGTGGGGCCGATACCGGAGCTGACCGTCGCCGGTTCGCCGAGGCCGAGGCTGCGCATGGAGGAGCGCAGTGCCGCCTGGTGGGCGGCCTCCGCGGGCGCCGCCCAGACGCGGGCGCCGGGGGTGGGGACCGGGTCGGGCGGGGAGATCTTGGACAGCAGCGACTTGATGCCGTCGATGAGCTCCTCGTCCTCGTGCAGGACGTACGACAGATACGGTTCCGAGGCCTGGTCGGCGATCGTGTAGACGGCGCACCAGGTGGCCAGGGTCGGGACCGTCATCTGGGCCATGAGGGCCAGGGTCTGGTCGCGGTCGAGGGTGCCGGCGAGCAGGTCGGAGGCCTCGACGAGGAAGCTGAGGGAGCCGCGGCGCAGGCGTTCCAGTTCGCCGAGGCGGGCGGACTCGACGGCCAGGGCGATGCGGTCGGCGGCGAACTGGAGGCGGAGCGCCTCCTCGTTGCTGTAGCGGCCGGGGCCCTCCGCGGCGACGCCGAGGGAGCCGGTGAGGCGGCCTTCGACCTTGAGCGGGACGGTGACGACCGAGCGCATGCCGGTGCCGTTCAGGAGCGGGACGGCGCCTGGGACGGCCGTGAGGTCGTCGTGGACGGCGGGCATTCGGGCCGAGCCGTAGCGGCCGGGGCCCGCCTCGACGGGGACGCGGGCGAAGCGCTGGCGGGCCGAGGGCAGGCCGGTGGAGGCGCGGACCTCCAGCTCCGTCTCGTCGTCGGTGGCGAGCAGCAGGAAGGCGGAGTCGCCGTCGAGCATGTCGCGGGCGCGTTCCACGGTGCGCTGGAGGAGGCCGTCGAGGTCGTCGGGGGCGGGGGAGCCGATGAAGATCTCGAAGGGGTCGGTGCTCTGGCCCTCGGCGGCGGGGGCCGCGTCGGGGGCGACGAGCCGCGTCGGGGTCTGCAGGACGGCGCGCTCGTGGTCGCGGACGAGCAGGCAGACGGTGGAGGGTTCGCCGACGGTGTCGCGCACGCGCAGGTGGGAGGCGTACACCGGGACGACCCGGCCGGCGGCGTGGCGGATGCCGTAGCTGCCCTCCCAGCGGGAGAGCTGGAGGGCTTCGGCGATGCCGGTGCTGGTGCCGGGCGTCTGCGGCCAGGCGGCGAGGTCGGTGAGGGGTTTGCCGGTGACCAGGTCCGACTGGTAGCCGAACAGCTCCTCGGCGTCGTCGTTCCACGCGGTGATGGCGCCGGTGCGGTCGATCTGGATGACGGCGACGCGGACGCGGCCGTCGGCCGTCGGCAGGAGGTCGGCGGGCAGGACCGGACCGGCGGCGCGGGTGCCGACCGAGCGCTGCGGGAGGGCCAGTTCGAACCAGACGTTCTTGTGCGTGGGGGTGTAGTCGACGCCCCAGCGGCCGGCGAGGGCCGCGCACAGCTGGAGGCCGCGTCCGCCCTCGCGGTCGGGGCCGCCCATGGTGACGGCCGCGCTCTGGACGGGGACCTCGCGCTCGGGGTAGCGGTCGGAGACCTCGATGCGCACGCTGTCGTCGGTGCGCAGGCACAGGACGTCCGCGGCGGTGCCGGCGTGCACGACGGCATTGGTGACCAGTTCGCTGGTGAGCACGACGGCGTCGTCGACGATGTCGGCGTAGCCCCAGCCCTGGAGGGTGTCCCGCACGAAGGAGCGGGCGGACGCGACCGAGCGCCCCAGGGGCTCGAAGCTGGCGGCCGCGCGCGCGGTGATCACGGAACTCCTCGACCTGCTTTCGTCGTGCCGGGCCTCGTCGCCGTCCGGCTCCTGCCGGGTCTGCGGCGGCAGGCCGTCGATCGGCTGGGGGTCCGGGGGCTGCCCCCCAGGGATCAGTCCGGTGGTCATGTGTGCGGCCGCCCCTCCGATGCCCGCTCGTATCCGTGCCACCGCCCAGGCCGGACGGACCGGCGCGGCTGGACAGCCGGATGCAAGGTTACTTACCTTCACCGCCCGCGCGGATGCCGGTCTGCGGTGTTTCCGTCCGGAGGGTGTGCGGACGGTGTGCGAAGCTGCCGAACTGTTATGGCCTGGTTCGGCCGGGGTGAAACACTGGGCAGGCTTCTGGTGGAGGTTCGGGCAGGCTGAGTGCGGTCCGCGTACGGCGGGCAGCAGCCCTTGGGACGGTCTGGCGTGGCCCGGCAGGGCTACGCACGAGTAACCGGTACGCCGAGCAGTGACAGCATGAGTACCGAGCACACAGCGGTGACGGTCGACCCCTGCGGGAGGGACACAGTGGAGTCTGGCGCAGCGACGCGGGGCACGAAGACGCGCGCGAAGGGCGGACAGTCCCTGGGCAACCGGCGCACGGCGCCGAACGGGACCACGGTGGTGGACACGGCTGCCCTGAACCGGCTGCTGGCGGCCCTGGTGTCCATGCGGGACGGGAATTTCCGCAAGCGGCTCACGGTGTCCGGCGACGGCGTGATGGCCGAGATCGCGGCGGTCTTCAACGAGGTGGCCGACCGTAATCTCCACCTCACGGGTGAGCTGTCGCGTGTGCGGCGGGTGGTCGGCCGTGAGGGGAAGCTCACGGAGCGGCTGGAGAGCGGGGCCGCCGAGGGCTCCTGGGCGGCCGCGATCGACGCCTCGAACGCGCTGGTCGACGATCTCGTGTGGCCGGTGTCGGAGGTCAGCCGGGTGCTGTCGGCGGTGGCCGACGGTGATCTGTCGCCGCGGATGGATCTGCGGACGCAGGCGCCCGACGGGAGCGGGCATCCGCTGCGCGGGGAGTTCCTGAAGGTCGGGCGGACGGTGAACAACCTGGTCGACCAGTTGTCGACGTTCACCGACGAGGTCACGCGGGTGGCCAGTGAGGTGGGTACCGAGGGCAAGCTGGGCGGGCAGGCGCGGCTGCGCGGGATGTCGGGTTCGTGGAAGGACCTGACGGAGTCCGTCAACACGATGGCGCACCGGCTCACCGCGCAGGTGCGGGACATCGCGCTGGTGACGACCGCGGTCGCCAAGGGTGATCTGTCGCGGAAGGTCACGGTTCACGTGGCCGGCGAGATGCTGGAGCTGAAGGAAACCGTCAACACGATGGTGGACCAGCTCTCGGCGTTCTCCTCCGAGGTGACCCGGGTCGCGCGCGAGGTGGGTACGGAGGGTGAGCTGGGCGGTCAGGCCCAGGTGCCCGGTGTGGCCGGTGTGTGGAAGGAACTCACCGATTCGGTGAACACCATGGCCGGGAACCTCACCGCGCAGGTGCGGGGCATCGCGGAGGTGACGACCGCGGTCGCCAGCGGTGATCTGTCCCGCAAGGTGACGGTGCAGGCGCGCGGTGAGGTGGCGCAGCTCGCCGAGACCATCAACCAGATGACCGAGACGCTGCGGATCTTCGCGGACGAGGTCACGCGGGTGGCCAACGAGGTCGGCGGGGAGGGGCGGCTCGGCGGGCAGGCGAACGTGCCGGGCGCGGCCGGCACCTGGAAGGACCTGACGGACTCCGTGAACACGGTGTTCCGGAACCTGACGACGCAGGTGCGGGACATCGCCGCGGTGACGACGGCGGTGGCCAGCGGTGATCTGTCGCAGAAGGTCACGGTGGACGTGGCCGGCGAGATGCTGGAGCTGAAGAACACCGTCAACGGCATGGTGGACCAGTTGTCGGCGTTCGGCTCCGAGGTCACCCGGGTGGCGCGGGAGATCGGTGACGAGGGTGAGCTGGGCGGTCAGGCGCAGGTGCCGGGCGCGGCGGGGACGTGGAAGGACCTCACGGACTCCGTCAACACCGCGTTCCGGAATCTGACCGGACAGGTGAGGAACATCGCGCAGGTCACCACGGCGGTGGCCAACGGCGACCTCTCGCAGAAGGTCACCGTGGACGTGTCCGGCGAGATGCTCCAGCTGAAGAACACCGTGAACACGATGGTGGACCAGCTGTCGTCCTTCGCCGACCAGGTCACACGGATGGCCCGGGAGGTCGGTACGGAGGGCCGGCTGGGCGGTCAGGCGCAGGTGCCGGGGGTGTCGGGCACCTGGAAGGAGCTGACCGACTCGGTCAACTCCATCACCGGCAATCTCACGTCCCAGGTGCGGCAGATCGCGCAGGTGACGACGGCGGTGGCGCGTGGTGACCTGTCGCAGAAGATCACGGTCGACGCGCGCGGCGAGATCCTGGAGCTGAAGAACACCATCAACACGATGGTCGACCAGCTGTCCGCCTTCGCGGACCAGGTGACCCGGGTGGCCCGTGAGGTGGGTACCGAGGGCCGGCTGGGTGGTCAGGCGCAGGTGCCCGGTGTGGCGGGTGTGTGGCGTGATCTGACGGATTCGGTGAACGGCATGGCCGGGAACCTGACGGCGCAGGTGCGGCAGATCGCGCAGGTCGCCACGGCGGTGGCGCGCGGTGATCTGTCGCAGAAGATCACCGTGGACGCGCGCGGCGAGATCCTTGAGCTGAAGAACACCCTGAACACGATGGTGGACCAGCTGTCCTCGTTCGCCGAGGAGGTCACCAGGGTGGCCCGTGAGGTGGGCACCGAGGGCAAGCTGGGCGGTCAGGCCGAGGTGCAGGGGGTCTCCGGCACCTGGAAGGACCTCACCCAGTCGGTGAACTTCATGGCGAACAACCTCACCGTGCAGGTGCGCAGCATCGCCGATGTCACCACGGCGGTCGCCAAGGGCGATCTGTCGAAGAAGATCACCGTCGACGCCAAGGGCGAGATCCTGGAGCTGGTGACCACCGTCAACACGATGGTCGATCAGCTGTCGTCGTTCGCCGAGCAGGTGACGCGGGTGGCCCGTGAGGTGGGTACCGAGGGCATTCTGGGAGGTCAGGCGCATGTGCCGGGTGTCACCGGCATCTGGAAGGACCTCAGTGACAACGTCAACCTGATGGCCAAGAACCTGACCATGCAGGTGCGGAACATCTCCCAGGTGGCGGCGGCGGTCGCCAACGGTGATCTGACGCGGACGGTGACGATCGAGGCGCGCGGTGAGGTGGCGCAGCTCGCGGACACCTTCAACACCATGGTGAAGACGCTGAGTTCGTTCGCCGAGCAGGTCACCAAGGTGGCCCGTGAGGTGGGTACGGACGGCATCCTGGGCGGTCAGGCGCATGTGCCGGGTGTGGCGGGTACGTGGAAGGACCTCACCGAGTCGGTGAACCAGATGGCGTCCAACCTGACCGGTCAGGTGCGCAACATCGCCATGGTGACCACCGCCATCGCCAAGGGTGATCTCACCAAGAAGATCGACATCGATGCGCGCGGCGAGATCCTGGAGCTCAAGACGACCATCAACACGATGGTCGACCAGCTGTCGTCGTTCGCCGAGGAGGTCACCCGGGTGGCCCGCGAGGTGGGCACCGAGGGCCAGCTGGGCGGTCAGGCGCGGGTCCGGGACGTCGACGGCACCTGGCGGGACCTGACGGAGTCGGTGAACGAGATGGCCGGGAACCTGACCCGGCAGGTGCGGGCGATCGCGCGGGTGGCGACCGCGGTGACCCGAGGTGATCTGAACCTGAAGATCGACGTGGACGCCTCGGGCGAGATCCAGGAGCTTCAGGACTACATCAACAAGATGATCGCCAACCTGCGTGACACCACCATCGCCAACAAGGAGCAGGACTGGCTCAAGGGCAACCTGGCGCGGATCTCCGCGCTGATGCAGGGCCGCCGGGACCTGGACGACGTGGCCTCGCTGATCATGAGCGAGCTGACGCCGGTGGTCTCCGCGCAGCACGGGGCGTTCTTCCTGGCGCTGCCGCTGGCCGACGACAAGGACCTGGGCACGGACGACGACGACCAGTACGAGCTGCGGATGCTCGGTTCGTACGGCTACTCGATGGGCTCGATGCCGACGTCGTTCCGGCCGGGTGAGGCGCTGGTGGGCACCGCCGCCCTGGAGCGGCGGACGATCCTGGTCGAGAACGCGCCCAGCGGCTATCTGAAGATCTCCTCGGGGCTGGGCGAGGCGCCGCCCGCGCAGGTGATCGTGCTGCCGGTGCTGTTCGAGGGCACGGTGCTCGGTGTCATCGAGCTGGCCTCGTTCACGCCGTTCACGCAGATTCAGAAGGACTTCCTGAACCAGATCGCCGAGATGATCGCGACCAGCGTCAACACCATCTCCGTCAACACCAAGACGGAGGTGCTGCTGAAGCAGTCGCAGGAGCTGACCGAGCAACTCCGCGAGCGGTCGGAGGAGTTGGAGAACCGGCAGAAGGCGCTCCAGGCGTCCAACGCCGAGCTGGAGGAGAAGGCCGAGCTGCTGGCGCAGCAGAACCGCGACATCGAGG
The DNA here is from genome assembly GCF_040298625.1 of Streptomyces sp. NPDC001532. Classification (NCBI taxonomy): domain Bacteria; kingdom Bacillati; phylum Actinomycetota; class Actinomycetes; order Kitasatosporales; family Streptomycetaceae; genus Streptomyces; species Streptomyces sp. NPDC001532. The sequence continues at coordinate 8,423 of NZ_JBEPAL010000007.1, forward strand.
TGAAGAACACCGAGATCGAGGAGGCCCGGCAGGTCCTGGAGGAGCGTGCCGAGCAACTGGCGGTCTCCATGCGCTACAAGAGCGAGTTCCTGGCCAACATGTCGCACGAGCTGCGTACGCCGTTGAACTCGCTGCTGATCCTGGCGAAGCTGCTCGCCGACAACGCGGACGGGAACCTCACCCCGAAGCAGGTCGAGTTCGCCGAGACGATCCACGGGGCCGGGTCCGACCTGTTGCAGCTGATCAACGACATCCTGGACCTGTCGAAGGTCGAGGCGGGCAAGATGGACGTCTCGCCGACGCGGATCGCGCTGGTCCAGCTCGTCGACTACGTGGAGGCCACCTTCCGGCCGCTGACCGCGGAGAAGGGCCTCGATCTGTCCGTGCGGGTCTCGCCGGAGCTGCCGGCCACCCTGCACACCGATGAGCAGCGGCTGCTGCAGGTGCTGCGCAATCTGCTGTCCAACGCGGTGAAGTTCACCGACTCCGGCTCGGTCGAGCTGGTGATCCGGCCGGCGCGGGACGATGTGCCGCAGGCGATCCGGGAGCAGCTGCTGGAGGCCGGTTCGCTGACCGACCCGGAGGCGGGGCTGATCGCGTTCTCGGTGACCGACACCGGGATCGGCATCGCCGCCAGCAAGATGCGGGTGATCTTCGAGGCGTTCAAGCAGGCGGACGGTACGACGAGCCGCAAGTACGGGGGCACGGGCCTCGGGCTGTCCATCTCGCGGGAGATCGCGCAGCTGCTCGGCGGTGAGATCCACGCGCAGAGCGAGCCGGGGCGCGGTTCGACGTTCACCCTGTACCTGCCGCTGTACCCGAGCGAACTGCCGCCGCACGGCTATCCGCAGGCGGTCTCCCCGGCCGGCGGCGGCGCGTCGCTCGCCCTGGAGGCGGCGGCCGCGGACGTGACGATCGAGACGCCGGCCGAGGTGAAGTCGTACCGCGAGACGCAGAACGGCGCGGCGGCGCTCTTCAGGCGCCGGCGCCGGGCCAGCTCCGTCGCCGACCATCAGCTGGTGTCGCCGGACCAGTGGCCGTCGGTCGAGCAGGACGGCGCGGGGCAGGCGCTGCGGGGGATCCGGTTCGCCGGTGAGAAGGTGCTGATCGTCGACGACGACATCCGCAATGTGTTCGCGCTGACCAGCGTGCTGGAGCAGCACGGCCTGTCGGTGCTGTACGCGGAGAACGGCCGGGAGGGCATCGAGGTGCTGGAGCAGCACGACGACGTGGCGGTCGTGCTGATGGACATCATGATGCCGGAGATGGACGGGTACGCGACGACGACGGCGATCCGGCGGATGCCGCAGTTCGCGGGGCTGCCGATCATCGCGCTGACGGCGAAGGCGATGAAGGGCGACCGGGAGAAGGCGATCGAGTCCGGAGCGTCCGACTATGTCACCAAGCCGGTCGACCCCGATCACCTGCTGACGGTGATGGAGCAGTGGATGCGCGGGGAGTGAGCACGTCTCGCGGTGTGCGCGGGGCGTGTGTGCGAATGTGGCGGGACATGTGAGTGTTCACGCGCAGTTGCTGACTCGGTGTGGCGAAGGGCGTGTGGACGTACGCGATTCTGGGAACCTTCTGGTCCCCGCCACCGTTTCTGCTATGTGCACAGTGACATCGCGGTGACAGGGTGTGGCGACAGGCGGGGTGCGGCTACGATGACCGGCACGAGGACGGGCGGCGTTACGGAGTCGTCCCCTGGGGCGGCGCCCGGTGCACTGCCGGGGCGAGGAGGGCGGGCCATGGTGCAGAAGGCCAAGATCCTCCTGGTCGATGACCGGCCGGAGAATCTGCTGGCGCTGGAGGCGATCCTCTCTGCGCTCGATCAGACGCTGGTGCGGGCATCGTCCGGGGAGGAAGCGCTCAAGGCACTGCTCACGGACGATTTCGCGGTCATTCTGCTGGATGTCCAGATGCCGGGCATGGACGGTTTCGAGACCGCCGCGCACATCAAGCGGCGGGAGCGGACCCGGGACATCCCGATCATCTTCCTCACCGCGATCAACCACGGTCCGCACCACACCTTCCGCGGCTACGCGGCGGGCGCGGTGGACTACATCTCCAAGCCGTTCGACCCCTGGGTGCTGCGCGCCAAGGTCTCGGTCTTCGTCGAGCTCTACATGAAGAACTGCCAGCTGAGGGAGCAGGCCGCACTGCTGCGGCTGCAACTGGAGGGCGGCGGCAAGGGCGCGGTCGGCGGCGGCAAGGAGGCGGCCGGGCTGCTCGCGGAGCTGTCCGCGCGGCTGGCGGCGGTCGAGGAGCAGGCCGAGGCGCTGTCCAAGCAGCTGGACGACGAGTCGGCCGACGCGGCCGCGGTGGCGACCGCGGCGCATCTGGAGCGCAAGCTGACCGGATTGCGGCGGGCGTTGGACGCCCTGGAGCCGGGCACCGGCGGCCCCTCCCCGGTACCTCCGCAGAACTGAGCCGTCGGCGCTGCCCGTTGGCGTTCACCGGCAGCCGCCCGGTGTCCGAGCGTGGACGCGTGAACCCGCGTCAGTTTCCTGCCCCCGCAAGGGCGACACGAACGGGTGAAGCAGGAGGCACACGTGTCCCCTGCCGACTCCCCCGGTAACCTCACACCCATGGCCTCACGTCCCTCCGCAGCCAAGAAGCCGCCCGCGAAGAAGGCGGCCGCTCCCGCGAAGGCCCCGGCGAAGAAGGCCGCTGCGAAAAGGGCCCCGGCCAAGAAGGCGCCCGCCAGGAAGGCCGCGGCGAAGAAGGCCGCCCCGCCGAAGCCGGTCCCCAGCCCCACCGGGGGCGTCTACCGGCTCGTCCGCGCGGTCTGGCTCGGCCTCGCGCACGCCGTCGGCGCCGTCTTCCGCGGCATAGGGCAGGGCGCGAAGAACCTCGACCCGGCACACCGCAAGGACGGCGTCGCGCTGCTGCTGCTCGCCCTCGCGCTGATCGTCGCCGCGGGCACCTGGTCGAATCTGCGCGGCCCCGTCGGCGACCTCGTCGAGATGCTGGTGACCGGCGCCTTCGGCCGGCTCGACCTCCTGGTGCCGATCCTGCTCGCGGTGATCGCCGTCCGCTTCATCCGGCACCCGGAACAGCCCGAGGCCAACGGCCGGATCGTGATCGGCCTGTCCGCGCTCGTCATCGGCGTGCTCGGCCAGGTCCACATCGCCTGCGGCTCGCCCGCCCGCAGCGACGGCATGCAGGCCATACGGGACGCCGGCGGCCTCATCGGCTGGAGCGCGGCGACCCCGCTGACGTACACCATGACCGAGGTGCTGGCCGTACCGCTGCTGGTGCTGCTCACCGTCTTCGGGCTGCTGGTGGTCACCGCCACGCCCGTCAACGCCATCCCGCAGCGGCTGCGGATGCTCGGTGTGCGGCTGGGCCTGGTCAGCGACCCCGAGCCCGAGCTGTTCGTCGACGACGAGGAGCGCTACGAGGACCAGTGGCGCGAGGCGCTGCCCGCGCGTCCGCGCCGCCGCGGGCCCGCTGTCGAGGTCCACGACCCGGAGGGTGCCGAGCAGGAGGCGCTGTCGCGAAGGCGCGGACGCTCCCGCGGACCGGCCGGGTCGCAGCCGGACGGCGCCCGGCCGAGGGACGCCGTGGACGTCGCCGCGGCCGCGGCCGCCGCGCTCGACGGAGCGGTGCTGCACGGGATGCCGCCGTCGCCGGTCGTCGCGGACCTCACCCAGGGCGTGCGGGTCGGCGACCGTGAGCAGACCACCCCGACACCCACCCCGGTGCCGGCCGCGCGGCCCAGGCGGGAGCAGCTCGAGAAGGAGGTCCCCGACCTCACCAAGGGCGTCCCCGATCTCACCAAGACGCCGCCGAGCCAGACCCGCGAGCTGCCCGCCCGCGCCGAGCAGCTCCAGCTGTCCGGCGACATCACCTACGCCCTGCCGGCGCTGGACCTCCTCACGCGCGGCGGGCCCGGCAAGTCGCGCAGTGCCGCCAACGACCTGATCGTCGACTCGCTGACCAACGTCTTCACCGAGTTCAAGGTCGACGCGCGGGTCACCGGCTTCACCCGCGGCCCGACGGTCACCCGCTACGAGGTGGAGCTCGGCCCCGCCGTGAAGGTCGAGCGGATCACCGCGCTGACCAAGAACATCGCGTACGCCGTCGCCAGCCCCGATGTGCGGATCATCAGCCCGATCCCCGGCAAGTCCGCGGTCGGCATCGAGATCCCCAACACCGACCGCGAGATGGTGAACCTCGGCGACGTGCTGCGACTCGCGGAGTCCGCCGAGGACGACGACCCGATGCTGGTCGCGTTCGGCAAGGACGTCGAGGGCGGCTACGTCATGCACTCGCTGGCGAAGATGCCGCACATGCTGGTCGCCGGCGCCACCGGCTCCGGCAAGTCGTCCTGCATCAACTGCCTGATCACGTCGATCATGATGCGGGCGACGCCCGAGGACGTCCGGATGATCCTGGTCGACCCCAAGCGCGTCGAGCTGACCGCCTACGAGGGCATCCCGCACCTGATCACGCCGATCATCACCAACCCCAAGCGGGCCGCCGAGGCGCTCCAGTGGGTCGTGCGCGAGATGGACCTGCGCTACGACGACCTCGCCGCCTACGGTTACCGGCACATCGACGACTTCAACCGCGCGGTGCGCGAGGGCAAGGTGAAGCCGCCCGAGGGCAGCGAGCGCGAGCTCCAGCCGTACCCCTATCTGCTGGTGATCGTGGACGAGCTGGCCGACCTGATGATGGTCGCCCCGCGCGACGTCGAGGACGCGATCGTGCGGATCACGCAGCTCGCGCGTGCCGCCGGCATCCATCTGGTCCTCGCCACCCAGCGGCCGTCCGTGGACGTCGTCACCGGTCTGATCAAGGCCAACGTGCCGTCGCGGCTCGCCTTCGCCACCTCGTCGCTGGCCGACTCGCGGGTCATCCTCGACCAGCCGGGCGCCGAGAAGCTGATCGGCAAGGGCGACGGGCTGTTCCTGCCGATGGGCGCGAACAAGCCGACCCGTATGCAGGGCGCGTTCGTGACCGAGGCGGAGGTCGCCGCCGTCGTCCAGCACTGCAAGGACCAGATGGCGCCCGTCTTCCGGGACGACGTCACCGTCGGCACCAAGCAGAAGAAGGAGATCGACGAGGACATCGGCGACGACCTCGACCTGCTGTGCCAGGCGGCCGAACTGGTCGTCTCCACGCAGTTCGGGTCGACCTCGATGCTCCAGCGCAAGCTGCGGGTCGGCTTCGCCAAGGCGGGACGGCTGATGGACCTGATGGAGTCGCGCAACATCGTCGGACCGAGCGAGGGCTCCAAGGCACGTGACGTTCTCGTGAAGCCCGACGACCTGGATGGCGTGCTTGCGTTGATTCGTGGGGAGTCTGGAACGTAGGGAGATGCGAGTGTTGCTGCCGCACGGGTGGGTGCACGGTCCTCCGGTTGCCCGATCGTGACTCACCCGTAAGGGATCAGTGAGCAACCGTTTCCCGTTGTCGTACGTCAAGTTGAGGGAAGCAGAACACGCGTACCCCACCATCGGGATGTCCGGCCATTCCGATGGCGTACAAAGTCGTACCGCCCGGTTGCCCCACCCTTTCGCACCCCCCCTAGACTGAACCTCCAGCAGGTGGCTACACGCTCGAAAGGCGCCCCCGTGTCCATCGGCAACTCCCCTGAAGACGAGCGTCCCTTCGAAGACGTTTCCGAGGAAGCCCACCCCTCCATCGGCCACGCCCTGCAGCAGGCGCGCATCGCGGCCGGGCTGACCGTCGACGACGTCAGCACCGCCACCCGGGTCCGTATCGCCATCGTGCACGCGATCGAGTCCGACGACTTCGCGCCCTGCGGCGGAGACGTGTACGCGCGCGGTCACATCCGCACCCTGGCCAAGGCCGTCGACCTGGATCCGGCCCCGCTGCTCGCGCAGTACGAAGCGCGGCACGGCGGCCGGCCGGCGCCCACCCCCGCCGCCCCGCTCTTCGAGGCGGAACGCATCCGTCCGGAGCGGCGCGGACCGAACTGGACCGCGGCGATGGTCGCCGCGATCGTCGCCGTCGTCGGTTTCGTCGGCTTCACCGTGTTCAAGGGCGACTCCGACAACGGCTCCGCCGACCAGGTCGCGGAAGGCGCCACGCCCGCCAAGACCAAGACCGCCGCACCGAGCGGCGGCAGCGGCAAGCCCGCCGACAAGAAGCCCGACCCCACCGAGAGCGCCATCGCCGCCGCCCCGCAGGACAAGGTGACCGTGCAGGTCAGCGCGGTGGACGGACGGAGCTGGATCTCCGCCAAGGACCACAACGGGCGGCTGCTCTTCGACGGGCTGCTCAAGCAGGGCGACTCCAAGACCTTCCAGGACAGCACCAAGATCAACCTGGTGCTCGGCGACGCCGGCGCCATCCAGCTGCATGTGAACGGCAAGAAGATCGACGACGACTTCCGGCCGGGAGCCGTGGAGCGGCTGACGTACACCAAGGGCGACCCTCAGGTCGGATAAGCGCGTCGCATCGGGGGAAGCCGTACGGGGTTGGCCAAGATCGGCCAACCCCGTCGACGTGGGGTGTCAGCGGGACGAAGTAGTCTTGAGCCCATGCCTGAACGCCGTACCGTCGCACTCGTCACCCTTGGCTGCGCCCGTAACGAGGTGGACTCGGAGGAGCTCGCAGGCCGTTTGGAGGCGGACGGCTGGCAGCTCGTCGAGGACGCCGCGGACGCCGAGGTCGCCGTGGTCAACACCTGCGGTTTCGTCGACGCTGCCAAGAAGGACTCCGTCGACGCCCTGCTGGAGGCCAACGACCTCAAGAGCCATGGCAAGACCCAGGCCGTGGTCGCCGTCGGCTGCATGGCCGAGCGGTACGGCAAGGAGCTGGCCGAAGCGCTGCCCGAGGCCGACGGCGTGCTGGGCTTCGACGACTACGCCGACATCTCCGACCGCCTCCAGACCATCCTGAACGGCGGCATCCACGCCGCCCACACCCCCCGCGACCGGCGCAAGCTGCTGCCGATCAGCCCCGCCCAGCGGCAGGAGTCCGCCGCCGAGGTCGCCCTGCCGGGCCACGCGCCCGCCGACCTGCCGGACGGGCTCGCCCCCGCCTCAGGCCCCCGCGCCCCGCTGCGCCGCCGTCTCGACGGCACGCCGGTGGCCTCGGTGAAGCTCGCCTCCGGCTGTGACCGTCGCTGCACCTTCTGCGCCATCCCGTCCTTCCGCGGCTCCTTCATCTCCCGCCGCCCGAGCGATGTGCTCAACGAGACGCGCTGGCTGGCCGAGCAGGGCGTCAAGGAGATCATGCTGGTCTCCGAGAACAACACCTCCTACGGCAAGGACCTCGGCGACATCCGGCTGCTGGAGTCGCTGCTGCCCGAGCTCGCCGAGGTCGACGGCATCGAGCGGGTCCGCGTCAGCTACCTCCAGCCGGCCGAGATGCGCCCCGGGCTCATCGACGTCCTGACCTCCACCCCCAAGGTCGCCCCCTACTTCGACCTGTCCTTCCAGCACTCCGCCCCCGACGTGCTGCGCGCGATGCGCCGCTTCGGGGACACCGACCGCTTCCTGGAGCTGCTGGACACCATCCGGAGCAAGGCCCCCGAGGCTGGTGTGCGCTCCAACTTCATCGTCGGCTTCCCCGGCGAGACCGAGTCCGACCTGGCCGAGCTGGAGCGCTTCCTCAACGGCGCGCGCCTCGACGCCATCGGTGTCTTCGGCTACTCCGACGAGGACGGCACCGAGGCCGCGACCTACGACAACAAGCTCGACGAGGACGTCGTCGCCGAGCGGCTGGCCCGGGTCTCCCGGCTGGCCGAGGAACTGGTCTCGCAGCGCGCCGAGGAGCGCGTCGGCTCCACCGTGCGGGTCCTGGTCGAGTCGGTCGACGAGGAGGGCGTGTACGGCCGTGCGGCCCACCAGGCGCCGGAGACGGACGGCCAGGTGCTCCTCACGAGCGGCGCCGGCCTGAGCGTCGGTCGTATGGTCGAGGCGAAGGTGGTCGGCACGGAGGGCGTCGACCTCGTGGCCGAGCCGTTGCCGGGCTCGGCGGCGGGCGATCCCGTGGGCACTGAGGAGGCGGCCAGATGAGCGGAGTGCCGGCGTCCGCCGCGGGCGGTCCCGCCCAGGCGAGCGGCGCGGCCGCGGCGCCCGTCCCGGGCGGCTCCGCTTCCCCGGGGCACGGCCCCGTCGTCGCCGCCGCTTCCGTGCGCGGTGGCGCTGGGGACGGTCCGCTCGGCGGCCCGGCGGGTGACGCCGGGGGCGCCGCCTCCGGGGGCGCCGGTGGGGATGCCGAGGGGGCGGTGGGGTCCGGCGGTGCTGGCGTTGGCGGGCCGGGTGGTTCCGGTGGTGCGGCCGTGGGCGGGCCGGGTGGTGCTGGGGTTGCCGGTGGTGCTGGAGTTGCCGGTGGTGCCGGTGGCGCTGGAGTCGTCGGTGATGCCGAGGGTTCCGTGGATGCGGCAGGCGCCGGGGGTGCCAAGGCGCCGCGGGGCGGCAAGATCGCGGCTGCCGCGGTGAACCAGGCCAGCGTCTGGAACATCGCCAACCTGCTGACCATGCTGCGGCTCGTGCTGGTGCCCGCCTTCGTCGCCCTGATGCTGGCCGACGGCGGATACGACCCGGCGTGGCGCTCGCTCGCCTGGGCCGCCTTCGCCATCGCCATGATCACCGACCTCTTCGACGGCCACCTGGCGCGCACCTACAACCTCGTCACCGACTTCGGGAAGATCGCCGACCCCATCGCCGACAAGGCGATCATGGGAGCGGCGCTGATCTGTCTCTCGGGGCTGGGCGACCTGCCCTGGTGGGTGACGGCGGTGATCCTGGGACGGGAACTCGGGGTCACCCTGCTGCGTTTCTGGGTCATCCGGTACGGCGTCATCCCGGCGAGCCGGGGCGGCAAGCTCAAGACGCTCACCCAGGGCATCGCCGTCGGGATGTACGTACTGGCGCTGACCGGGTGGCTGGCCACCCTGCGGTTCTGGGTGATGGCGGCGGCGGTCGTCCTCACCGTGGTGACCGGACTCGACTATGTGAGACAGGCCATTGTGCTGCGGCGGCAGGGAATCGCCGCCCGCAAGGCCGCGTTGGAGGAGACGGAAGCGTGAGGTCCACGGCCACCGATGTGGTGCGACTACTCACGGTGAGGGGCGAGACGCTCGCCGTCGCCGAGTCGCTGACCGGTGGCCTGGTCGCCGCGGAACTCACGGCGGTTCCGGGTGCGTCCAAGGCGTTCCGGGGATCGGTGACGGCGTACGCCACGGGGCTCAAGCATGAGCTGCTCGGCGTCGACGCCGCTCTGCTGGCCGAGCGCGGGGCGGTGGATCCGCAGGTCGCGGCGCAGATGGCGGCCGGAGTGCGGAAGGCACTGGGTGCCGATTGGGGCCTCGCGACGACGGGTGTGGCCGGCCCGGACCCCCAGGACGGACAACCCGTCGGCACGGTCTTCGTGGCCGTGGACGGGCCTTTCGGCCCTGGTTCCGGTTCTGCCGGTGGCGGAAAAGTGGAGGCGCTGCGGTTGAACGGCGACCGCGCGGAAATTCGTATGGAGAGTGTACGGAGCGTACTCGCCCTGCTCCTGAAGGAGCTGGCGGGCGAACAGACCGGGAATGAGCGGGCACAGGATACGGAACAGAACGGGGGGTTTTGATGTTTGCAGCCCTGAGTGAACACGACATCGCTCCCCGCACGGCCGCGGCGCAAGGCGGTACGGTGGGGCGAGAAGGATGCGGCTACGCGGTCCGAGGAGGGAGCCACCGATGATTCTGCTCCGTCGCCTGCTGGGTGACGTGCTGCGTCGGCAGCGCCAGCGCCAGGGCCGTACTCTGCGCGAAGTCTCCTCGTCCGCCCGAGTCTCACTCGGCTATCTCTCCGAGGTGGAGCGGGGGCAGAAGGAGGCTTCCTCCGAACTGCTCGCCGCCATCTGCGACGCGCTGGACGTACGGATGTCCGAGCTGATGAGGGAAGTGAGCGACGAGCTCGCCCTCGCCGAGCTGGCCCAGTCTGCAGCGGCCACCCCCAGTGAGCCTGTGCCCACACCGGTTCGACCGATGCTGGGTTCCGTTTCGGTGACCGGTGTGCCACCGGAACGGGTGACCATCAAGGCGCCCGCCGAAGCGGTGGACGTCGTCGCCGCGTGATCTCTGCGCGGTGTTGACCGGCGCTGAACGAGCGCCTGACGTGTGAGCCCCGACCGGGGCCTTCTCCGGGGAGAACCGGAGGAGGGTGGTCGGGGTTTTCGCGTGTGGGTGGTGCGACTTCGTGTGGGTGGTGTGACTTGTCGGTCTGAGGGCTTCTTGTCAGCTTCTGCTGGCTGTTCCGGCGCTTTGATCGCCTCTTGCTCCGTTTGCCGGGTTTGGGTGCTGCGGTCATCGTGGAGGAGCCACGACGGGGTGACTCAACGGAGGTGCGGATGAACGTCGTGAAGAGCCCGCTGTCCGAGACGGACCTGAAGACCGTGTCCGAGGCGCTGCAGGGCGCCCTGGTGGATCTGGTGGACCTGGCGCTGGTGGCGAAGCAGGTGCACTGGAACGTCGTGGGACCACGGTTCAGGACGGTGCACCTCCAACTGGACGAGGTCGTGGCCACCGCACGGACGCACTCCGACACGGTCGCCGAACGGGCCTCCGCGCTCGGGGTCTCGCCTGACGGACGGGCCGCGACGGTGGCCTCCGGCAGCGGGATCGCGCAGGTGGCCTCCGGATGGGTCAAGGACGAGGACGCGGTGCAGGTGCTCGTGGACGCACTGGGCGCGGTCATCACCCGGATGCGTGAACGGGTGGCCTCGACCGAGGAGCCGGACCCGGTGACCCAGGACATCGTCATCGGGATCACCGCGGACCTGGAGAAGCATCACTGGATGTTCCAGGCCGAGAACGTGTGACGTGGGCCCCAGCGGCCCGGATGGGCGTGGGTGCATACGCGTGCTTCCTGGCGCGGGCCGGTGTCTCGGCTGGTGCGCCTGTGTGCCCGCGGTGCGCCCTGCCCGCGCCGGAGGCGGCCGTCCAGCATCGGCCCGGTCGGGGTGTGACGGCGTTCCGGCGCCGGGCTGGAGGTGGCGTCCATGACGGGGCGGATAGTGCGCTGGGGGGTCGTACCGGCGCTCGGGGTGGTGTGGTGGTGGGCCGCGCTGCGGCTCGCGGTCGCGCCGGACGCCGGGGCGCTGGAAGGGGCGGTCGCGGCCGGTGGGTGGGGGCTGAGTCTGCTGCCCGTGCACACCGTGTCCAAGGCGAAGGCGGTGGGGGCGCTCGGCACCGGGCGGTGGCGGGCGGCTTGGCGGGTGGGCCGACGCAGGGGTTGAGGGGCTGACGCGGCGTGAGGGGGCTTGGCGTGAGGGGTGCGCGGCGTGACGGAGCTTGGCGTGACGGGGCTTGGCGTGAGGGGTGCGCGGCGTGCGGGATGACGCGGCGTCGGGGTGACGCGGCGTGAGGGGTGCGCGCCGTGAGGGGTGACGCGGCGTCGGGCTGACGCGGCGTGAGGGGCGCGGCGTGATGGGGCTTGGCGTGAGGGGTGCGCGGCGTGCGGGGTGACGCGGCGTCGGGGTGACGCGGCGTGAGGGGTGGGGCCTCGCAGGCTTGGTGGCGGCCCGTAGGGGCCGTGGATGCCGACAGCCGGATCTGACGGTTCGGCAGTCAGTACCGGGCCTTGCGGCCGGTGCGGTGGGCGGCCGGTGCGGGGGCCGGGCCGGTCTGGCAGGTGGGGCACCAGTAGGTCGGGCGGTCTCGGGAGCCGTCTCCCTGGTCGGCGACCCGGATCCGGGTGCCGCAGCGCAGGCAGGGGCGGGGCGCGCGGCCGTACACGTAGAGATCTTGGCCGCGGCGGCCTGTGGTGCTGCGGATCGGGCGGTCGCGGTTGGCTTCCAGGAGCTTCTTGGCGACGGTCGCGAGCTGCGCGGCGCGGTCGGCCGGGAGAGCGCCGACGGGGAGCCATGGGGTGGCGCCCAGCAGGAAGCACAGCTCGCTCTTGAAGACATTGCCGATGCCGGCGAGGTTGCGCTGGTCCAGCAGGGCCTCGCCGAGGGCGCGGTCGGGGTCCGCGAGAAGGTTGGCGAGAGCACGCTCGGGGTCCCAGTCGGGGCCCAGGAGGTCGGGCCCGAGGTGGCCGACGGCCCGGTCCTCCTCGGCGGTGCGGAGGAGTTCGAGGACGGGCAGGCGGTAGCCGACGGCCGTGCGGTCGTCGTTGCCGAGGATCGCGCGGATCTGGTGCTCGGGGCCGCCGGTCCAGCGCTCACCCGGCCGGTAGATCTTCCAGGCGCCGTCCATCCGCAGGTGCGAGTGGAGGGTGAGGCCGCCCTCGATGCGGGTGAGGAGGTGCTTGCCGCGGGGAGTGACGTCGAGGACGGCACGGCCGGTGAGGTCGGCCGTGGCGAACCGGGGCACGCGCAGGTCGGAGCGGGTCAGCAGTTTTCCCGCGAGGGCCGCGTGCAGCCGGCTCGCGGCCTGCCAGACCGTGTCACCTTCGGGCATGGGTCAAGGGTGGCATGCGAGGGCGGGAAGCGCGTCGGTGGTCTCGCGCCGGCGGCGTCCTGCGTGCTCAAGCGCGCAGCCGCAGGCCTCTGGGGGTGGCGATGAAGCCCGCTCCTTCCAGGAGGGGGCCGGCGGGGGCCGTGAGGGCCGGGACGCCGTTGATCCGTTCCACGGTCACCGTGCCGAGCGAGCCCGCGCGGGCCGCTGCGGCGAGGGCTTCCGCGGCGGCGCGCAGCCGGGGGTCGTCGGTGGGCTCGGTGTCCGGGTCGGTCGGCCAGGCCAGCAGGGTCTTGCCGCCGCGCTCCATGTAGAGCGCCAGATCACCCTCGACGAGCACGACGAGCGAGCCCGCCTTGCGGCCCGGCTTGTGCCCGGCGTCGGTCGGCGGGTCGGGCCAGGGCAGGGCCGCGCCGTAGGCGTTGGCCGGGTCGGCGGCGGCGAGGACGACGGCCCGCGGGGTGGGGGTGTTGGAACGGCCGTGGTGGTGGCCGGGGTGGTGCGGGGGGCGGCCGCCGTTCTGCCAGGACGGCTGGGCGTCGCGGGGGGAGAAGTGGTCGCCCGGTGCGGGGTGGGGCGCCGGGGTGTCGAAGGGGTCGTCGCCGTCGGGTGTGTCGTGCCAGGCCGTCGCGTGGTCGTCGAACGGGCCCAACGGGCGGGCGCCGTCCAGGAAGGCGGCGGTGGAGCCGTCCGAGCCGGACGGTGTGCCCGAAGCGGTGCCGACCGTGGCGCCGTGGGCTCCCTGGGCGAAGTCGGCGTCGGGGCGGCCGGCGTTGCGCTCGCGGGCGTTGGCCACTGCGCGGAGGCGGTCCACCGCGCCGTCCATCGCGAACTGCGCGGCGCCCAGGCCCTCCACCACATAGCCGCGCCGGGCCTGTCCGCTCTCCTCGAAGACGGACAGGATGCGGTACGTCGCCGAGAAGCCGCCCTCGACGCCCTCCGCGGCGACCGCGCCCCGCGTCACCACACCGTGCCGGTCGAGCAGGGTGCGGGCCAGCGCGTGGGCGCGCACCGTGGTGTCGGGTTCGCGCTGCGGGAGCAGGGACCAGCGGCCGGCGACGGTCGGCGGGCCGCTGCGGGACGCGGTGCGGGCGGCGGCCGTCAGGGAGCCGTACCGCCCGCGCGGAACGGTGCGTTTGGCGCGATGGGCCGTGGACCCGGCGGTGCGGCCGGAGCCGAGCAGGGAGCGCAGGGGAGTCAGGGTGTCGTTGGTCAGCCGTCCAGACCAGGCCAGGTCCCAGAGGGCGTCGGCGAGTTGGGGGTCGCCGGCCTCCGGGTGGGTGGTGGCGCGGACCTGGTCGGCGATCTGACGGAAGAACAGGCCGTAGCCCCCGGAGAGGGCGTCCAGGACGGACTGGTGCAGGGCCGTCAGTTCCAGCGGGTGCGGCGGCGGCAGAAGCAGTGGGGCCGCGTCGGCGATGTACAGGGAGACCCAGCCGTCCTTGCCGGGGAGCGCGCCCGCGCCCGCCCACACGACCTCTCCGGCGGCGGTGAGTTCGTCGAGCATCGCCGGGGCGTAGCCCGCCACCCGGGACGGCAGGACCAGTCTCTCCAGGGCGGAGGCGGGCACCGAGGCGCCCTGCAACTGCTCGATGGCGCGGACCAGTCCGTCGATGCCGCGCAGGGAGTGGCCCTGGCCGATGTGCTGCCACTGTGGCAGGAACTGGGCGAGGGCGGCCGGTGGCACCGGCTCCAGTTCGTGCCGGAGGGCGGCGAGGGAGCGCCGGCGCAGCCGGCGCAGGACTGCCGCGTCGCACCACTCCTGGCCGATGCCGGCCGGATGGAACTCGCCCTGGACCACCCTTCCGGAGGCGGCCAGCCGTTGCAGGGCGCCCTCGGTGACCGCGACGCCGAGGCCGAAGCGGGACGCCGCGCCGGTCGAGGTGAACGGGCCGTGGGTGCGGGCGTAGCGGGCGAGGAGGTCGCCCAGGGGGTCCTTCACCGGTTCGGTGAAGGCCTCGGGGACGCCGACCGGCAGCGCGGTGCCCAGGGCGTCGCGCAGGCGGCCCGCGTCCTCGATCGCCGCCCAGTGATCGGCGCCGGCGATGCGCACCCGGATCGCGCGGCGGGCGCCGGCCAGCTCCTGGGCCCACTGCGGCTCGGCGCCCCGCTCGGCCAGCTCGGCGTCGGTGAGCGGGCCGAGCAGCCGCAGCAGGTCGGCGACGCCCTCGACGTCCTTGACGCGGCGGTCCTCGGTGAGCCACTGGAGCTCCTGCTCCAGCTCGGTCAGCACCTCCGCGTCGAGCAGCTCGCGCAGCTCCGCCTGGCCCAGCAGCTCGGCCAGCAGGCGGGAGTCCAGCGACAGGGCCGCCGCGCGGCGCTCGGCGAGCGGTGAGTCGCCCTCGTACAGGAACTGGGCGACGTACCCGAAGAGCAGGGAGCGGGCGAAGGGGGACGGCTCAGGGGTGGTGACCTCGACGAGGCGGACCTTGCGGGACTCCAGATCGCCCATCAGCTCGACGAGCCCGGGGACGTCGAAGACGTCCTGGAGACATTCGCGCACCGCCTCCAGGACGATCGGGAACGAGCCGAACTCGCTCGCCACCTGGAGCAGCTGGGAGGCTCGCTGGCGCTGCTGCCACAGCGGGGTGCGCTTGCCCGGGTTGCGGCGCGGCAGCAGCAGCGCGCGGGCGGCGCACTCGCGGAAGCGGGCCGCGAACAGGGCTGAACCGCCGACCTGGTCGGTGACGATCTGGTCGACCTCGCCCTTGTCGAAGACGACGTCGGTCGCGCCGACGGGCGCCTGGTCGGCGTCGTACTCCGCCCCGGCCTTCATGGGTTCCTGGTCGAGCAGGTCCATGCTCAGCAGGTCGGCGTCGGGCAGGCGCAGCACGATGCCGTCGTCGGCGTGCATGACCTGGGCGTCCATGCCGTACCGCTCGGCGAGGCGGGAGCCGAGGGCGAGGGCCCAGGGGGCGTGGACCTGGGCGCCGAAGGGGGAGTGCACGACCACGCGCCAGTCGCCCAGCTCGTCCCGGAAGCGCTCCACGACGATGGTGCGGTCGTCCGGGATGTGGCCGCAGGCATCGCGCTGCTCGGCGAGGTACGCCAGCACGTTGTCCGCGGCCCAGGCGTCGAGGCCGGCGGCCAGGAGGCGGAGGCGGGCGTCGTCCTTGGGCAGCGATCCCACCTCGCGCAGGAACGCGCCCACCGCGCGGCCCAGCTCCAGCGGCCGGCCCAGCTGGTCGCCCTTCCAGAACGGCAGGCGGCCGGGCACGCCCGGGGCCGGGGAGACGAGGACCCGGTCGCGGGTGATGTCCTCGATGCGCCAGGAGCTGGTGCCGAGCGTGAAGACGTCCCCCACACGGGACTCGTAGACCATCTCCTCGTCCAGCTCGCCGACCCGGCCGCCGCCCTTCTTCGGGTCGGCGCCGGCCAGGAAGACACCGAAGAGGCCCCGGTCGGGGATGGTGCCGCCGGAGGTGACGGCGAGGCGCTGGGCGCCGGGGCGGCCCGTGATTGTGCCGGCCACGCGGTCCCACACCACGCGGGGCCGCAGTTCGGCGAAGGCGTCGGAGGGATAGCGGCCGGCGAGCATGTCGAGGACCGCGGTGAACGCCGACTCCGGCAGCGAGGCGAAGGGGGCCGCGCGGCGGACCGTGGCGAGCAGGTCGTCGACCTGCCAGGTGTCCAGGGCCGTCATCGCGACGAGCTGCTGGGCCAGGACGTCCAGCGGGTTGGCGGGGATCCGCAGGGACTCGATCTCGCCAGTGCGCATGCGCTCGGTGACCACGGCCGCCTGGACCAGGTCGCCGCGGTACTTCGGGAAGACCACGCCGGTCGAGACCGCGCCCACCTGGTGTCCCGCGCGGCCGACGCGCTGCAGGCCGGAGGCGACGGAGGGCGGCGACTCGACCTGGACGACGAGGTCGACCGCGCCCATGTCGATGCCGAGCTCCAGGCTGGAGGTGGCGACGACGGCGGGCAGGCGGCCGGCCTTCAGGTCCTCCTCGACCAGGGCGCGCTGCTCCTTGGAGACCGAGCCGTGGTGGGCGCGTGCGATGACGGCCGGAGCGCCCTGCGCGGCGCCCGAGCCGCCCATCAGCTCGGCGGGGGCGTGGTGCTCGTCCAGGGATTCGCCGGTGGCCCGTTCGTACGCGATCTCGTTGAGGCGGTTGCACAGGCGTTCGGCGAGGCGGCGGGAGTTGGCGAAGACGATGGTCGAACGGTGGGACTGGACGAGGTCGGTGATCCGCTCCTCGACGTGCGGCCAGATCGACGGGCGCTCGCCGCCCTCGGTGCCCTCGGCGACCGGGGAGCCGCCCAGCTCGCCCAGGTCCTCCACCGGGACGACCACGGAGAGGTCGAACTCCTTGCCCGACTTCGGCTGGACGATCTCCACCTTGCGGCGCGGCGAGAGGAAGCGGGCCACCTCGTCGACCGGGCGGACGGTCGCCGACAGGCCGATGCGGCGGGCCGGCCTCGGCAGCAGCTCGTCCAGGCGCTCCAGGGTGAGGGCCAGGTGGGCGCCGCGCTTGGTGCCGGCGACCGCGTGCACTTCGTCCAGGATCACCGTCTCGACGCCGGTCAGCGCGTCGCGCGTGGCCGAGGTCAGCATCAGGAACAGGGACTCGGGGGTGGTGATCAGGATGTCCGGCGGGCGGGTGGCCAGCGCGCGGCGCTCGGCGGCGGGGGTGTCGCCGGAGCGGATGCCGACCTTGACCTCCGGTTCCGGCAGGCCGAGACGGACGGACTCCTGGCGGATGCCGGTCAGCGGGCTGCGGAGGTTGCGCTCCACGTCGACAGCCAGGGCCTTCAGGGGCGAGACGTACAGGACGCGGCAGCGCTTCTTCGGGTCGGCGGGCGGTGGGGTGGAGGCCAGCTGGTCCAGGGCGGCCAGGAAGGCGGCCAGCGTCTTGCCGGAGCCGGTGGGGGCCACCACCAGGACGTCGGAGCCCTCGCCGATGGCCTGCCACGCTCCCGCCTGGGCGGAGGTGGGCGCGGAGAAGGCACCCGTGAACCATCCGCGGGTCGCGGGGGAGAAGCCGTCCAGGGCTCGGTGCGGAGAGCTGGCCATGCGTCCATCCTGCACCCCGGCACTGACAATGGCGCTGAGCTGGGGGTTTGCGGGGGCGGTGGCGCGTGGCTCGTGGCTTGCACTCAGGGGCTCGCAGCTCAGGGGCTCGCAGCTCGTGGGAGTCGCAGCTCGTGGGTCGCTTGCTGTGTCCGTGCGGTTGGGTCCGTGCGGTTCGGTCTGTGCGGTTGGGTCCGTGCGGTTCGTGTCTCGCCTTTTCGCCGTCGCCGACAATGGGTGCATGGGTTCGAGTGAGCGGGCGCGGCACTGGCGGTACGCCGAGTTGCCCGATGTGGATCTGCTGCGGGCCCGGTACATCCGCAAGACGTTCGTTCGGCACACCCATGAGCACTTCGTGATCGCCGCCATCGCCGACGGCGTCGAGGTCTTCCACCACCGCGGATCGGACCAGTACGCGGGCGCGGGCGCGCTCGCGCTGGTCAACCCCGACACCCCGCACACGGGCCGCGCCGGCGTGCCCGAGGGGTGGCGGTACGGGGCGGTGTATCCGTCGCCCGAGGTGGTGGCGGAGATCGCGGCCGAGACGACGGCCATCCGGGGGACGCCGGGGTTCGTCAGCCCGGTCCTCGACGACCCGTACGCCGTGGAGCTGGTGCACCAGGTGCTGCGCGCCGCCGACGAGGGCAACGCGCTCGCCGCAGACACGCTGCTGCGGGTCGCCGTGACCCGGCTGCTGCGGCGGAACGGCGGGGCGCTGCCGCAGCGCCGGGTGCCGACCGCCGGGGCGCGGATCGCGGCCCGCGCGCGGGCCGTGCTGGAGGAGCGGATGGCCGAGCCGCCGACCCTGGAGCAGCTGGCCGGCGACCTGGGGACCAGTCCGTTCGCGCTGCTGCGGGCCTTCCGGTCGGCGTACGGGATGCCGCCGCACACCTGGCTGACGGACGCCCGGGTGCGGCGGGCGCGGCGCCTGCTGGACGCCGGGAGCTCGCCCGCGCAGGCCGCCGCCGCCGTGGGGTTCACCGACCAGCCCCACCTGAACCGGCACTTCAGCCGGATCGTCGGGGTGCCTCCGGGCGCCTACCAGCGGGAGCGCAAGAACGTACAAGACACCACGCCGTCGCTGCTCGTACCGTCGGGCGGGTGGGAGAACGAACAGCTGTCGCGGACATACGGGCGGACGGCGCCAAGCCGGACACCGCCGTCGTCAGGGACGCCCTCGGGGTCGGAGTCGCCGTAGGACTGTCCGGGTTCGCCTTCGGGGTGACCTCGGCGGGCAGTGGGCTGACACTGGCGCAGACGTGTGTGCTCAGTCTGCTGGTGTTCACCGGAGCGTCCCAGTTCGCGCTCGTGGGGGCGCTGGCGGCCGGGGGCAGTCCGGTCACGGCTGCCGCGGGCGCGTTCTTCCTGGGTGTGCGCAACGCCTTCTACGGGCTGCGGCTGTCGCAGTTGCTGGCCCTCCCGCGCGCGGTGCGCCCGTTCGCCGCGCAGTGGGTGATCGACGAGACGGCGGCCGTCTCGCTGGCGCAGCCGACGCGCCGCTCCGCGCGGATCGGGTTCGCCGTCACCGGGCTCAGCCTGTACGTGCTGTGGAACCTCACCACGCTGCTCGGCGCGCTCGGCGCCGAGGCGATCGGCGACACCGACGCCTGGGGGCTCGACGCCGCCGGGCCCGCCGTCTTCCTGGCGCTGCTGGCACCGATGCTGCGGACGGCCACCGAGCGGGCCGTCGCCGGACTCGCCGTCGTCCTCGGGCTCGGGCTGCTGCCCGTGCTGCCCGCGGGTGTGCCGGTGCTGGTGGCCGCTCTCGCGGCGCCCGTCGTGCTGTGGGCGCGCGGGCGCCGAGCCGCGGGGGAGGAGGCGTGATGAACACCTGGATCGCGATCGGCGCCACGGCGGTGGGCTGCTACGCCGTCAAGCTCGCCGGGCTGCTGGTCCCCGCCGGTGCGCTGGAGCGGCCGATCGTCAGGAGGCTCGCCGCTCTCCTGCCGGTGGCCCTGCTCGCCGCCCTCACGGCCCAGCAGACCTTCGCCGACGGTCAGGCGCTGGTGCTGGACGCGAGGGCCGCGGGGGGCGCCGCGGCCGGGGTGGCGCTGGTGCTGCGCGCGCCGTTCCTGCTCGTGGTCGCGGCGGCCGTGCTGGTGACCGCGGGAGTGCGGGCCCTGGGCGGGTAGCCGCCGAGTCAGCCGATGGGCCGGCCGTGCGCGCGGAGGGTGGTCAGGGCGTCGACCGTCACCATGGGGCGGGCCTCCAGGGCGGGGGCAGGGGCCCACTGCCGCCACCGGACCGGCCAGCCGCCGTCCTCCCGCTGCTCGCTCGCCAGGTGGTCCAGGGAGCGCGCCATCTCGTCGTCGGTGAACCACGCGCGCGCGAGGGAGTGCGGTGTCGCGGCGTAGTCGTGCGGGAAGTGGTGCTCGCCCGGGGCGTAGCCGGGGGCCACCGGGTAGGTGTCCAGGCGGTCCGGGTCGAGGGCGGCGAGCCGCTGCTCGCGCACCAGCCGGCCCAGACGGTCGGCGGC
Organism: Streptomyces sp. NPDC001532; assembly: GCF_040298625.1. NCBI lineage: Bacteria > Bacillati > Actinomycetota > Actinomycetes > Kitasatosporales > Streptomycetaceae > Streptomyces > Streptomyces sp. NPDC001532. The sequence continues at coordinate 28,280 of NZ_JBEPAL010000007.1, forward strand.
GGCCTCCGCGCGGGGACGGTCGGGAACGGCGTCCAGGAAGGCCACGGCCGCCTGGACCTCGTACGGATGGGACCGCTGCAGGGACTCCAGTGCCTGCCAGCAGAAGTCGGTGGCCCGGAAGAGCCAGGCGTGCCACACCTCGTTGCGGTGCAGCAGGCCGACCACCGGGCCGGTGGCGAGGAGCTCGCTCGGCGGGTCGTCCACGATCGGCACGAAGGGGGCCGCCGGGTAGCCGCGCTGGCTGGGATGGACGGCCGGCAACGCCCCCTCGGGTGTGGAGACGGACGTCAGGTAGCGGCAGACCCGCTCCACACGCTGTCCGCCGCAGCGGCCGATCGAGTCCAGCACGCGCAGCGCCCGCGCGGTGTGCAGCGGTTGGCTGACCGGGCCGCGCAGATCGGGCTCCAAGGCGTGGCCGTAGCCGCCGTCCTGGTTGCGGTAGGCGTCCAGCGCCGTCTCCACGGGGTCGGCGCCGCCGTTGAGGAAGAGGTAGGCGAACAGGCGCTGTTCCAGCACCCGCGCGGTGAGCCAGACGAAGTGCTCGGCGCGGAAGAGCGGGGAACGCGCCGGGGGCGTTGAGGGGAGTGGGGATGCTCCTGTTTCGGCCATGGCTCAGACCGTAGGGCGGAAAGCGGTATCGGCAAGGTGGTCCGGCCAGGGCCCACTCTCAGGGGCGGGATACTGGTGTCATGCGGTTGACGGTCTTCTGGGAGCGGATGGCGGAGCACTTCGGAACGGGGTACGCCGAAACCTTCGCGCGTGATCACGTGATGTCGGAGCTCGGCGGACGCACCGTCCACCAGGCGCTCGCGGCGGGCTGGGCGGCCAAGGACGTGTGGCGCGTGGTCTGCGACGTCATGGGCGTGCCACAGGAAAGGCGCTGACCGGTCACGAAAATCGCAGGCAGGCGGCCGGTTGTCGGCGGCGTGGGCGAGACTTGCACCGTGGCATCCACAGATGAGACCGGGCAGGCAGCCCAGCACGCGTCCTCGAACGGTACGACGCCGCCCGGACGGCCCCCGGCCGACGGAGCGGCCGCGCCGGGCGCGCGCATGCCGCGCTGGCTGCCGCGCGCCATGGTGCTGGCGCTCGCGCTCATCGCCGTCTTCCAGCTGGGCAGTTGGGCCTTCCACCAGCTGACCGGCCTGCTGATCAACATCCTGATCGCGTTCTTCCTGGCCCTCGCGGTCGAGCCCGCGGTGAGCTGGATGGCCGCGCGGGGCGTGCGCCGGGGGCTGGGCACCTTCGTGGTCTCCCTCGCCGTACTGGTCGTGGCCGCCGGTTTCGTCACCCTGCTCGGCTCCATGCTCGCGGGCCAGATCATCACCATGGTCGAGAACTTCCCGAACTACCTCGACTCCGTGATCAACTGGGTCAACACCCACTTCAACACCGAGCTGCGGCGGGTGGACATCCAGGAGGGGCTGCTCCGCTCCGACTGGCTGCGCAACTACGTGCAGAACAGCGCCACCGGCGTGCTGGACGTCTCCGCGCAGGTCCTCGGCGGCCTCTTCCAGATGCTCACCATCGGGCTGTTCTCCTTCTACTTCGCGGCCGACGGGCCGCGGCTGCGCCGCACGATCTGCTCCGTGCTCCCGCCGGCCCGGCAGGCCGAGGTGCTGCGCGCCTGGGAGATCGCCGTGGACAAGACCGGCGGCTATCTCTACTCGCGCGGTCTGATGGCGCTGATCTCCGGGGTCGCGCACTACGTGCTGCTGGAGTTCCTGGGCGTGCCCTACGCGCCTGTGCTGGCCGTCTGGGTGGGCCTGGTGTCGCAGTTCATCCCCACCATCGGCACCTATCTCGCGGGCGCTCTGCCCATGCTGATCGCCTTCACGGTCGACCCCTGGTACGCGCTGTGGGTGCTGATCTTCGTCGTGATCTACCAGCAGTTCGAGAACTACGTCCTCCAGCCCAAGCTGACCTCCAAGACCGTGGACATCCACCCGGCGGTCGCCTTCGGCTCGGTCGTCGCCGGCACCGCGCTGCTCGGCGCCGTCGGCGCGCTGATCGCCATCCCCGCCGTGGCCACGCTCCAGGCCTTCCTGGGGGCGTACGTGAAGCGGTACGACGTCACCGACGACCCCCGTGTCCATGGGCACCGCGGGCGCGGTGCCGGGCCCGGACTGATCGTCCGGCTGCGGCGGCTGCGAGGGCGGTGACCGGACGGCGGAGTCACCGCGTCCGCGGGCGCGCCGGTGCCGCGTGGTGCGCTTGACATGAAAATCGAACATCCATTCATATGGAGGCTCCGGCAGGGCTCGCGATGGGTGTTTCGACCTGCTTTGGGTAGAGAAATGCCCGAGTTATCCACAGGCCGGACCTACGTCGGGGCGCATTGTCAGTGGCAGGCGTTAGCGTCTTTGACGTGAAGCGATCGACTCAAGCAAACCGGGTGGAACCCATGGCAGGTACGGACCGCGAGAAGGCTCTCGATGCCGCCCTCGCACAGATTGAACGGCAATTCGGCAAGGGCGCGGTCATGCGCATGGGCGAGCGGTCCAAGGAGCCCATCGAGGTCATCCCGACCGGGTCGACCGCGCTCGACGTGGCCCTCGGCGTGGGCGGCCTGCCCCGCGGCCGCGTGGTGGAGATCTACGGACCGGAGTCCTCCGGTAAGACCACGCTGACCCTGCACGCGGTGGCCAACGCCCAGAAGGCCGGTGGCCAGGTCGCCTTCGTGGACGCGGAGCACGCCCTCGACCCCGAGTACGCGCGCAAGCTCGGCGTCGACATCGACAACCTCATCCTCTCCCAGCCCGACAACGGCGAGCAGGCCCTGGAGATCGTGGACATGCTGGTCCGCTCCGGTGCCCTCGACCTGATCGTCATCGACTCCGTCGCCGCGCTCGTCCCGCGCGCGGAGATCGAGGGCGAGATGGGCGACAGCCACGTCGGTCTGCAGGCCCGTCTGATGAGCCAGGCCCTGCGGAAGATCACCAGCGCGCTCAACCAGTCCAAGACCACCGCGATCTTCATCAACCAGCTCCGCGAGAAGATCGGCGTGATGTTCGGCTCCCCGGAGACCACGACCGGTGGCCGGGCGCTGAAGTTCTACGCCTCGGTGCGCATCGACATCCGCCGCATCGAGACCCTGAAGGACGGCACGGAGGCGGTCGGCAACCGCACCCGGTGCAAGGTCGTCAAGAACAAGGTCGCGCCGCCCTTCAAGCAGGCCGAGTTCGACATCCTCTACGGCCAGGGCATCAGCCGCGAGGGCGGCCTGATCGACATGGGCGTCGAGCACGGCTTCGTGCGCAAGGCCGGCGCCTGGTACACGTACGAGGGCGACCAGCTCGGCCAGGGCAAGGAGAACGCGCGCAACTTCCTGAAGGACAACCCCGACCTGGCCAACGAGATCGAGAAGAAGATCAAGGAGAAGCTGGGCGTGGGCGTGCGGCCCGCCGAGGAGCCGGTGGTCGAGCCGGGCGCGGACGCCGCGGTCGCGGCCACCGCGGACGACGCCGCGAAGTCGGTGCCCGCCCCGGCGGCGGCCAAGACGGCCAAGACCAAGGCCGCCGCAGCCAAGAGCTGACCCGTGACACGGCGAACCGACTGGGCCGAGTACGCCCACCCCGGCACCCCGTTCGAGACGGAGCCGGGGCGGAGCGAGGGCGAAGAGCACGCCGCCGGACACGGCGACGGCTGGTCGGACGGCGACCCTCACTTCGGTGAGGGCACGAGCGGTGGCGGCAGGCGCGGCGCGGATGGCTCACGCGGGGGGCGTGGGCGCCGGCGGCGCGGCTTCGGGGATCCGTCCGCCGAGGACGGGGGCTCCTCCTCCTCGTCGAGGGCCGAGCAGGAGGAGTCCTCAGGGGACCCGGCTGAGCGGGCACGGGCGATCTGCCTGCGCCTGCTCACCGGGACCCCGCGCACCCGGAAGCAGCTCGCGGACGCCCTGCGCAAGCGCGAGATTCCGGACGAGGTCGCCGAGGAGGTGCTGTCCCGGTTCGAAGAGGTCGGACTGATCGACGACAGCGCCTTCGCGGACGCCTGGGTGGAGTCCCGCCACCACGGCCGGGGACTGGCCCGCCGCGCGCTCGCGCGGGAGCTGCGCACCAAGGGAGTCGACTCCACGCTGATCGACGCGGCCGTCGCCCAGCTCGACTCCGAGCAGGAAGAGGCGACCGCGCGTGAACTGGTCGCCCGCAAGCTGCGCGCCACCCGCGGCCTCGACCGCGAAAAACGGCTCCGCCGCCTCGCGGGCATGCTCGCCCGCAAGGGCTACCCCGAGGGCCTGGCCCTGCGGATCGTCCGCCAGGCACTGGAGGAGGAAGGGGAGGACACGGAGTTTTTGGAGGTCGAGGGGGAGTAGACGGGGGGCGCCGCGCGCAGCGCTGTGCCGCGTTGAGTCCCGGATGGACGGAGTGGCGGGCCGGCCTCGGGCTCAGTGGTGCACCGGAAGTTCGGCCCGGCGCGGATCCGGAGTCCCGGCGTCCGCCCGAGCCGTCGCTCTCACCACACGGAACGCACGATTACCTTGCGTTCCCGGACAGGTGAGTCGCTGCCGACCGCGGGTACCGTCTGCTGCTCACAGCCCACGCACCGTACGCGCACCGCACGTACCGCATGGCTGTCCCCGCATCCCAGACGCCCGAAAGGCGGCTCCGCCATGCCCGTGTCCGCCCGCTCCCGAAGAGCGCTGACCGTGTCCGTCCTCGGCCTCGGTCTGCTGCTGAGCGGCTGCCAACTGCAATCGACCGCGGGCCGGCCGTCCGACGGCCCCGACACGATCGGCTTCGTCAACGGCGGCACCACCCAGTTCCACACCTGCCTCCAGCGCTCCATCGAGCAGGAGGCCAGGAACAACCTGGTCGAGCTGTACACGGCCGACTCCCGGCAGAACTCCGCCAAGGAACTGGCCAACATCGAGGACATGATCGCGCGGGACGTCGACGCCCTGATACTCCAGACCGTCGACGCCGACGCGCTGAAGGACCACATCGCCAAGGCCCGCGGTGCGGACATCCCTGTCTTCCTCACCTCGGTGGTGCCCGAGGACACCTCCGACATCCTCGGCGCCGTCGTGGTCGACCTCAAGGGAGCGGGCCGGCTGGACGCCGAGTGGATCACCGAGGACGCGGCCGGGCGCCCGGTGAAGGTGGGGATCGTCGCGGGCGCGCCGGGCGCCGCCTCCGACCTGCTGGTCGGCGCCTTCACCTCGGCGCTGCCGGACACCGCCGAGGTGGTCGCCACCGAGCCCGGGATGTACGACCCGGACAAGGCCCGACGTGTCGCGGAGAGCATGATCCGCGACCATCCGGACCTGCACTACGCCTTCGTCGCCAACGAGGAGATGGGCTTCGCCGTCCGCAAGGCGTTCGACGCGGCCGGCGCTCGACAGGTGAAGATCGTGACCGTCAACGGCACCGACGAGGGCCTGGCCGCGCTGAAGGACGGACGTTTCTCCGCGACCGTCGCCAACTCGGCGTCCGAGACCGGTGAGTTGGCGGTCAAGAACACCATCGCCCTGCTGCGGAACGAGCAGGACAAGGCGGAGAAGGTCACCAAGACCCCGCTCCGCCTGGTCACCGAGGAGAACGCCGACCTGGTGCCGCTGTACTGCCCGGAGGAGGACTACTGACCGGCACGCAGGGCGCCGCCGCTGTGGCCGGACGGCTGAGAAGCCGGAGGGTCAGGAGTCGGACGGACGGGCCAGGAGCCGGAGGGGCCAAGTCGGAGCGGCCTGGAACCCGGACGGGCCAGAAGCCGGCCGGGCCGGAACGCCGACTCTCGCCGCCCACCCCGCCAGCCACCACCCCCGCCGTCCCGCCCCCGCCCTCCTCGACTCCCCGCCCTCCTCGACTCCCAGCTCTCCGTCCCGCCCCCGCCCTCCTCGACTCCCAGCCCTCAGCCGCCTAGAGCGCCAGCGGAAGCCGCGCCGCCCGCCATGCCTGGAACCCGCCGATCAGGTCCGTGGCGCGGTGCAGTCCCAGCCGGTGCAGTGACTCGACCGCCAGGCTCGAGGCGTATCCCTCGTTGCAGATCACCACGATCCGCAGATCGTGGCCGGTGGCCTCGGGAACCCGGTGGCTGCCCCAGGGGTCGAGCCGCCACTCCAGTTCGTTGCGCTCGACGACGAGGGCGCCGGGGATCAGACCGTCCCGTTCGCGCAGGGCGGCGTACCGGATGTCGACCAGCAGGGCCTCTCCGGCCCGCTGCGCGTCGTACGCCTCCTGCGGGCCGATCCGCTCGTAGCGCGACCGCACGCGCTCCAGGAACTCGTCGATGCCGACCGGCTCTTCGCGCGTGTCGCTCACTGCCAGTCCTCCGGGCGTTCGACGTGCTCCAGGCGCAGCACCGGTCCGGTGCGGCTGTAGCGGCGGATCCGCGGCAGCGGCGGATAGTAGGCGTGGACGGAGATCGCGTGGTGCTCGGTGGACTCGTTGAGCACCTCGTGGACGTGGTGACGGCCGAAGGAGCGGCCCTTGCCGGCCGGAAGCCGGCGCTGCCGGTCCACGTCCTCGCTGAGTTCGAGGGTCTTCCAGCCGTCGGTGGGCAGCCGTGCGGCGAGCGCGTTCTCCGTGAGCTCACCGCGCGCGGTGAGGAAGGCGCCGACCGAGTCGGCGTGGTCGTGCCAGCCGGTGCCGGTGCCGGGCGGCCAGCCGATCAGCCAGGCCTCGCTGCCGCCGGGACCTTGCAGCCGTACCCAGGTACGGCCTTCCGGGTCGAGCGGAAGCGAGTCGATCAGCTCGGCGTCGGCGGCCGTACGCCGGACGAAGTCGAGCAGCTCGGCCTGGGTGGGAACGGAGACGTCCTCCGGCGCGGGGGCGTCGAGGGAACGTGAGCGGGAACGGGAACGAGAAGAGGAAACCGCAGACACGGGGACCGTCCTGATGAGTTCGCGTGACCGCGCGCGGCGACGCCTCTGCGGCGCGTGCGGCGGGGAGAAGAGGAAGCGAGGTCAGCAGGACGGTCGACACACGCAGCCCGCGTAGCGGACGAGGTCCATATGGACCCTCCGCCACAGGCGCACGTAGGTGTCGGTCACGATCCGGAGTACACCATGCGGGTCGGGACGGGTCAACTCACTGTCACCATGTGGACACTGGGTGACGGTGGGCGCACTTCCGCGATACAAGCCCCCCACGCCTCAACGCGACCCCGCTCGCGCCCCCGCGCCGGCTCCTGCTCCCGCCTCGGAGCCGGCCTCCGCCGCATCCGCATCCGCCTCCGTCTTCGCGGGCCCGCCCAGCGTGGCCTCGGCCGCCGCGTACAGGTCGGCGGGGCGCACTCCGTTGAGTGCGGTGACGAGGTGGCCGTCGGGCCGGATCAGCAGCACGGTGTGGGCGCCGGCGCCGGGATAGGTCTCGGCGACCAGCAGCTCGGCGGGGTGGGGCAGGGCGGTCACGGCGGCGGCGAGCCGAGGCATGATCCCGGCCGTGACCCAGTGCTTGCGCTCCCACACCCCGGTGCCCGGCGCGATCAGCACGACGAGCAGCGCGCCGCGGCCCAGCCGGTCCCGCAGCCGTACGAAGGTGCCGTCCTCGGCGGTGACCACCACATCGGTGACCGGCGCCCCCGGCGGGGTGTCGACGGGGACCTCCGCCTCGAGGTGCCGGGGTGCGAGCGGGGAGTCGGCGTAGGAGCCCGGGGCGCCGAGCGGACCGCTGCCCAGGTGCCCGTCGGTGAGCAGCGTGTCGTGGCCACGAGCGCTGCCCGGTACGTAGGAGCGCAGGCCTCCGCCGCCGCGCAGCAGCGGCAGCGCCTGGTCGGCGGCGCGCAGCCGGGCGGCGACGACCGCGCGCCGCTCCGTCTGGTAGCTGTCCAGCAGCGCCTCGTGCGGCCCGTGGTGCCAGGCCAGCGCCAGCTTCCAGGCGAGGTTGTCGGCGTCCCGCAAGCCCTCGTCGAGCCCTTGGGTGCCGAGCGCGCCGAGCAGGTGCGCCGCGTCCCCGGCGAGGAAGACCCGGCCCACCCGCCAGCGGCGGGCCAGACGGTGGTGGACGATGTGGACACCGGTGTCCAACAGCTCGTACGACGGTGAGGAGGTGCCCGTCCACCCGGCCAGGGTCTCCTGGACGCGGTTCACCAGGAGCTCGGGGGTGACCAGGTCCTTGCCGGGCGGCAGGAGCCAGTCCAGCCGCCAGACGCCGTCCGGGAGCGGACGTCCGGCCACCTCTCCGGCCGAGGGGCCCGACATCCGCCACGGCGGCATCCGATGGAGCAACGCCTGATCCGGCCACGGAAGTTCCGCGCGCAGGGCGGCCACGGCGTGTCGCTCCACCGCCGTACGGCCGGGGAAGCGGATGTCCTGGAGTTTGCGGACGGTCGAGCGGGGGCCGTCGCAGCCGACCAGATAACTGCCACGCCACCAAGTGCCCTTGGGGCCTCGCGTGTGCGCGGTGACCCCGCTGGACTCCTGTTCGATCGCGTCCAGACGGCTGTCCACGGCGATCCTGACGAGCCGTTCACGGGCGAGCGCGGCCCGCAGCGCGTCCGTGAGCACGTGCTGGGCGATGTGCAGCGGGGACGGGAAGGGCGGCGGCGCGGCCTCCTCGGCGTCCGCCGGGGCGTCGTCGAAAGTGATCTCGCGCATCACCTGCTTGCGCCGCATCGACCGCCATCCGGCCCAGTGGCAGCCGAGCGCGTCGAGCGGGACACCGGTCAGCCGTTCCACCAGCGCGGCGGTGTCCTCGCGCAGCACGACGGTCCGCGCGAGCCGTGGTTCGTCCTTGCCCGGCCCCTCGTCGAGGACGACGGACGGCACCTCCTGGCGGGCCAGCGCCAGGGCGAGCGTGAGCCCGACGGGCCCCGCTCCGACGATGATCACCGGGTCCACGGCGCGGCGCCCCCTGCCCGTGGCGGTGTCCTGAGGGACGCATGTGAACAGGAAGTTGGAGCAGGGTGCACGATCACAGAACGTATGCAACCTATTGCCGGTGCTTGCGTCAAGTGACGAGGGGCAGTGGCGATCACGCCACTGCCCCTCGTGTCCCGTGAGCCTACTGAGCGACCGTCAGGTCGTGGCTCCCTTGCCGTAGCCGCCCGGAATGGCGGCCGGGTTGTCCTCCACGTCGTCCGGCGCCAGCACCGCGCCCGTCGAGCGCTTGCTGCGCCGCAGCCTGCCCTCCAGCCAGCTCGCGAAGCTGGTGAGGAGGAAGTTGAGGACGATGAAGATCACCGCCACCACGATGAAGCTCGGGATCACGTTCGCGTAGTTGGCGGCGAGCGTGCCGCGCGCGTTCAGCAGCTCGGTGAAGCCGAGCATCACGCCGCCGAGCGCGGTGTCCTTCACGATGACGACCAGCTGGCTGACGATGGCCGGCAGCATCGCCGTGACCGCCTGCGGCAGCAGGATGCTGGTCATCGTCTGGGTCTTGCGCAGACCGACCGCCTGGGCCGCCTCCGTCTGCCCCTTGGGCAGGGAGAGGATGCCCGCGCGGACCACCTCGGCGAGGACCGAGGCGTTGTAGAGCACCAGACCGGTGACGACCGCGTACAGCGGTCGGTCCGCGCTGGTGACGTCCGTGGAGCGGGCGTAGAACTCGTTGGCGAACAGCATCAGCAGCAGCACCGGGATGGCCCGGAAGAACTCGACCACCGCGCCTGCCGGGATCCGCACCCACCGGTGGTCGGACATCCGGGCGATACCGAGGACGGCACCCAGCGGCAGGGCGATGATCATGGCCAGCGCCGCCGCCTTCAGGGTGTCCCCGAGGCCGGGCAGCAGATACGTCGTCCAGGCCTCGGACTCGGTGAAGGGCTTCCACAGGGCCCACTTCAGCTGGCCCTTGTCGTCCATCGTCCGGTAGACCCACCACAGGAGGAGGGCCAGCAGGACGACGAAGACGACCGAGAAGACGACGTTGCGCCGTTTGGCCCGGGGGCCGGGGGCGTCGTAGAGAACCGAGGTCACCGCTTCACCGCCAGTCGCTTGCTCAGCCAGCCGAGGATCAGGCCGGTGGGCAGGGTCAGTACCACGAAACCGAAGGCGAAGACCGCGCCGATGAGCACCGTCTGGGCCTCGTTCTCGATCATTTCCTTCATGAGCAGGGCGGCTTCCGCCACACCGATCGTGGCCGCCACCGTGGTGTTCTTGGTCAGTGCGATCAGCACGTTCGCGAGCGGGCCGATGACCGAGCGGAACGCCTGCGGCAGCACGATCAGCCGCAGGACCTGACTGAAGCTCAGGCCGATGGCGCGGGCCGCCTCGGCCTGGCCGACCGGCACGGTGTTGATGCCGGAGCGCAGCGCCTCACAGACGAAGGCGGCGGTGTAGGCGACCAGACCGAGCACCGCGAGACGGAAGCCCTGGAGCTCGAAGTCGTCGGGCGCGCCCATGGTCACGCCGAAGATGTCGGCGAGGCCGAGCGAGCTGAAGACGATGATGACGGTCAGCGGGATGTTCCGGACGATGTTCACATAGGCGGTGCCGAACCCGCGCATCAGCGGGACGGGGCTGACCCGCATCGCCGCCAGCAGCGTGCCCCAGATCAGAGAGCCGACGGCGGAGAACACGGTGAGCTGCACCGTCACCCAGAAGGCACCCAACAAGGTTGGATCGTCATAGTCAGAAATAAAGTCGAACACGATCTCCCGCGCTTCCGGGTGTGAGGCGTACGTGGCGGACGCGGCGCGCCGCCGCCCTGATCGCAGCGGACGGCGGCACGCCTGAGGAACCCCGCGTTAGTGGACTGTGCGGCCTTACTGGACGACGTTGCCGATCTTCGGGGCCGGCTCGTTCTTGTAGTCGGCCGGGCCGAAGTTGTCCTCGACCGCCTTGTCCCAGGCCTTGTCGCTGACCATCTTCTCCAGCGCGTCATTGATCTTGTTCACGGTCTCGGTGTCGCCCTTCTTGACGCCGATGCCGTAGTTCTCGTTGCTCAGCTTCAGGCCGGCGAGCTTGAACTGGCCCTTGTACTCGTCCTGCGCGGCGAAGCCGGCCAGGATCGAGTCGTCGGTGGTCACCGCGTCGACGGCACCGCTCTGAAGACCGGCGATGCACTCCGAGTAGGTGCCGTACTCCCGCAGCTGGGCGTCCGGGGCGATCTCGTCCTTGACGTTCTGCGCGGAGGTCGAGCCGGTGACCGAGCAGAGCTTCTTGCCGTTGAGGTCCGTGCCTTCGGAGATGTCGGAGTCCGCCTTGACCAGCAGGTCCTGGTGGGCCAGCAGGTACGGGCCGGCGAAGTCGACCTTCTCCTTGCGCTCGTCGGTGATGGAGTACGTCGCCGCGATGAACTTCACATCGCCGCGCGAGAGCGCGTTCTCACGGTCGGCGCTCTTCGTCTCGACCCACTCGATCTGGTCGGGCTCGTAGCCGAGCTCCTTGGCCACGTACGTCGCCACGTCGACGTCGAAGCCGGAGAAGGAACCGTCGGGCTCCTTCAGACCGAGACCGGGCTGGTCGTACTTGATGCCGATCTTGATCGTGTCGCCGCCGCCGGAACCCGAGCCGGAGTCGCTGTCCTTGTCGTCGCCGCCACAAGCGGTCGCGGTGAGCGTGAGGACGAGCGCGGTCGCGGCCGCGGCGGTGACCTTGCGGAGCTTCATGGTGAACATCCTTTGCGTGGTGAAGGGGGACGCGGGTCGTCCTGTGCGGGTGACGCGGTTCGTCGCGAAGGGCGACGGGCCGGTCAGTGGTGCAGGATCTTCGACAGGAAGTCCTTGGCGCGATCACTGCGCGGGTTGCTGAAGAACTGGTCGGGCGCGGCCTCTTCGACGATCCGGCCGTCCGCCATGAACACCACCCGGTTGGCGGCCGATCGCGCGAAGCCCATCTCGTGGGTGACCACGATCATGGTCATACCCTCGCGGGCGAGCTGCTGCATGACCTCGAGGACCTCGTTGATCATCTCCGGGTCGAGAGCCGACGTCGGCTCGTCGAAGAGCATGACCTTGGGACCCATGGCGAGCGCCCGCGCGATGGCGACACGCTGCTGCTGGCCACCGGAGAGCTGCGCCGGGTACTTGTCCGCCTGGCTGGCGACGCCGACCCGGTCGAGCAGGGCGCGCGCCTTCTCCTCGGCCTTCTTCTTGTCCGTCTTGCGGACCTTGATCTGGCCGAGCATGACGTTCTCGAGCACGGTCTTGTGCGCGAAGAGATTGAAGGACTGGAACACCATGCCGACGTCGGCGCGCAGCCGGGCCAGCTCCTTGCCCTCCTGGGGCAGCGGCTTCCCGTCGATCGTGATGGTGCCGGTGTCGATCGTTTCCAGGCGGTTGATGGTGCGGCACAGAGTGGACTTCCCGGACCCGGAGGGCCCGATGACCACGACGACCTCACCGCGGGCGATCGTCAGATCGATGTCCTGGAGTACGTGCAACGCGCCGAAGTGCTTGTTGACGCTCTTCAGGACGACCAGTTCGCCGGTCGCGGCCACGTCTTCCTTGGCCACCGATACTTCGGTCATCGCTTACTGGCTCCGTCCTCCTCGGGTTTCGGAGGACACTAATAACCCTACGCGACCTGCGTCATTACATCTGAGGGGAATCTGAGCATCACGATCCGATAGCAATCGGACACCTGTTGTAGCAGTTGTGACCTGCGAGCGTATCGGGCGGATAACTTCGGGGCCACCGCAACCGGAACCCTCTTGACGCCGTCGTCATCCATCAGCGTGACTGCCATGTGCACGCGCGCGTACCCGCGCTCAGCCACAGTGACCCGAACAGCCGATGAACCGAAGGGGGCCGGATGAGACTGCTCCTCGTCGAGGACGACAACCATGTCGCCACCGCTCTGTCCGCGATCCTCGCGCGGCACGGCTTCGACGTCACCCACGCGCGCAGCGGCGAGGAGGCCCTGCAGGCCCTCGTCCCCGAGGGCGCCGGTTTCGGCGTCGTCCTGCTCGACCTGGGACTGCCCGACCAGGACGGCTACGAGGTGTGCAGCAAGATCCGCAAGCGCACCGCCACCCCGGTCATCATGGTCACCGCGCGGTCCGACGTCCGCTCCCGCATCCACGGCCTCAACCTCGGGGCCGACGACTACGTGGTCAAGCCGTACGACACCGGGGAGCTGCTCGCCCGGATCCACGCGGTCAGCCGGCGCACCGTCCACGAGGACGCCGCGGGCACCGGCGAGACCGCCCTGCTCCTGGGGTCCGTACGGATCGAACTGGCCACCCGCCAGGTCAGCGTCGACGGTTCGGTCGTCCAGCTGACCCGCAAGGAGTTCGACCTGCTCGCCCTGCTGGCCCAGCGCCCCGGCGTGGTCTTCCGCAGGGAGCAGATCATCAGCGAGGTCTGGCGCACCAGCTGGGAGGGGACCGGACGCACCCTGGAGGTGCACGTCGCCTCCCTGCGGTCCAAGCTGCGCATGCCGGCGTTGATCGAGACCGTCCGCGGCGTCGGCTACCGGCTCGTCGCCCCCGGCGCGTAGCGGGGCAGGGTGCGCACACGTCTCCTGCCGCTGCTCATCGTCCTGATGGCGGCCGTGCTGCTGGCGCTCGGCATCCCGCTCGCCGTCAGCCTGGCCGCCGCACAGCAGCAGAATGTGGTCGTCGACCGCATCGACGACACCGCGCGGTTCGCGGCCCTCGCACAGTTCGTCACCGCCGCGCCCGACGCCAAGGACGAGCGCCGCGAGACGCTCAGACGCGAGCTGCTCAGCTACTACAAGGTCTACGACATTCGTGCCGGTGTCTTCTACCGCAACCGCACCCCCATGGCTCATGCGCCCGCCGACTCGGTGATCCCCCGAACAGGCGAGGTGCGGGACGCGTTCGACGAGGCGTTCCTCAGCCGGCGCAGTCACGACCCGAAGCAGGTGTGGCCCTGGGAACGCGGCCGCCTGGTCGTCGCCTCACCGGTCATCCGGGACGGCGACGTCGTCGCCGTCGTGGTCACCGACTCGCCGACCGGGCCGATGCGCTCGCGCATCCTCCAGGGCTGGCTCGTCATCGTCGCGGGCGAGACCGCCGCGATGCTGCTGGCCGTCGGCGCGGCGCTGCGGCTCACCGGCTGGGTGCTCAAGCCGGTACGCGTCCTGGACGCCACGACCCACGACATCGCCACCGGGCGGCTGAAGTCCCGGGTGGCGGTCGCGAGCGGGCCGCCGGAGCTGAGGCGGCTGGCCCGGTCGTTCAACGAGATGGCCGACAACGTCGAGGACGTCCTGGAGCAGCAGCGCGCCTTCGTCGCCGATGCCTCGCACCAGCTGCGCAACCCGCTCGCGGCCCTGCTGCTGCGCATCGAACTGCTCGCGTTCGAACTGCCCGAGGGCAACGCGGAGATCGCCTCGGTGCAGACCGAGGGCAAGCGGCTGGCCCAGGTCCTGGACGACCTGCTCGACCTGGCGCTCGCCGAGCACGCCGAGGCGGAACTGGAGATCACCGACATCGGCGCGCTGACCGCCGAGCGGGTCGCCGCCTGGGCGCCCACCGCCGAGGCCAAGGGCGTACGCCTGGAGGCCGACTGCCCGCCCACCACCGCCTGGGCCGACGCGGTCACCCTGTCCAGCGCCCTGGACGCGGTCATCGACAACGCGCTGAAGTTCACTCCGGCCGGCGAGAGCGTGCTGGTCACGGTCGCCTCCAACGGCGACACCTCGACCGTCGTCGTCGCCGACCACGGACCTGGTCTGACCGACGAGGAGCTCTCCCGCGTGGGTGACCGCTTCTGGCGCAGCGGCCGCCACCAGAACATCAAGGGCTCCGGCCTCGGCCTCTCCATCACCCGCGCGCTGCTCGCCGCGGCGGGCGGCTCGATCGCGTACGAGGCCCACGAGCCGCACGGGCTGAAGGTGACCGTCAAGGTGCCGAGGAGCGCGCCGGCGGTGTGAGCGGCGGCAGCGCGATCACCCGCCTGCGACAAGCCCGAAGGAGAGCGATCGTCCGGCGGCGGTGAGTCCGCGCGGGCGCGATCGTCCGGCGGCGGTGAGTCTGGGGCAGCCTGCCGGGCGGGTCCGCCGACGGGCACCGCGCGGACGGTGCCTTACCGCTGTGCCGAGGGGACGGTGGCCTACGGCTGCACGGACGGGACGGTGGCCTACGGCTTCACCGAGCGGTAGTACCGCCGAGCGCCCTGGTGCAGGGTCAGCGGATCCGTGTAGATCGCGGTGCGCACGTCGACGAGCTGTGCGGAGTGGACGTGCGCGCCGATGCCGTCCCGGCTGTCGATGACCGACCGGGTCAGCCATTCGGTCAGCCGGGGATCCATGTCCTTGCGCGTGATCAGCAGATTGGAGACCGCGATCGTCGGCACGGGCTCGCCGTCCTGGATGGTGGGGTAGGCGGACTCCGGCATGTTGGTCGCGCGGTAGTGCCGCGTGGCGGCACTCTCCTTGTGCAGCTTGGTCACGAGGCTCGCCTTGATCGGGACGAACCGGAACGAGGGCTTGTGGGCGAGCGCGCGCAGTCCGGCCGTCGGCAGGCCGCCCGACCAGAAGAACGCGTCCAGCCGCTTCCCGAGCTGGTTCGGCCCGGTGTCGATGCCGTCCGAGTACGGCGTGATGTCCTTCTCCGGGTCGATGCCGACCGCCTTCAGCACCCGGGTGGCGATCAGCCGCACCCCCGAATCGGGCAGCCCTATGGCGACCCGCTTGCCGCGCAGGTCCTTCACGGACCGGATGTCCGAGTCCGGCGGCACGACGAGCTGCACATAGTCGTCGTACAGGCGGGCTACCCCGCGCAGCCGGTCCGCTCCGGCACCGTCACGCTTGTACGTCTCCACCGCGTCCGCGGCGGCGATGGTGAAGTCGGCCTTGCCGGTGGCCACGCGGGCGACGTTCTCCTGCGAGCCCGCGCTGGTCAGCAGCTCCACCTTCAGGTCCGGCATGTCCGCGGCCAGTACCTTGCGCAGCCGGTCCCCGTACTCGTAGTAGACGCCCGCGCGGGTGCCCGTGCTGAAGGTGATGGTCCCGCGCGGGGGCTCCTCCTCCAGGGGCAGCACCCACCACACCAGCAGCCCGAGGACGACGACACCGGCGGCCGCGGTCCGCAGGGCGAGGCGCCGTTCGACACGGGGGAGCAGCTTGGACATGCGCGCGATCCTGCCAGCCCGCACGCCCACCTGACCAGGGCCGGAATCACAGCGGGGACTGTCGGAGGCGGTCGATACAGTCGACGCATGAGTACCTCGCCCGCCGACCTGGTCCGTGAATTCCACCTCGCCTTCGGCCTGGACGCCCGCAGCACGCCGACGGCGGTCCCGCCCGAGCTGGCCGCGCACCGCGGCGAACTGCTGGCCGAGGAGGCCGCGGAGGTCGCCGAGGTCTCGGTCTCCGGCCCGCTCGACCGGCTCGCGCACGAACTGGCCGACGTGGTCTACGTGGCGTACGGC
This sequence comes from Streptomyces sp. NPDC001532, assembly GCF_040298625.1. NCBI lineage: Bacteria > Bacillati > Actinomycetota > Actinomycetes > Kitasatosporales > Streptomycetaceae > Streptomyces > Streptomyces sp. NPDC001532. The sequence goes on from NZ_JBEPAL010000007.1 coordinate 44,501, forward strand.
ACCGCCCTGGTCCACGGCATCGACCTGGACCAGGTGCTCGCCGAGATCCACCGCGCCAACATGTCCAAGCTGGGCCCCGACGGCACCGTCGCCCGCAGAGCCGACGGCAAGGTCCTCAAGGGCGAGCACTACCGGGCGCCGGACGTCGGCGCGGTGCTGCGGCGCCAGGGCTGGCGGGCGGAGGAGGGCCAGGCGCGGTGAAGCCGGGCCGGGGACCGGCGGGACCAGGCCGAGAGCCGGCCGAGCAGCGGCGGGGCCCGGCCGAGGACCGGCCGGGCTCAGGAGGCCTGGGGAGGCCTGAGCGGGCTGCGGAAGCCTGGACGGGCTGGGGAAGCCTGAGCTGGCTGAGGAGGCATGGGACTCAGTCGCCCACCGGCGCCTGCGCCCGCTGCTCCGGCTCCTGCCGTACCGCTTCCGGGGCTCCCGCGCGGGCGGTGGCGCGGCGGGTCCACCACATCGCCAACGGCTCGGTGTACCGCGCGGTGACCGGGCCGAGGACGACCAGGAGGAGCACATAGGCCGTGGCCAGCGGCCCGAGGGACGGCTCGATGCCCGCGGTGACCGCCAGCCCCGCGATGACGATCGAGAACTCGCCCCGTGCCACCAGCGCACCGCCCGTACGCCAGCGGCCCTTGACGGAGATCCCGGCCCGCCGGGCCGCCCAGTAGCCGGTGGCGATCTTCGTCAGGGCGGTGACGACGGCCAGCGCGAGGGCCGGCAGCAGCACCGGAGGAATGCTCGCCGGGTCGGTGTGCAGCCCGAAGAAGACGAAGAACACTGCCGCGAACAGGTCCCTGAGCGGACTCAGCAGGGTGTGCGCGCCCTCCGCGACCTCGCCGGACAGCGCGATGCCGACCAGGAAGGCGCCCACGGCGGCGGACACCTGGAGCTGCTGGGCGACACCGGCGACCAGAATGGTCAGACCGAGCACCACCAGCAGCAGCTTCTCCGGGTCGTCGCTGGAGACGAACCGCGAGATGACCCGGCCGTAGCGCACCGCCGCGAAGAGGACCAGCCCCGCGACCCCGAGCGCGATCGCCAGCGTCACACTGCCGGCCGCCAGCCCGACCCCGGCGACCAGCGCCGTCACGATCGGCAGGTACACGGCCATCGCCAGGTCCTCCAGGACCAGCACGCTGAGGATCACCGGGGTCTCCCGGTTGCCGATCCGGCCCAGCTCGCCGAGCACCTTGGCGATGACCCCGGAGGAGGAGATCCAGGTCACGCCGGCCAGGACGACGGCGGCCACCGGCCCCCAGCCGAGCAGCAGCGCGGCGACGGCCCCCGGCAGGGCGTTGAGGGCACAGTCGACCAGTCCGGCCGGGTAGTGCGCCTTGAGATTGGAGACGAGATCGCTCGCCGTGTACTCCAGGCCGAGCATCAGCAGCAGCAGGATCACGCCGATCTCGGCGCCGGTGGCGATGAACTCCTCGCTCGCGCCGAGCGGCAGCAGACCGCCCTCGCCGAACGCCAGACCGGCCAGCAGGTACAGCGGGATGGGCGAGAAGTGGAACCGCGCGGCGAACCGGCCGAGCAGGCCGAGGCCGAGAATGATGGAACCGAACTCGATCAACAGGACCGCGGAGTGCACCCGTCACTCCCGCCCGAGTATCGCGGCGGCGGCCTCGACGCCCTCCCGGGTGCCGATGACGATCAGGATGTCCCCGCCCGCCAGCCGGAAGTCCGGGGCCGGCGACGGGATCGCCTCGGCACGCCGCAGCACCGCCACCACGGACACGCCGGTCTCCGTGCGCATCCGGGTCTCGCCGAGCACCCGCCCGTTCCAGTGCGAGGTCGCCGCCACCTCGATCCGCTCCGCCACGAGACCGAGGTCGGTGGTGTAGAGCAGGCTCGTGCTGTGGTGCGACGGCTTCAGCGCGTCGATCAGCGCGCCCGCCTCGGCACTGGTCAGCCGCAACGACTGGGCGCAGGAGTCGGGGTCGTCCGCGCGGTACACGCCGACCGTGCGGGCACCGTCGCGATGGGCGACCACGGACAGATGGCGCTGTTCTCGTGTCACGAGGTCGTACTGGACCCCGATACCCGGCAGCGGAGTCGCCCTCAGGCGTGGAGCGGACACGTCTCTTCCCTTTGCTCGCCCGGCTCTGTACAGCAGGTGGTCCCCCGCTCGTGGTGGGGGACCACGGACTCCTCATGCTGTCACCCGCCCGTACGGTGACGACATGGGTGTTGTCACGGATATACGCGGGCGGCGTGCGGCGGCGAGGCTGGACCGGGCACCGCAGTGCCCGCAAGCCGGCCCGGGGGCCGAAGGGAGCGGAGTCGGGAGCGTGTCGCTGTTCTGGCGGATCTTCTCGCTCAACTCCGTGGGGCTGATCGCCGCAGCCGCGCTGCTGCTGGGCCCCGTCACCGTGTCCACCCCCGTGCTGCCGGGCGAGGCCCTGGTCGTCGTCGGCGGCCTGGCGGCGATGCTGGCCGGCAACGCGGCCGTCCTGCGCATCGGACTGGCCCCCTTGCGGCGGCTCGGCCGGGCCATGGCCGCCGCGGACCTGCTGCGACCGGGCCCCCGCGCGGTCGTCGCCGGACCCGCGGAGACCGCCGAGCTGATCACCACCTTCAACACGATGCTCGACCGCCTGGAGACGGAACGCGCCACCAGCGCCGCGCACGCGCTCTCCGCGCAGGAACGCGAACGCCGGCGCATCGCGCGGGAGCTGCACGACGAGGTCGGCCAGACCCTCACCGCCGTACTGCTCCAGCTCAAGCGGGTCGCCGACCTCGCGCCCGACGCGCTGCGCGAGGAGGTGGGCCAGGCACAGGAGGCCACCCGCGCGGGCCTGGACGAGATCCGCCGGATAGCCCGCCGGCTGCGCCCCGGAGTGCTGGAGGAACTAGGCCTGGCCAGTGCGCTGCGCTCGCTGGCCGGCGAATTCACCGCCCACGGGCTGACGGTGCGGCACGAGGTGCGCGGCGAGCTGCCCCCGCTCAGCGAGGAGACCGAACTCGTGATCTACCGGGTGGCCCAGGAAGGGCTCACCAACACCGCGCGGCACTCAGGCGGCGACCGCGCGGAGCTCCGCCTCGGGCCCGTCCCCGGCGGCGTCGAGCTGCTCGTCCGCGACAACGGCAAGGGCCTCGGCCAGGCGGCGGCCGACGGCGCGGGCATCGGCGGGATGCGGGAGCGGGCATTGCTGATCGGGGCGGAGCTGACGCTCGGGCCGGGACCGCACCGCGGCACCGACGTGCGCATGCGGATCCCGTGCGCACCGGAGGAGGGCCGATGACCGCCCAGGTGCGCGAGGGGCAGGGGCCGATGAGCGCCCCCGTCCGCGTCCTGCTCGCCGACGACCACACCCTCGTACGCCGTGGCGTACGCCTCATCCTGGACGGCGAGCCGGATCTCACGGTCGTCGCCGAGGCCGGGGACGGCGCGGAAGCGGTCGCACGCGCGCGTGCCGGCGATGTCGACCTGGCCGTCCTGGACGTCGCCATGCCCCGCATGACCGGCCTCCAGGCCGCCCGCGAACTGTCCCGCCGGCTGCCCGGCCTGCGCATCCTCATCCTCACCATGTACGACAACGAGCAGTACTTCTTCGAAGCCCTGAAGGCCGGCGCCTGCGGCTACGTCCTGAAGTCCGTGGCCGACCGCGACCTGGTCGAGGCCTGCCGCGCCGCCATGCGCGACGAACCCTTCGTCTACCCGGGCGCCGAGCGTGCCCTGGTCCGCGCCTACCTGGACCGCCTCCACCGCGGCGACGCCAAGGTGCCCGCGCGGGCCGTCACCGAGCGGGAAGAGGAGATCCTGAAGCTCGTCGCGGAGGGCCACACCTCGAAGGAGATCGCCGAGCTGCTGTTCATCAGCGCCAAGACGGTGGAGCGCCACCGCGCGAACCTGCTGCACAAGCTCGGTCTGCGCGACCGGCTCGAACTGACCCGGTACGCGATACGCGCCGGCCTGATCGAGCCGTGAGCCGACCGGGTGACCGTCCCGTCGCCCGCCGGTTGTCCACAGGCGGCCCGAGCCACGTCCGCCGACCGCCTACCCTTGTCCCATGAGCAGCATCGACCGGAGCCAGGCAGTGGGCGTCAGAACTTACGAAGTACGCACCTACGGGTGCCAGATGAACGTCCATGATTCCGAGCGACTGTCCGGTCTGCTCGAGGACGCCGGCTACGTGCGCGCGCCCGAGGGCTCGGACGGCGAGGCGGACGTCGTCGTCTTCAACACCTGCGCGGTCCGTGAGAACGCCGACAACCGGCTGTACGGCAACCTCGGCCACCTCGCCCCGAAGAAGGCGAGCCGGCCCGGCATGCAGATCGCCGTCGGCGGCTGCCTCGCCCAGAAGGACCGCGACACCATCGTGAAGCGGGCGCCCTGGGTGGACGTCGTCTTCGGCACCCACAACATCGGCAAGCTGCCGGTCCTGCTGGAGCGCGCCCGCGTCCAGGAGGAGGCGCAGGTCGAGATCGCCGAGTCCCTGGAGGCGTTCCCCTCGACGCTGCCCACCCGCCGCGAGAGCGCGTACGCGGCCTGGGTGTCGATCTCCGTCGGCTGCAACAACACCTGCACCTTCTGCATCGTCCCGGCGCTGCGCGGCAAGGAGAAGGACCGCCGTCCCGGCGACATCCTCGCCGAGGTCGAGGCCCTGGTCGCCGAGGGCGTCAGCGAGATCACCCTGCTCGGCCAGAACGTCAACGCCTATGGCTCCGACATCGGCGACCGCGAGGCGTTCAGCAAGCTGCTGCGCGCCTGCGGGAACATCGAGGGCCTGGAGCGGGTGCGCTTCACCTCCCCGCACCCGCGCGACTTCACCGACGACGTCATCGCCGCCATGGCCGAGACGCCGAACGTGATGCCCCAGCTCCACATGCCGCTGCAGTCCGGCTCGGACACCGTCCTGAAGGCGATGCGCCGCTCCTACCGCCAGGAGCGCTACCTGGGGATCATCGAGAAGGTGCGCGCCGCCATCCCGCACGCGGCGATCACCACCGACATCATCGTGGGCTTCCCCGGCGAGACCGAGGAGGACTTCGAGCAGACCCTGCACGTGGTGCGCGAGGCCCGCTTCGCCCAGGCCTTCACCTTCCAGTACTCCAAGCGCCCCGGCACCCCGGCCGCCGAGATGGACGACCAGATCCCCAAGGAAGTCGTCCAGGCGCGCTACGAGCGGCTGGTCGCCCTCCAGGAGGAGATCTCCTGGGACGAGAACAAGAAGCAGGTCGGCCGCACCCTGGAGCTGATGGTCGCCGAGGGCGAGGGCCGCAAGGACGGCGCCACCCACCGGCTGTCCGGTCGCGCCCCCGACAACCGCCTGGTCCACTTCACCAAGCCGGACCAGGAAGTGCGCCCCGGCGACGTCGTCACCGTCGAGATCACCTACGCCGCCCCGCACCACCTCCTCGCCGAGGGCGCCGTCCTGGACGTGCGCCGCACCCGCGCGGGGGACGCCTGGGAGAAGCGCAACGCCGCCGAGGCCGCCAAGCCGGCCGGCGTGATGCTCGGCCTGCCGAAGATCGGCGCGCCCGCACCGCTGCCGGTCGCCACGGGCAGCGGCTGCGGCTGCGACTGAGCTGGACGGCGCGTACGGCGCGTACGGCGCGTACGGCGCGTACGACGCGTACGACGCGGAAGACCTGGGTGCCTCGGGCGCCCGGGTCGCCTCGGGCGTCGCGGGGGTCGGCGGCAGGCGGCAGGCGGCAGCCGGGTTGAGCCGACGGAGGGCCCTGGCGTCGCGAGGTTCGGCGGCAGTCAGCGGCGAGGTGCAGCCGACGGAAGCGCCGGCGTCACGGGCCGGCGGTGAGCTGCGAGGCCACATCGGCCTGAGTGACCTGCGGGGCGTCGCGGGGATGGAGTGAGCCGCGACTCCCCGGTGGGGTTACGCTGCCGATCATGCTTGTCGCCGCCGCTGTCTGCCCCTGCCCGCCCGTCCTGGTTCCCGCGGTCGCCGCCGGCGCCGCGCCCGAACTCGACTCCGCGCGCGCCGCGTGCGCGGACGCGCTCGGGGTGCTCGCCGCCGCCCGCCCGGACCGGCTGGTGGTCGTCGGGCCCGCCGACGAGAGCGGCCGCGGACTGCACCCGGAGGGCACGTCGGGCTCCTTCCGCGGCTTCGGCGTGGAACTCGACGTACGGCTGGGCCGGGAGCAGGCCGCCGCGACCGAGCGTGAACTGCCGCCGTCGCTGGCGGTCGCCGCGTGGCTGCTGGAGCGGACCCGGTGGTCCGATGCCCCGATCGAGGGACTGGGCGTGGGGGAACCGCTCGACGTCGAGCGGTGTATCGAAGTCGGGAAGGACATCGCGGGGCAGGCCGGCCGGGTGGCGCTGCTGGTGATGGGTGACGCCAGCGCGTGCCGGACCGTCAAGGCGCCGGGCTATCTGGACGAGCGGGCGGAGCCCTTCGACGCGGAGATCGCGCGGGCGCTGGCGGAGGCGGACGTCGAGGCACTCAAGGCGATCGACGCCGGGCTGGCCAGGGAGCTGAAGGTGTCGGGCCGGGCGCCGTGGCAGGTGCTCGCGGGCGCGGCCGAGGGCGCCGGGCTCGGCGGCGCGCTGCTGTACGAGGACGCCCCGTACGGAGTGGGCTACCTGGTGGCCGCCTGGTCGTAGCGGAAACGGCGGACGGCCGGGGAGCCTGGTGCTCCGCGGCCGTCCGCCGGATGTGTGCGCCGTCGATTGCTTTCAGGAGGTGGGCGGCGGTGGACCGGGCGGCGTCGTGCCGGTGCTGCCAGGGCCCATGCCACCGGGGCCGGTACGGCCATGACCCATGCCGCCCGGGTGGGTGTGGCCCGAGCCGGGCTCGTCCTTGTGAGCGAGCCGGTCCATCGCGTGCTTGGCCTTGCCCGTCCCCGAGTGGATCTTGTCGCTGTACTTGCCCTTGGTGCGCTCGTCCACGGCCTTAGCGGCCTTGTCGATGCCGTGTGTGATCTTGTCCCCGTGGTGCTGCGCGAGGCCGGAGACCTTGTCCTTCGCCGGGCCGAGCTTGGCTTTCAGATTGTCGATAAGACCCATGGGTTCACCTTCCCTCGCGGGCGGTCTACGTGTGGGCGTTCTTGTCGGCCTCGTTGTCGGCCGCCTTCGCGGCGGACTGCTGCTGGGGGATTCCGACGGCGTCCGAGGCGCCGGACTCGTCGGCCGCACCGGCCTCCGCGGTGTCCGTCGCCGCGCTCGTGTCCGTCTCCGTCGCCGCGTCCGTCTTGGCGTCGGTTCCGGCCTCGGCCGACCCGGCCGATTCCGTCGCTGCCGATTCCGTCGCTGCCGCAGCCTCTTTCGCCTCGGAGCCGGCCGACGTGTCGGCCTGTGCCTCGGCGGTCGACGCCTCCTCCGTCGCCTTCGACCTCCGGAAAAGTCGCGCAAAAACGCCCATATCCACTCCATACATTACTCGTGCGGGCGAAATCCCGCGTCGCCCGGTGCGTCCGTTTGCGCCGCCCGGGTCACCGCCCCTGTGAACCGGCGGCTGAAACCTCGCAACGGGCAACGAACCCGGATCCGGGTTGTCACGTAACTCGTTCGAGGTCACCCTGGGAGGTTTGCGAGACTGGTGCGGTGAGCAGCGCAGCCCCCACCCCCCGCGTCATCGCCGTCGTCGGACCCACCGCGGCCGGAAAGTCCGATCTGGGTGTTTTCCTCGCCCGGCAACTCGGCGGGGAGGTCGTCAACGCGGACTCCATGCAGCTGTACCGGGGGATGGACATCGGCACCGCCAAGCTGACGCCCGAGGAGCGCGACGGCGTCCCGCACCACCTCCTGGACATCTGGGACGTCACCGTCACCGCCTCAGTCGCGGAGTACCAGCGGCTCGCCCGTGAGCGGATCGACGCGCTGCTCGCCGCGGGACGCTGGCCGATCCTGGTCGGCGGCTCCGGCTTGTACATCCGCGGGGCCGTGGACAACCTGGAGTTCCCCGGCACCGACCCCGAGGTACGGGCGCGCCTGGAGGAGGAACTCGCCCTGCGCGGTCCCGGCGCCCTGCACGCCCGGCTCGCCGCCGCCGACCCCGGCGCCGGCCGGGCGATCCTGCCGAGCAACGGCCGCCGTATCGTCCGGGCCCTGGAGGTGATCGAGATCACCGGCCAGCCCTTCACCGCCAACCTGCCCGGCCACGACTCGGTCTACGACACCCTCCAGATCGGCGTCGACGTGGCACGGCCCGAGCTGGACGAGCGCATCGCCCGCCGGGTCGACCGGATGTGGGACGCCGGGCTCGTCGAGGAAGTGCGCGCACTGGAGGCGCAGGGGTTGCGCGAGGGGCGTACCGCGTCGCGCGCGCTCGGCTACCAGCAGGTGCTCTCGGCGCTCGCCGGGGAGTGCACCCTCGACGAGGCCCGGAACGAGACCGTCCGCGCCACCAAGCGCTTCGCGCGCCGTCAGGATTCGTGGTTCAGGCGCGACCCGCGGGTGCATTGGCTGAGTGGGGCCGCGGCGGACCTGGCGGAACTTCCTCGGCTCGCCCTGACGTTGGTCGAACGACCGGTTACAGCCTGATCACGTCATGGCATCGGGACGCTCCGGCCGTCATCGGGGCCTCCGGCGCCGTGCCATCATCGAGCTTCGATCGACCAAGTGGAGTCCTAGTTGGGAGGGCGCGTGGCGATGGAGGCCGGCCCTCGCGACACCGCACGAAGCGCCGAGCACGCCACCACCGAAGGTGGCGCGGCGGAGCGGGAAGACGACCGCCTGAGCCCTGACGGGCCGGAAGAGGCCGAGGTCGGGGTGACCGACGACGGTCCCGAGCCCGACGAGATGTTCGTCGGCGGACCCGAGGTCGAGGTCGAACTGCGTCCCCAGCGGCTGCTGCGGCTGTGGCAGCTGGCGCCGATCGTCGGCCTGGGCGCGCTCGGTTCCCTGATGTTCGCGTTCCCGCTCGCCTTCGACTTCGGCGACAGCGGCGCCATGATCGCCATGCTGGGGCTGCTCATCTGCTCCTGCGCGGCCGGCTGGGGCATGATGGCCGCCCGCAGGGTGGGCTACACCTGGCCCGGCCTGCCGCAGCGCGGCTCCGGGCGCCGACCCGACTGGCGCGTCGTGATCGCGTACGTCGTGGTGGTCGCCGCGGTGGTCGTCCTGGCGGTGTGGCGCGTGGCACGGCTGCGCTGAGCCGAGTCGCAGGGCAGGCCGCTCGCAGGCCAGATCACTCGCAGCCCGGAGCGCTCGCAGCCCGGAGCGCTCGCAGGCCAGACCGCTCGACCGCCGTTCCGCTGGACTGCTCGACCGTCCGCCCGCCGGACCGCTCGACCGAGGCTCCGCTCGACCGCTTCGCCCTCCGGACCGCTCGGCCCGGTGTCGTATCCACCCCGTACGATCGAGGAATGAGCACGCGGATCGCCTTCCTCAAGGGCCACGGCACCGAGAACGACTTCGTGATCGTCCCGGACCCCGAGAACGCCATCGACCTGCCCCCGGCCGCCGTCGCCGCGCTGTGCGACCGCCGCGCGGGCATCGGCGGCGACGGACTGCTGCACGTGGTGCGCTCCGCCGCCCACCCGGAGGCCCAGAAGATGGCCGCCGAGGCCGAGTGGTTCATGGACTACCGCAACGGTGACGGCTCGATCGCGGAGATGTGCGGCAACGGCGTACGGGTGTTCGCCCGCTACCTCCAGCACGCCGGGCTGGTCGCCGAGGGCGACCTCGCCGTCGCCACGCGCGGGGGCGTGAAGACCGTGCACATCGCCAAGGACGGCGACGTCACCGTCGGCATGGGCAAGGCACTGCTGCCCGAGGGCGAGGTCACGGTGAGCGTCGACGAGCACAGCTGGCCCGCGCGGAACGTGAACATGGGCAACCCGCACGCGGTCGCCTTCGTCGACGATCTCGCGGACGCCGGCAGCCTGTCGGCCCCGCCGCCGTTCAGCCCGGCCACCGCCTACCCGGACGGGGTGAACGTCGAGTTCGTGGTCGACCGCGGCCCGCGGCACGTCGCCATGCGCGTGCACGAGCGCGGCTCCGGCGAGACCCGCTCGTGCGGCACGGGCGCGTGCGCCGTGGCCGTCGCCACCGCCCGCCGGGACGGCGCCGACCCGGCCGTCACCGGCACGCCCGTCACCTACACGGTGGACGTCCTCGGCGGACGCCTGGTGATCACCGAGCGGCCCGACGGCCAGATCGAGATGACCGGCCCCGCGGTGATCGTCGCCGAGGGCGAGATCGACGAGGAGTGGCTGGCGGGCGCGACGCGCTGACGGCCGACGCCCTGCGCCGCTCGGGTGCCGCCGCTTTCGCGGGCGGCGCGCCCGGCGGTGACCCTCCGGTCGCGGCCCCGGTCCTTCTCCCGCCCTTCTCCGCCGCGCCCCGCCCCGTCTCCGGTCGTCTCGGCCGCCGTGACTTTCCGGTTCCGTCCCGCTCTGCCGTAAACGTCTTTTCCGTCGCTCGAATGGGTGATCCGTTTCACGCTCGGCGAGAGGCGGTCGGCCACGCGTGATGGGCTCGGTAGCATCAAGCACCGGCCCGGACGGGGGAGACGTCGCCATCCCCTGAGCCGTGTCCGCCCCTGGGCACCCCGTCCGCCGGTCCACGCAGCCGGAGGTGCCCATGAGTGCGGAGGCCACGAACCCTGCGAGCCCAGGCGCTGTGACGGACCCCGTGACCAGCGCCCTGGCGCCCACGGCGCCCGCAGCCCAGCGCAGGAGGAGCCGGCCCAGGATCGACCTGCGCCGACTGGGACGCGCCGCGTTGCTCGGCCCGGCCGCCCGGGACCGGCTGCCGGACGCCATCAGCCATGTGGTCGACGCGCACCGCGCCCACCACCCTGACGCCGACCTCGAACAACTGCGCCGCGCCTATGTGCTGGCGGAGTCCTCGCACCGCGGCCAGATGCGCAAGAGCGGCGAGCCGTACATCACCCATCCGCTCGCGGTGACCCTCATCCTCGCCGAACTCGGCGCCGAGACCACCACGTTGACCGCCTCCCTGCTGCACGACACCGTCGAGGACACGGACGTCACCCTGGACCAGGTCGGCGAGGAGTTCGGCGAGGAGGTGCGCTATCTCGTCGACGGCGTCACCAAGTTGGAGAAGGTCGACTACGGTGCCGCCGCCGAACCCGAGACCTTCCGCAAGATGCTCGTCGCCACCGGCAACGACGTCCGCGTGATGTCGATCAAACTCGCCGACCGGCTGCACAACATGCGCACCCTCGGCGTGATGCGCCCCGAGAAACAGGCCCGGATCGCCAAGGTCACCCGGGACGTCCTCATCCCACTCGCCGAACGGCTCGGCGTGCAGGCGCTCAAGACCGAACTGGAGGACCTCGTCTTCGCGATCCTCCACCCGGAGGAGTACGAGCACACCCGCAAGCTGATCGTCGACAACGCCGGCCGGAGCGACGACCCGCTCGCCGAGATGGCCGACGAGATGCGCGGTGTGCTGCGCGAGGCCGACATCCAGGCCGAAGTCCTCATCCGGCCGCGGCACTTCGTCTCCGTGCACCGCGTCTCCCGCAAGCGCGGCCGGCTGCGCGGCGCCGACTTCGGGCGGATCCTGGTCCTGGTGAACGAGGACGCCGACTGCTACGGCGTCCTCGGCGAACTGCACACCTGTATGACGCCGGTGGTCTCGGAGTTCAAGGACTTCATCGCCGTACCGAAGTTCAACCTCTACCAGTCGCTGCACACCGCCGTCGCCCGCCCCGACGGACAGGTCGCCGAAGTCCTCATCCGCACCCATCAGATGCACAAGGTGGCCGAGGCCGGCGTGGTCGCGCTCGGCAACCCCTACGCGACGCCCCCGGAGGAGCAGTCCGCCGGCGACGGCGAGCGCGTCGACCCCACCCGGCCCGGCTGGCTCTCCCGCCTCCTGGACTGGCAGCGGGCCGCGCCCGACCCCGACACCTTCTGGTCGACGCTGCGCGAGGACCTGGCGCAGGACCGCGAGATCACCGTGTTCCGGCCCGACGGCGGCACCCTCGGCCTGCCCGAGGGCGCCACCTGCGTGGACGCCGCCTACGCGCAGTACGGCGAGGACGCGCACGCCTGCCTCGGGGCGCGCGTCAACGGCCGGCTCGCGACGCTGAGCACCGTGCTGCGCGACGGCGACACCGTGCAACTGCTCATGGGGCAGGACCCGGCGTCGGAGCCGTCGCGCGAGTGGCTGGAGCACGCCCACACCCCGGCCGCGCGGATCGCCATCCAGCGGTGGCTGGCGACGCATCCGACGGCGCCCGTGGAGGACGACGCCCGCACCGACCCGACCGGCGGTGCCGCCGCGGAACAGGACGCCGGGGCCCTTGGCGCGCGGCCCGAACACGGGCTTCCCGCGGCCCAGCGGTCCCACGCGGCTGCCCAGCGGTCCCGCGCGGCCGCCGAGCGAACCCCCTACCAGGACGCCTCCGGGGCGCTCCGGGCGTTCGCGGCCGGGGCCGCCGTACCGGCCGTCGCCGACCGGCCCGGCGCGACGGTACGGCTCGCCGGCTGCTGTACGCCCGTACCGCCCGACGAGGTCACCGGCTTCGCGGTACGCGGGGGAGTGGTGACCGTGCACCGCGTCGGGTGCGCGGCCGTGACCCGGATGAAGGGCGCGGGCCGGGCGGAGGTGGCGGTGCACTGGGGCGAAGACGCCGAGAACGAGACCTCCGGGGGCCGTGTCACTCTCGTCGCTGAATCGTTCGGCCGCCCGCACCTCCTCGCGGATCTGACGGAGGCCATCGCCCTGGAGGGCGCCGAGATCGTCTCCGCCACCGTCGAACCCCCGAGCCAGCAGCGGGTCCGTCACACCTACACCCTCCAGCTGCCCGACGCCGCCGGGCTGCCCGCCCTGATGCGCGCGATGCGCAACGTCCCCGGCGTGTACGACGTGACCCGGGCGCAGCACCCCGCTTCGGCCCACTGACGGCCCGACGGCACCCCGTTCGAGTGGGCCCGGCGCGCGCCGTCACCGTGCGCCGGGCGGGCGCTGGTAGCCGTGGGACATGCCGCACACCCCTCGCATCCGTGCCCCTCGTCGGCTGAAGGCGGCGCTGCTCGCCTCCGCCGTCACCGTCTGCCTCGTCGCCGCGAGCGCGCCGCCGGCCCCGCTGGGCGTCGGCGACCGCCTCTTCCCGCACCTCGGGAACCCCGGATACGACGTGGCGGCGTACGACCTCTCCCTCACCTATCCGGGCACCAACGACAAGCCGCTGAAGGCGGTCACGACGATCGACGCCCGGACCACCGACGAGCTGGAGCACGTCAACCTCGACTTCGCCCGCGGACAGGTGGAGTCGGTCGAGATCAACGGCGAGGCGGCCGCCTCCTACGCCGCGGCCGGCGAGGACCTGGTGATCACCCCCCGGGACTCGCTGCCCGCGGGACGGTGGCTGCGCATCGTCGTGCGCCACACCAGCGACCCCGTGGCCGGCAAGGGCCGCGAGGGCGGCTGGGTGCGGACCGCCGACGGCCTCGCCATGGCGAACCAGGCCGATGTCGCGCACCTGGTCTTCCCGTGCAACGACCATCCCTCGGACAAGGCCATGTTCACCTTCCGGATCACCGCGCCGGAGGGCTTCACGGCCGTCGCCAACGGCCTGCCGTCCGATCCGGCGGACCGGGCCGACGGCGGCACCACCTGGACCTACCGGACCCGCCACCCCATGGCCACCGAGCTGGCCCAGGTCTCCATCGGCCGCTCCACGGTGGTGCACCGCACCGGCCCGCACGGACTGCCGGTACGCGACGTCGTGCCCACCGAGCACCGGGAGCGGCTGGAACCGTGGCTGGCGAAGACGCCCGACCAGATCGTCTGGATGGAGAACAAGGTCGGCCCGTATCCCTTCGAGGCGTACGGCGTGCTCATGGCGGACGCCATCACCGGCTTCGAACTGGAGACCCAGACGCTCTCCCTCTTCGAGAAAGACCTGTTCACCGACCCGGCCCTGCCCCCCTGGTACGTCGAATCGATCATGGTCCACGAGCTGGCCCACCAGTGGTTCGGCGACAGCGTCAGCCCGCGCACCTGGTCCGACCTGTGGCTCAACGAAGGACACGCCACCTGGTACGAGGCCCTGTACGCGGAGGAGAAGGCCGACCGTCCTCTGGAGGCCCGGATGAAGGCCGCGTACGGAGCCTCCGACCGCTGGCGCGCGGCAGGCGGTCCGCCCGCCGCGCCCAAGGTCCCCGCGGCCGGCAGCCGGCTCGGCATCTTCCGGCCGAACGTCTACGACGGCGCCGCGCTGATCCTCTACGCGCTGCGCCAGGAGATCGGCGCCCCGGCGTTCGATCGGCTGGAGCGCGCCTGGGTCAGCCGCCACCGGGATGCCACCGCCACCACCGCCGACTTCGTACACCTCGCCTCCGAGATGGCCGGCCGCGATCTCACCGGCTTCTTCGCGGGCTGGCTCTACGCGGAGAAGACTCCGCCGATGCCGGGGCACCCGGACTGGAAGTCGGCGGCGCCGAACGCGGCATGAGTGCGGTGACGGCCGGGCAATAACACGGTGACGAGACGGGGCGTCCCGTGCGACCATCTTCAGGCAGCACGCACGGCAGGCACGCACCGCAGGGTGCACGGGAATCTCCCGGGGTACTCGTGCGTTGTGAGCAGTGACGGAACGGCTCCGCCCGCCATGGGCGGCGACCGGAGACCTCCGCCGCCGCTCCGTCGCCGCACCAACGGAACCCCCAACGACGTAAGGACCCAATGACCTCCTCTTCTTCCCCTTCCCAGGACACCAAGCGCTTTGCGCACGACTACCCCGAAGGTCTTCGGGCCGATGCCCTGATGGAAGAGGACGTCGCCTGGAGCCACGAGATCGACGGAGAGCGGGACGGCGACCAGTTCGACCGCTCCGAGCGCGCGGCTCTGCGCCGCGTGGCGGGCCTCTCCACCGAGCTCGAGGACGTCACCGAGGTCGAGTACCGTCAGCTCCGCCTGGAGCGGGTCGTGCTCGTCGGCGTCTGGACCTCGGGGACCGTGCAGGACGCGGACAACTCCCTCGCGGAGCTCGCCGCCCTCGCCGAGACGGCGGGCGCGCTCGTGCTCGACGGCGTCGTCCAGCGCCGTGACAAGCCCGACGCGGCCACCTACATCGGCTCCGGCAAGGCCGAGGAACTGCGCGAGATCGTGATCGAGACGGGCGCGGACACCGTCATCTGCGACGGTGAGCTGAGCCCGGGCCAGCTGATCCACCTCGAAGACGTCGTCAAGGTCAAGGTCATCGACCGTACGGCCCTGATCCTGGACATCTTCGCCCAGCACGCCAAGTCCCGAGAGGGCAAGGCGCAGGTCGCGCTCGCGCAGATGCAGTACATGCTGCCGAGGCTCCGAGGCTGGGGTCAGTCGCTGTCCCGTCAGATGGGCGGCGGCAAGGGCGGCGGCCTCGCCACCCGTGGTCCTGGTGAGACCAAGATCGAGACGGACCGGCGTCGGATCCGCGAGAAGATGGCGAAGATGCGCCGGGAGATCGCGGACATGAAGACCGGGCGCGAGATCAAGCGCCAGGAACGGCGCCGCCACAAGGTGCCCTCCGTCGCGATCGCGGGCTACACCAACGCCGGCAAGTCCTCGCTGCTCAACCGTCTCACCGGCGCGGGCGTGCTGGTCGAGAACGCGCTGTTCGCGACCCTCGACCCGACCGTGCGCCGGGCCGAGACCCCGAGCGGCCGTCTCTACACGCTGGCCGACACCGTCGGCTTCGTCCGGCACCTGCCGCACCACCTGGTCGAGGCGTTCCGCTCCACGATGGAGGAGGTCGGCGACTCCGACCTGATCCTCCATGTGGTGGACGGTTCGCACCCGGTGCCGGAGGAGCAGCTGGCCGCCGTGCGCGAGGTGATCAGGGAGGTCGGCGCGACCGACATTCCCGAGATCGTCGTGATCAACAAGGCCGACGCGGCGGACCCGCTGGTGCTCCAGCGGCTGATGCGGAACGAGAAGCGCTCCATCGCGGTCTCGGCCCGTACCGGCCGGGGCATCCCCGAGCTGCTGGCCCTGATCGACGCCGAGCTGCCCCGCCCGGCGGTCGAGGTGGAGGCCCTGGTGCCTTACACCCACGGCAAGCTGGTCGCCCGCGCCCATGACGAGGGCGAGGTGATCTCCGAGGAGCACACCGCGGAGGGCACCCTGCTCAAGGTCCGGGTGCACGAGGAACTGGCGGCGGAACTCACGCCGTACGCTCCGGCTTCGGCTGTCTGAGGCTCATGGCCGAGCGCGGCTTGCCGGACCGCTGCTTGCCCGACCTGCCCGACCGTGGCTTGTCCGACTGCGGCTGACAACCGCCGCTGACAGCCCGAAGGCCCGCCCTCCGCATCGCGCGGGGGGCGGGCCTTCGGCGTTGCGTCGGGACCTGCGACGTGTTGCCTGGTGGGTGTGGTGCCGTGCCGTTCCTTGCGGGCGCGGGCGCGGGCGCGGGTGAGGGCGAGGGCGCGGGTGAGGACGTGGGCGCGGGTGAGGACGTGGGGCACCGCGTCGCGCGTGTCGTGCGCTGCGTCGCGGGCGCGGTGCCCGTCGGCGTCACTGGCCGCCGTAGGTCTCG
Source organism: Streptomyces sp. NPDC001532 (assembly GCF_040298625.1). Lineage (NCBI taxonomy): Bacteria > Bacillati > Actinomycetota > Actinomycetes > Kitasatosporales > Streptomycetaceae > Streptomyces > Streptomyces sp. NPDC001532. The sequence goes on from NZ_JBEPAL010000007.1 coordinate 60,901, forward strand.
CTCATGCTCTCGTACAGCGCCTGGGCGTCCTGGCCGAGCTGCGGGCCCGCCAGCCAGGTGTTGTCGGTCGGGCCGATCGAGGTGTTGGAGACCAGCTGCGTCTCACCGTTCACCACTCGGAACCAGCCGCCACCGGAGGAACCACCGGTCATGGTGCAGCCGATGCGGTACATCGTCGGCAGTGAGGCGCTCAGCGAGAACCGGCCCGGCTGGTCGATGCACTTGAACATGTCCAGGCCGTTGTAGGGCGGCGCCGCCGGGTAGCCCCACGCGCCCATCTTCCCGGCCTCGGCCGCGTCCGGCGCGGAGAAGTCCACGTCCAGCGCCGCGCCGACGGTCTCCTCCAGCGACTTCGCGCCCTGCTCCGGCTGCACATGCAGCACGGCGTAGTCGTACGCGGCCCCCGCGCCGCCGCTCGCCGAGCCGCCCTCGATCCAGCCGTTCGAGGTGGAGGCCCAGTCCGCCCACCAGTTGCCGTACGGGGCGATCTCGACCGGGTCGGCGTTGCGCAGCTGCGCCTCGGACTTGCCGAGGTCGTTGTAGGCCGGGACGAAGACGATGTTCCGGTACCAGCCGCCACCGGTGCCGGCGTGGACGCAGTGACCGGCCGTCCAGACGAGGTTGGACTTGCCCGGGTGGTTCACGTCCTTGATGACCGTGCCCGAGCAGACCATCGAGCCCTCGGGGGAGTCGAAGAAGATCTTCCCGACCGGGGCGGCGTTGTCGTGGTACGGCGTCTTCTCGGCCGTGGCGCGGACCGGCAGGGGCTCCGGGTCGCTCACGCCCTGTCCGGCAGCCGCGTCCTTCGTCGTGACGGTCTTGTCGGCCTCCTCGGCGGACTGCATCCGCTCCGGCTTCCACAGCCCCTCGATCACCGGGTTGACGAAATCCTTGGCCTCACTGAGCCACTTGTCCTTGTCCCAGTTCTTCCAGCCGCCGTTCTTCCAGGCGTCGACGTCGATGCCGTGCTCCTGGAGCCGGTCGGCGATGTCGGACGGGATCTTGACCTTGCCGTCACCGCCACCGGTGCCGTCGGCGGTCCCGTCGGCGGCCTGCGAGGCGGTGGCGCCGGCCTGGTCGGCGGCCTCGTCCTCGCCGCCGCCTTCACAGGCGGTCGTGGCGACTGCCAGTGCGGCGACGAGGCCGGTGGCGGCGAGAACGGTACGCCGACGCCGGTGCGGAGTTGCGGGCGTGCGTATGGAACGCATGGTGCGTGGACCCCCGTGTTTACGCGTTAATGTCATGTACTTGTCATGCATGATCTCGGTCGGCTCATCCCAGGACCGACCCGTGCGACACCCCACTATGCCCGTGGAGTTGAGGGCGAACGGCGGCGAGACGGTGAAGGTTTCCCTACGGCATCCCGCCGCCACCCGTTGTGCGCGGTCGTCGCGGACCGCCCAGGCATGGGCCTACTGGCCGGCGAACTTACCGCTCACCTCGTCGAAGATGCCCTTGGCCTCCTTGCCCAGCCGCGGACCCGCCAGCCAGCCCGAGGTCACCGGGCCGATCGAGGTGTTGGACACCAGCGCCGGCTTGCCGTCCGAGCCCGTCGCGACCCAGCCGCCACCGGACGAACCGCCGGTCATGGTGCAGCCGATGCGGTACATCGTCGGGTCCGCGGCGTTGATCGACAGCCGACCCGGCTTGTCCTGGCACTGGTACAGCTTCTGGCCGTCGTACGGCGGCGCCGCCGGGTAGCCGATCGCGGTCATGTCGTCGATCTTCGACACGGCCGGGGCGTTGAAGTCCACCGGCAGCGCCGAACCGACCATCTCCTCCAGCGACTTCCCGCCGCTGCCTTCCTCCGGCGTCACATGGATGACGGCGAAGTCGTACGGAGCACCGTCGCCGCCGGTCGCACCGCCCTGCTCGATCCACTGGTCCGAGGTCTGCACCCAGTCGCCCCACCAGACGCCGTACGGAGCGACCTCTTCCGTCGTGGCCTCCGAGAGCTCCGCGGTCGACATGCCCGCGTCGTTGTACGACGGCACGAACGCGATGTTGCGGTACCAGCCACCGCTCTTGCCCGCGTGCACGCAGTGCCCCGCCGTCCACACCATGTTGGACTTGCCGGGATGCGCCGGGTCCTTCACCACCGTCGCCGAGCAGACCATCGTGCCCTCGGGGGAGTCGAAGAACACCTTGCCCGCCTCGGGAGCGTTGGCGTGGTACGAAGCCGGTACGGCCTCCGCCTGCACCGGAGCAGGCTCGGGGTCGGTCACGCCCTGGTCACCGGAGATGTCGCTCTCGTCGACCTCCTGGTCGGGCTCCTCCGCCTCGCGCATCCGGTCCGGGTCCCACAGGTCCTCGATGATCGGGTTGACGAAGTCCTCGGCCTCGCGCAGCCAGTCGTCCTTGCTCCAGTCCTTCCAAGCGCCGTCCCGCCACTTGTCCAGGTCGATCCCGTGCTCCTTGAGCCGGTCCTTGATGTCGTCCGGAATCGTGATCTTGCCGTCGCCCGCGGCCGCGGAAGCCGTCGCCTCGGCGCCCGCCTCGGCGTCCCCCGACTCGCAGGCGGTGGCGGTGAGCGTGAGCACCGAGGCCAGGGCAACAGCGGTCAGGACGGGGGAGGTTCTGCGGCGCCCGCTCCCCTCCCGGCGAGCGGTGAACGACGGCCGAGTGGATCGCATGGTGGTACTCCCCCTGATGTGGACGGACTTGGCACAGCGGGCCGCGAGCCCGACCGAACTCACAGGGAGCTCAGGCTGCTCTCACGGCCTTCTGGGAATGGCACCCCACACTATGCGGTCGCTGTGGGGGACTTCCGACGGAACGGCAACGGTTCCGTCACGGCAAGGATCTTGAAGCAACCCGTAACCCCGTGCGTGCAGCGGGGTTGGTAGCGGTGGGGTCCGTAAGGCTGCGCGGTTCTGTGACGCCTGCCACCGGACCTGGATGGTCCGTCGGGCCGAGGTGCGAGGTGGCGTTCGGGCACGGGCCGGCTGAGGGCTGAGGGCTGGGTGCTGAGTGCCGAAGGCTGAGTGCTGGGTGCTGGGTGCTGAAGGCCGAGTGCTGTGTGCTGCGAGAGGTGAGTGGATCGGTGGTGAGGAGGCTGCGCGGTGGGCGAGGAACGGATGGGCCCACGCCGGCCGACCTCTCGGCGTCCGGTGAACTGCCGGGGAACTAGGAGCCGTGGCTGTGACTGAGGAGATCCTGCGCCGCCCGCCGGCGCGCGAGTCCGCAGCTCGCACCTATCCCCACGCCCTGCCCATCGTGCCCGTGCGGGCGCGTGGACTGACCATCGAAGGCGCCGACGGCCGCCGCTACCTGGACTGCCTCTCCGGCGCCGGCACGCTCGCCCTCGGCCACAACCACCCGGTCGTCCTGGCGGCGATCCGCGAGGTCCTCGACTCGGGAGCGCCCCTGCACGTGCCCGACCTCACGACGCCTGTCGAGGACGCCTTCGTCACAGAGCTGCTGCGCACCCTGCCGCCCGGGCTCGCGGACCACGCCCGCGTACGTTTCTGCGGACCTACCGGCGCCGACGCGCTGGCGACGGCCTACGCGCTCGCCCGGGCCGCGACCGGCCGCACCGCCGTCCTCACCTTCGCAGGCGCCGACCACGGGCCCGGCGCTGAGACGCTCAAGACGTCCAGCACCGCCATCGGCCTCACCGACCGTCCGCTTCCCTACCCACAGGACTACCGCTGCCCCTTCGGCGTGGGCGGCCCGCACGGCGCCGAACTCGCCGGCCAGTGGGCCGAAGCCGTGCTGAACGGCGCGGATCCTGCGGTGCCCTTTCCCGGGGATCCGGCGGTGCCCTTCCCCGCGGACCCCGGCGCGCCGGCCCCTTCCGCCGCCCTTGGCGCGCCTGCCATTTCCCCTTCGGCCGCTCCTCTCGCCGGGATGATCCTCGAACCGGTTCAGGGCGAGGAAGGCGTGATCCCCGCGCCCGACGAATGGATGCGCCGCATGCGACACCTCACCGCTGCCCGGTCCGTCCCACTGATCGTCGACGAGTCGCAGACCGGCGTGGGCCGCACCGGCACCTTCTGGGCCGTCGAGCACAGTGGGGTGACCCCCGACGTGATGATCCTCTCCAAAGCCATCGGCGGCAGCCTCCCGCTGGCCGCCGTGGTCCACCGCGACGACCTCCTGGACGCCGACGCACCGGACGCCCACGCCGGGCCCTTCCGCGGCAACCAGCTGGCCATGGCAGCCGGTGCGGCCACCCTCGCGCACGTCCGGCACCACCGCCTCGCCGAACGAGCGGCCACCTTGGGTGCTCGCCTCCTGAAACAACTTCGCGTCTTGCGGACGGAGTTCGCCTACGTCGGTGATGTGCGGGGGCGGGGACTGATGATCGGCGTGGAACTCGTGGACCCGGAGGCGGAGGCCGACACGGCGGCGGGAGCCGAGGCGGAGTCGCGTGCGGCTCGGGACGGCAGCGGTCCGTCGTCGGTGGCGGCGTGGGGCGGTGGCCTGGCAGGTGTGCCCTTGCCGCACAGCTCGTCCGACGACGCCACGCGGACCGCGACCGGTCCGTTCAGCGCCCGCTCGCCGCGTCCACCCGCGCCCCACCTCGCGTCCGCCGTCCAGCGCGAGTGCCTGCGGCGCGGCCTGATCGTCGGGCTCGGCGGGCGCAACACCAGCGTCGTACGGCTGCTGCCGCCCCTGACCATCAGCGACGAGCAGGTGGCCGCGGTGCTGGACCGACTCGCCGACGCCCTGGCGGCAGTGGCCCCCGCCCACACCGGCCGACGCCAACCTCGGCGAGACGGCGACCGGCAGCGCAACGAAGAGGGCCGGCGGCGCGGAGAAGCGCAGAGCCAGGGCCACGGGCGCCACCGCGACCCACAACACCGCCCCGACCAGCGATGCCAAGAGCCCGGCGATTCCGCCGGGCGAGCGCGATAGCGAGGCCGCCGTTGCCCACGCACCCCGACCCATCACCAGGCGGACTCCGCCCGTCATCTGCGGCGGCGCACAGCCTGAACGCCCGTAACTGCTCCACCGAGCCACGCCGCACCGAGCCACGCCGCACCGCGCCTCACAGCACTGCATGTCGCAGCACTGAGCCTTACCGCACCGCGCCCACGTCCTGCGAACCACTCCGATTACCCCCTGTCGTTCCGCCCGTCGTTCCACCCGCCGCTTACACGCGCCGCCTTCGCGCGCCCCCGTCGCAGTACCGCACGGCTCGTCCACGAGAGCCGTAAGACCCCATGAGGAACCTCCGTGAACCCCACCTCTGCCGCCGACGGCCGTCTGCGTCCGCCACAGCCACAGCCACAGCCGCACCTCACCGCGACGCAGCCCGCACCAGGGACCGCGATGGCCATCGTCCCGGCGCAGCTGGGCGCCGGGTGCGCGCGGCCTGCGAAGCATCTGCCGGGCATCGGCCCTGACCTCCTCCAGCACCCGGACCCGCGCCTCGCGGCTGAATCCGCAGCCGTCGAGAACCTTCTCCGCTGCTGGGTACGGGAGACCGGTATCTCCGTTCCCGCCCATGGCACGCTCCGTATCCCCCTCCCCGCCAGCGACACCGCTCTGTTCGTGCCGGTGCACTACCGGTCCGCCACCGGCTGGCACCGCTTCGGACTCCCGTACTTGGCCAGCACTGCCCAACCGTGCTCACCGGCCGACGCGGTCACCGTCGCCGCCCTCATGGCCCGAGAGGCGGCCGCAGCGGGCCGCACGGCTGATGCGGCTCCGGCCACGACGACCGTCCCGATCAGTCATCCCGACGTCCTTATCCCCAGTCCCGATGCGGACCTTGTCACCTGTCCCGATGCGGACCTTGTCCCCAGTCCTGGTGCAGACCTCGTCACCAGTCCCGGGACAGACCTCGTGGGTCGCGTCGCCGACTCCGTCCACCGCGTCGCGACGTTCATCCGCGAGAGGCGCAGTTGCCCGGTCGACGAGTCCGACGCCGTCCCCGCCGGCCGGCCCGACCTCTTCCTTGCCGCCGAGCAGTCGCTCGTCCTCGGCCACCCGCTGCACCCCACCCCCAAGAGCCGCGAGGGGATCACCGAGGCCGAGGCACGCCCGTACTCACCCGAGCTGCGTGGCTCCTTCGCGCTGCACTGGCTGGCTGTCGCTCCTCCCCTGCTCGCCACCGACTCCGCCTGGACCGAACGCGGTCGGTCCGTCCCCGCGCCCGATCTCACCGCCCGCCTGGTCGGCACGGACCTGCCGCTGCCCGAGGGCCACGCCGCTCTGCCTCTGCACCCCTGGCAGTACCGCGAGATCCGGCACTCGCCACAGTTCGGGGCCCTGTTGGCCGAGGGGCTGCTCAGAGATTTGGGGACGCAAGGTGGCTCCTGGCACCCCACCTCCTCCGTGCGCACCGTGTATCGGTCCCAAGCTCCCGCCATGCTCAAGCTGTCTCTGGGCCTTCGCATCACCAACTCCCGTCGGGAGAACCTCCGTAAGGAACTGCACCGAGGTGTCGAGGTCCACCGTCTGCTGCGAACCGGCCTGTCCCAGCAGTGGCGGGCCGCGCACCCGGGCTTCGACATCGTCCGAGATCCGGCCTGGCTCGCCGTCGACGGACCAGACGGCGATCCGGTGCCAGGGCTGGACGTGATGATCAGGCACAACCCGTTCGCTCCGTCGGACGACGTGTCCTGCGTGGCCGGACTCGTCGCGCCCCAGGCCTTGGCGGGGCCGGATTCGTTGGCCCCGGCCCCGGTGCCGGCGCCTTCTCGCCTGGCTTGCTTGATCACCCGTCTCGCCGGAGTGACCGGCCGGCCGGCAAGCGCCGTCGCCGCCGAGTGGTTCCTGCGCTACCTCGAACAGATCGTCCGCCCCCTTCTGTGGCTGGACGGCGAGGCGGGCGTCGCCCTGGAAGCTCACCAGCAGAACACGCTGGTGATGATGGACACCCACGGCTGGCCCACGGGCGGGCGCTACCGGGACAACCAGGGCTACTACTTCCGCGAGTCACGCAGAGCGGAACTCGAGGCCCGACTGCCCGGCATCGGTGAGCACAGCGACACGTTCGTCTCCGACGAGGTCGCGGACGAGCGCTTCGCGTACTACCTGGCGATCAACAACGTGCTCGGTCTCATCGGGGCCTTCGGCTCACAACGTCTCGCCGACGAACACCTGCTGCTCGCCGCCTTCAGGCGTTTCCTCGACCGAGCCGCCTCCGGCCCCGATCGGCTGCGCAGCTCGCTGCCCGCCCGCCTACTGGAGTCACCCGTCGTGCGCTGCAAGGCCAACCTGCTGACCCGGCTGCACGGCCTGGACGAGCTCGTGGGCCCCGTGGACACCCAGTCCGTCTACGTCACCATCGCCAACCCCCTTCACTGAGATTCGACTTCCTGCCTGCCACTGAGGGCCTACCTCCTGCATGGAGAGGAGAGCCGCGCTGTGTCTCCCATCGACGCGAGCGCCGACGCAGAGGACACACTTGATCTGCACCTGCCTGCCGACCTGCTCACCCTCGGGTGGGGCGAAGACCTGCTCGACGGGGTGGCCGGGTGGGGCTCCGTCCCGACGTCCGCGGGCGTTTTCCAGCTGGTCCCCGTCCACGCAGAGCGAGACGTTCCGCTCATCAGCCGCTGGATGAACGACCCCGCCGTCGCCGCCTACTGGGAACTGGCGGGTCCTACGGAGATCACCGAGCAACACATCCGTGCCCAGCTCATCGGCGACCGGCGCAGCGTGCCGTGTCTCGGAGTGCTGGACGGCACTCCGATCAGTTACTGGGAGATCTACCGGGCGGACCTCCACCCGCTGGCCCAGCACTATCCCGCTCGGCCCCATGACACCGGTATCCACCTCCTCATCGGCGAGGCCGCGCACCGCGGACGAGGGCTCGGTACCGCCTTGCTGAGAGCCGTCGCCGACCTCGTCCTCTCCAAGCGGCCCGCCTGCGCCCGTGTCGTCGCGGAGCCCGACCTTCGCAACACCATCTCCGTGTCCGCCTTCCTCCGCGCCGGCTTCCGGCTCACCGCCGAGGTCGATCTACCCGACAAGCGGGCCGCCCTCATGCTCAGAGACCGGAGTCGACGCTGTCCGCTGTAGTCCCGTGTGACGACGTCGTCACTCTTGGTACACCGGTCGCGGCGATCCGGTTCCCACCTCATTCGCCTCATCTGACGAACCCACCCCGGCAACAAGTCCCGCCTGACCGAGCCCGCGCCGAAATCCCACGCAAGCCCGCGCCCAAATCCCACGCCAACCCAGGACCGAGCCCCACGCACGCCGCGCACCGAGCCCCTCGCACGCCCCGCACCGAGCCCGTAAATGACTCCGCCCGCGACCGACCCAGCCCGAGCCAAGATCCGACGCCCCCCGAATCAACCCAGTCCGAAACGATCCGAACCGATCCGGCCCGATGTCAACCGACCCCGTCACCAAGATCGCCACAGTCTTGATCCAGTCCCCCGCCTTCGCCGCGAGACCCCGTTTGTCAGTGCCGGGCCGTAGGGTGGTCGCGCTATGACAAAGCCCTCACTCCCCGAACTCCTGCATGCTGCCGTCTCCGCCGTCGGCGGCATGGAGCGACCTGGCCAGGTGACCATGGCCGAAGCCGTCGCGGAGGCGATCGACGACGGCTCCCATCTGCTCGTCCAGGCCGGCACCGGCACCGGAAAGTCGCTCGGCTATCTCGTGCCCGCCCTCGCCCACGGGGAGCGAGTGATCGTGGCGACCGCCACACTGGCCCTGCAGCGCCAGCTCGTGGAGCGGGACCTGCCGCGCACGGTGGACGCGCTGCACCCGCTGCTGCGCCGCCGCCCCGAGTTCGCCATGCTCAAGGGCCGGTCGAACTACGTCTGCCTGCACCGCCTGCACGAGGGCGTCCCCCAGGACGAGGAGGAGGGGCTGTTCGACCAGTTCGAGGCGGCCGCCCCCACCAGCAAGCTCGGCCAGGACCTGCTGCGGGTGCGGGACTGGGCCGACGAGACCGAGACCGGGGACCGTGACGACCTCACCCCCGGTGTCTCCGACCGCGCCTGGGGCCAGGTGTCGGTGTCGTCGCGGGAGTGCCTGGGTGCGACGAAGTGCGCGTACGGCGCCGAGTGCTTCGCCGAGATGGCCCGCGAGCGGGCCAAGCTCGCCGAGGTCGTCGTCACCAACCACGCGCTGCTCGCGATCGACGCCATCGAGGGCGCCCCGGTCCTGCCGCAGCACGAGGTGCTGATCGTCGACGAGGCCCATGAGCTGGTCTCCCGGGTCACCGGCGTCGCCACCGGCGAGCTGACTCCCGGCCAGGTCAACCGCGCGGTGCGCCGTGCCGCGAAACTCGTCAACGAGAAGGCCGCCGACCAGCTCCAGACCGCCGCGGAGGGCTTCGAGCGGCTGATGGAGCTGGCCCTGCCCGGCCGCCTGGAGGAGATCCCGGAGGATCTCGGTTACGCGCTGATGGCCCTGCGCGACGCGTGTCGTACGGTCATCTCCGCGATCGGCGCGACCCGCGACAAGTCCGTCCAGGACGAGGACGCGGTCCGCAAGCAGGCGCTGGCCTCCGTGGAATCGGTGCACGACGTGGCCGAACGCATCACGAACGGCTCCGAGTGGGACGTCGTCTGGTACGAACGCCACGACCGCTTCGGCGCCTCTCTGCGGGTCGCGCCGATGTCCGTCTCAGGCCTGCTCCGAGAGAAGCTGTTCGCGGACCGGTCCGTGGTCCTGACCTCCGCGACACTGAAGCTGGGCGGCGACTTCAACGGCGTCGGCGCGTCCCTGGGCCTCGGCCCGGAGGGCACGGAGGGCGACGACCTCCCGCAGTGGAAGGGCGTCGACGTCGGCTCGCCGTTCGACTACCGCAAGCAGGGCATCCTGTATGTCGCCAAACATCTGGCGCGCCCCGCGCGGGACGGTGACCGGGCGGACATGCTGGACGAGCTGACCGAGCTGATCCAGGCGGCCGGCGGGCGCACCCTGGGCCTGTTCTCGTCCATGCGCGCGGCCCAGCTGGCCGCGGAGGAGCTGCGCTCGCGCATCCCCGAGTTCCCGATCCTCCTCCAGGGCGAGGAGACCCTGGGCGAGCTGATCAAGAACTTCGCCGCCGATCCCCAGACCTGTCTGTTCGGCACGCTGTCGCTCTGGCAGGGCGTCGATGTCCCGGGCCCGAGCTGCCAGCTGGTCGTCATGGACAAGATCCCGTTCCCGCGTCCCGACGACCCGCTGATGAGCGCACGGCAGAAGGCGGTGGAGGAGGCCGGAGGCAACGGTTTCATGGCCGTCGCCGCCACCCACGCGGCGCTGCTCATGGCCCAGGGCGCCGGGCGCCTCGTGCGCGCGACGGGGGACCGCGGCGTGGTCGCCGTACTCGACCAGCGGCTGGCGACGGCCCGCTACGGCGGCTTCCTCAAGGCGTCACTGCCGGAGTTCTGGTACACCACGGACCGTAATCAGGTTCGGAAGTCGCTGGCGGCGATCGACGCCGCCGCGAAGCAGACGGAAGCTCAGTGATCGCGGGGCTCCGTGCGCACAGCACGGAGCCCCGCACACAGCGCAAGAGGCGCACACAAGGGGCCCGCGCTCTGACGGCCCGGCCTGTGTGGACACAGCGCAGGGCCCCGGAACCGGCGCAGTGGTTCCGGGGCCCGGTCTGAGGGGCCGGCTGTGGACAGCCTGCCCGTCGCGGCCGTCACACGCGCCGCAGGACGGCCACCACCTTGCCGAGGATGGTCGCGTCGTCGCCGGGGATCGGCTCGTACGCCGCGTTGTGGGGGAGCAGCCAGACGTGGCCGTCCTCGCGCTTGAAGCGCTTGACGGTGGCCTCGCCGTCGAGCATCGCGGCCACGATGTCGCCGTTCTCGGCGACCGGCTGGCGGCGGACCGTGACCCAGTCGCCGTCGCAGATCGCGGCCTCGATCATGGAGTCGCCGACGACCTTGAGTACGAACAGCTCGCCGTCACCGACCAGCTGCCGGGGGAGCGGGAAGACGTCCTCTACCGACTCCTCGGCGAGGATCGGGCCACCGGCGGCGATCCGGCCGACCAGCGGCACGTACGACGCGGCGGGCTTGCCGGTGGTGTCGGTGGGCGTCACGGCGGCGGCCTGGTCGGAGCCACGGACCTCGTACGCACGCGGGCGGTGCGGGTCGCGGCGCAGGAAGCCCTTGCGCTCCAGAGCCATCAGCTGGTGTGCCACCGAGGACGTGCTCGACAGGCCGACCGCCTGGCCGATCTCCCGCATCGACGGCGGGTAGCCACGCCGCTGGACGGAGTCCCTGATGACCTCGATCACACGGCGCTGCCGGTCCGTGAGTCCCGAGCTGTCCGCCCGGATGCCTGGAGGTCGGCCCGGGAGGGAGCGCTTGTTTCCCTCGGGATTCGTGGCTTCGTTCATCGCATGCACCGGCTCGAATCGGCCCTGGGAGCGGTCCTGGGCGGTGATGGTGGCACTGTCTGCGGTGGTGGTCACGTCGGCCCCTCTCGATGGTCTCCCTGCTGGACAACGGTAGTTGCTTTCGAAAGGTTGCGCCAAACACACGTTCGAGTGAAAATTCGCGATTCGACTGTCGTGATCATGTGCCTGGGTGTATGGCTGACGCGGTGCCCCGCGGGCAAAAGCGCCCATTGTTGTACTCTTCACCGCCGGGAAGCGCCCTTGTGGGGCGCGTGCCCAGTCTGCCATCCGGCGTCGCGTGGAGCGGGCACCGGCCCCGGTTCGCGCAGGAGTCCTACGGCTCCTCCTTGTCGCGGCCACGGGATCTCCCCATGCGGTGACGCGCTGTGTCCGCGCGTGTCGACGTGCGCACCCGACACGCGGGCCTGTACTGGATGTACGGGCCAATCCCCACATCTAGTGGTTGGATGGCGACAGCAGCCCAGAAGTTGTGGTCCCCCGGGTCATCGACCCCTCCGCGATCGCCTATGCTGGTGGCTGCTTCCAAGGGGCCCGAGAGGTCCGTGAGGCTATTGAGTCTGCTGTGAGGAGGGTTGGGAGTCCATGCACTGCCCCTTCTGCAGGCACCCCGACAGCCGTGTGGTCGACAGCCGTACGACCGACGACGGCACGTCGATCCGCAGGCGCCGCCAGTGTCCGGACTGCTCCCGTCGTTTCACGACCGTGGAGACGTGTTCGCTCATGGTGGTCAAGCGGTCCGGGGTCACCGAGCCGTTCAGTCGCACCAAGGTCATCAACGGTGTGCGCAAGGCCTGCCAGGGGCGGCCTGTCACCGAGGACGCGCTCGCCCAGCTCGGCCAGCGGGTCGAGGAGGCGGTGCGGGCCACCGGGAGCGCCGAGCTGACGACCCACGATGTGGGACTGGCCATACTCGGCCCGCTGCAGGAGCTGGACCTCGTGGCCTATCTGCGATTCGCGTCCGTGTACCGGGCGTTCGAGTCGCTCGAGGACTTCGAGGCGGCGATCGCCGAACTCAGGGAGCAGACGGGACGCCCCGCCGCGGACGACGGAGACGCCGGCCAGGGGCGCCAGGAAGACGACCGCGGGTCGGGAGAGGCCGTCCAGGTCCCCGAGCCCGCAGGCGCCGCCGACTGACCGGGAGGCCGGTCCGGGCATCGGGTCCGGAACGGCCGGGTCGGTGGCGATCAAAGACCTGTTGCGGGCGGCGTGAGGGTGCCCGCAGCACCAGACAGAACACCGTGCTTCGGGAACATCGGGGCACTTCAGGGCGTTTTCGCCCGTACAGGGAGGCGGCATGACAGAGACGGCGAGCGGTCCGGCACGAGGTTCCCGAGCCAAGGGACTCAAGGCCACCAAGGGGCTGCGTATCGAGCGCATCCACACCACTCCCGGCGTGCACCCGTACGACGAGGTGAGCTGGGAGCGCCGTGACGTCGTCATGACCAACTGGCGCGACGGCTCGGTGAACTTCGAGCAGCGCGGCGTGGAGTTCCCCGACTTCTGGTCGGTGAACGCGGTCAACATCGTCACCAGCAAGTACTTCCGCGGTGCTGTGGGCACCCCGCAGCGTGAGACCGGCCTCAAGCAGCTGATCGACCGCATCGTGAAGACGTACCGGAAGGCCGGTGAGGACTACAAGTACTTCGCCTCGCCCGCCGACGCGGAGATTTTCGAGCACGAACTGGCGTACGCCCTCCTGCACCAGATCTTCAGCTTCAACAGCCCGGTCTGGTTCAACGTCGGCACCCCCCAGCCCCAGCAGGTCTCCGCCTGCTTCATCCTGTCCGTCGACGACTCCATGGAGTCCATCCTCGACTGGTACAAGGAAGAGGGGATGATCTTCAAGGGCGGCTCCGGCGCCGGCCTGAACCTCTCCCGTATCCGCTCCTCCAAGGAGCTGCTGTCCTCCGGCGGCAACGCCTCCGGTCCCGTCTCCTTCATGCGCGGCGCCGACGCCTCCGCCGGAACGATCAAGTCCGGTGGCGCCACCCGACGGGCCGCGAAGATGGTCATCCTCGACGTCGATCACCCCGACATCGAGGACTTCATCGAGACCAAGGTCAAGGAAGAGGAGAAGATCCGCGCCCTGCGCGACGCGGGCTTCGACATGGACCTGGGCGGCGACGACATCACGTCCGTCCAGTACCAGAACGCCAACAACTCGGTCCGCGTGAACGACGAGTTCATGAAGGCGGTCGAGGAGGGCGGCAAGTTCGGCCTCCGCGCGCGGATGACCGGTGAGGTCATCGAGGAGGTCGACGCCAAGTCGCTCTTCCGCAAGATGGCCGAGGCCGCCTGGGCCTGCGCCGACCCGGGCATCCAGTACGACGACACCATCAACCACTGGCACACCTGCCCGGAGTCCGGCCGTATCAACGGCTCGAACCCCTGCAGCGAGTACATGCACCTGGACAACACGTCCTGCAACCTCGCCTCGCTGAACCTGATGAAGTTCCTGAAGGACGACGGCAAGGGCCACCAGTCCTTCGACGCCGAGCGCTTCGCCAAGGTCGTCGAGCTCGTCATCACCGCGATGGACATCTCCATCTGCTTCGCGGACTTCCCGACCCAGAAGATCGGCGAGAACACCCGCGCGTTCCGCCAGCTCGGCATCGGCTACGCCAACCTCGGCGCCCTGCTGATGGCGACCGGTCACGCCTACGACTCCGACGGCGGCCGCGCCCTCGCCGGTGCCGTCACCTCCCTGATGACCGGCACGGCCTACCGCCGCTCCGCCGAGCTCGCCGCGGTCGTCGGCCCGTACGACGGGTACGCCCGCAACGCGGACGCCCACAACCGCGTCATGAAGCAGCACTCCGACGCCAACGCCGTGGCCGTCCGCATGGACGACCTGGACACGCCGATCTGGGCCGCCGCCACGGAGGCCTGGCAGGACGTGCTGCGTCTCGGTGAGAAGAACGGTTTCCGTAACTCTCAGGCGTCCGTCATCGCCCCGACCGGCACCATCGGTCTGGCGATGTCCTGCGACACCACCGGCCTCGAGCCCGACCTCGCCCTGGTCAAGTTCAAGAAGCTGGTCGGCGGCGGCTCGATGCAGATCGTCAACGGCACCGTCCCGCAGGCCCTGCGCCGCCTGGGCTACCAGGAGGAGCAGATCGAGGCGATCGTCGCCCACATCGCCGAGAACGGCAATGTGATCGACGCCCCGGGCCTCAAGCCCGAGCACTACGAGGTCTTCGACTGCGCCATGGGCGAGCGGGCCATCTCCCCGATGGGCCACGTCCGCATGATGGCCGCGATCCAGCCGTGGATCTCCGGCGCCCTGTCCAAGACGGTCAACATGCCGGAGACGGCGACCGTCGAGGAGGTCGAGGAGATCTACTTCGAGGCCTGGAAGCTGGGCATCAAGGCCCTCGCCATCTACCGCGACAACTGCAAGGTCGGCCAGCCCCTCTCCGCCAAGACCAAGGAGAAGGAGAAGGCCGAGGTCACGGAGAAGACCGAGGCGACGATCCGCGAGGCCGTCGAGAAGGTCGTCGAGTACCGCCCGGTCCGCAAGCGCCTCCCGAAGGGACGTCCCGGCATCACCACGTCCTTCACCGTCGGCGGCGCCGAGGGCTACATGACCGCCAACTCCTACCCGGACGACGGCCTGGGCGAGGTCTTCCTGAAGATGTCCAAGCAGGGCTCGACCCTCGCGGGCATGATGGACGCCTTCTCCATCGCGGTCTCGGTCGGCCTCCAGTACGGCGTGCCGCTGGAGACGTACGTCTCCAAGTTCACGAACATGCGCTTCGAGCCGGCCGGTATGACCGACGACCCGGACGTGCGGATGGCGCAGTCGATCGTCGACTACATCTTCCGCCGCCTGGCGCTGGACTTCCTGCCCTTCGAGACGCGGTCCGCGCTCGGCATCCACTCCGCCGAGGAGCGCCAGCGTCACCTGGAGACCGGTTCGTACGAGCCGCTGGACGACGAGGACGTCGACGTCGAGGGCCTGGCCCAGTCGGCGCCGCGCGCCCAGGAGCTGAAGGCCGTCGCCACCCCGAAGGCCGAGGTCGAGGCGGCCAAGCCCGCCCCGAAGCAGGCCCACACCAGCGCCGAGCTGGTGGAGATGCAGCTGGGCATCCAGGCCGACGCCCCGCTCTGCTTCTCCTGCGGTACGAAGATGCAGCGGGCCGGTTCCTGCTACATCTGCGAGGGCTGCGGCTCGACCAGCGGCTGCAGCTGACGCGCGGCCCTGGAGGGATAGCCCCCGACGGGTAGCCCCCAAGGGGTAGTGCCCGAGGGACAGCGCTCGAAAAGGAGGGGCGCCGGCCACTGGTCGGCGCCCCTCCTGCGATGTGACCGAGACGGTGTCAGGACCGGCGCAAGGCGCCCATGGCCCGGGTGAACGTTGCGGGGTCGTCCTCGAAGCCGAGCAGGCCCGGGTGGAACTCCCACACCCCGGACTCGTCGCGCCTGAACTCCGCGACCGCCGCCGCCGTGGCCCCGAGGACTCCGCCGAAGTCGTCCTGGGCGAGATCGGTGTAGCCCTCGCGGATGCGCAGGGCCGGGTTGACCACGCTGACGAAGGTCTGCCGCCCGGACCGCTGCTGTATGGCGACGCCGACCACCACGCGCGCGTAGCGGGCGTCGAGCCGGTCGAGCTCCACGGTCAGGACCTCGTCCCAGCCGAAGCCCTTGCCGTCCTTGCTGTCCCGATTGAGATAGATGGTGCCGTCGGGGGAGCGGCTGTCGAAGTGCACCTGGTAGGCGGGTTCGCCGTACGGATCGCTCGCCAGGTAGGTGGCGGCCACTATGTCGAGATCGGTCGGTGGCTGCCCCGCCGGACTCGGGTCCCACTTCAGCGCGATCTCGACCTTGCGGATGCCCTTGCTGATGCCGTTCACGAACGTCCCCCTTCCCCGTCTGCCCGCAGGCTGAACTGCCGGGCGGTCAAAGCCGGTTGCCCATCCTGCCATGTGCGCCGGGGCGCTCGCCCGCGTCCGGTCCGCCGGAGGACGACCGGCGCCACACTCCGGGGCCTTACGATGGCGCGGTGCTGGTCAAGTGGATTCGCTGCACCGTGGTGGACCGCCGGGGTTTCGAGCGGGGACAGCGAAAGTGGGCGGGGCAGCTGGGTGAACCGGGTTTTCGGGGACAGGGCGGGGGCTGGAGCCGGAGCCGGCCCTCGGTGGCCCACATCTTCGCCTTCTGGGAGAGCCGGGCCTTCTACGACTCCTTCATGGCCCGCTCCCACGACCGGCTGGCCACGGCCCAGTCGGGCACCTTCAAGGACGCCCAGGTCAGGCTGTTCGACTACCGCTTCGACGTGAAGACCGGCTTCGAACCCCGCTTCACCGACGCCGATCTGCTCCGGGTCGCCCTCTGCCGGATCCACGAGGACCGCGTGGAGAACTTCACGCTGATGCAGGAGAAGGTCTGGAACCCCGCGATGGCCGGCTCGCCGGGCATGATCCGCGGCCTGTTCGCCGAGGCCCCGGGGAACGAGTTCATGGTCCTGTCCATGTGGCGGTCGGCGGCCGAGCACGGCAAGTACCGCACCGAACGGGTGGAGCGGCTGGCGCTGCGGGCCCAGACCGAAGCGGATGTCGCGGCCCTCACCGGCGACATCGTGGAGCTCGAACCGACCTGGACGGTTTGAGAACCGGACGCACAAATCGTGCGTCCTGTGGGGTCCACGGGGTCGAAATCGTGTGAGCTGCGCCGTACAAGTGCCTCACGAGTCCTCGATCGGCCGTCACCCGATCTAGGGTTTTGGCATGGCACGACCACGGCGCATCGTCCTTGTCCGGCACGGCGAGTCAACGGGCAATGTTGATGACTCCGTGTACGAACGCGAACCCGACCACGCTCTGGCGCTGACCGATCTCGGATGGCGCCAGGCGGAGGAGACCGGCAAGACGCTGCGGGAGGTGTTCGGGCGGGAGCGGGTCAGTGTGTACGTCTCCCCCTACCGCCGCACCCATGAGACCCTGCGCGCCTTCCATCTGGACCCCGAGCTGATACGGGTGCGTGAGGAGCCCCGGCTGCGCGAGCAGGACTGGGGGAACTGGCAGGACCGCGACGAGGTACGCCTCCAGAAGGCCTACCGGGACGCCTACGGCCACTTCTTCTACCGCTTCGCGCAGGGAGAGAGCGGCGCCGACGTCTACGACCGGGTCGGCGGCTTCCTGGAGAGCCTGTTCCGCAGTTTCGAGGCCCCCGACCATCCGCCGAACGTGCTGCTGGTGACCCATGGCCTGGCCATGAGGCTGTTCTGCATGCGCTGGTTCCACTGGACGGTCGCCGAGTTCGAGTCGCTGGTGAACCCAGGGAACGCGGAGATGCGGATGCTCGTTCTCGGGGAGGACGGCAAGTACGCGCTCGACCGGCCCTTCGAGCGCTGGCGAGATCCGGAGCCGTACGGGATCACCGGATAGAGTGGCAGAGCGATGACCCCTGACTCCTCTCCCGACGGGCGCCTGGACCGCGCCCTGGCCAGCCTGCGCGGACTCTCGGTGGGTGACGCGCTCGGCTCCCAGTTCTTCGTGCCGGTGAACTATCCGCTCCTGAAGCGACGCGAGCTGCCGCCCGGCCCGTGGCAGTGGACCGACGACACGGAGATGGCCTGCTCCGTGGTCGCCGTCCTCGCCGCCCACCGGTGGATCGACCAGGACGCGCTGGCCCAGTCCTTCGCTCACCACCACGATTTCGATCGCGGTTACGGTCCCGCCGTCAACCGTCTGCTCCGGCTCGTCCGGGAGGGCGGCGACTGGCGCGAGCTGGCCGCCGCGCTCTTCAACGGGCAGGGCTCGTGGGGCAACGGCGCCGCGATGCGGATCGCCCCGCTGGGCGCCTGGTACGCGGACGACCCGGAACAGGCGACCCACCAGGCGGAGATCTCCGCCTATCCCACGCACCAGCACCGCGAGGCCGTCGTCGGCGCCATGGCCGTCGCCGCGGCCGCCGCGCTCGCCGCGGACCCCGCCGGCCCGCCGAGTGCCGAGGCGCTGCTCGACGGCGTCGTCGCCCTCGTGCCGAAGAGCGCCGTCGGAGCGGGCCTGCGCCGTGCCCGCGACATGCTCGACTACGGCGACGCGGGCACCGTCGCGGCCGTCCTGGGCTGCGGACGGCGTACGACGGCCCACGACACCGTGCCCTTCGCCCTCTGGTCGGCGGCCCGTTCCCTCGGTGACTACGAGCGGGCCTTCTGGACGACCGCGCAGGTCGGGGGAGATGTCGACACCACCTGCGCCATCGTCGGCGGGGTGATCGCCGCGACCAAGGCGGGGGCACCGCCCGCCGAGTGGGCCGCGCAGACGGAAGCGCTGCCGGACTGGGTTCCGACCGGGATCTAGCGGCGCTCGCGCGTCCGCACTGGAAACTCTCTGTGCATGCCGGGAACTCTGCGTGACCGGCCGTGCGTTGTCGTGATGTCCGCGGTGCTCAGACCGCTCGCGCGGACCACGTGGTCGATAACGCAGGGGTAGGGGCAGGGGCAGGGGTGGACATGGACGCGTTGGTGTTGCTGGTCTTGCTGTTCGCGCTCATGGCGCTTATCGCGCTGCTCGCCGTGGGGACTTCGGCGCGGCGAGCGCGGACGGCCGGACCGTTGTCCTCGCCGTCGGTCCACGGGACCCGGTCCGGCCGTCCGCCGTCGCTCGCCGCCCGGGTGGCCGACCGCGGGCATACCCCCGTCATGCCCATCGGTCGGCCGTCGAGCCAGCTGTGCGACATCTTTCGGTCAGCCGACCACCGGGCCCGCAGTGCCGGCCAGGGCCTCCAAGTCGCTCTTGCGGACGCGAATCACCAGCCAGGCCGTGACCAGGGCGAGAGCGGCCATCGCGGCGGCCGGGACGAACGCCGTCGAGATGCCCTGCGCGAGCACCTCGTGCCCCCATGGGGCGGGCAGCTGGTGGGTCTGGGCGAACTCCGCCTTCTGCTCCGCCGAGGCGTTCGCCATGAAGTCCGGCAGCTGCTTCTCCGCCTCGTCCCTGCTGGCCGTGCCGAACACGGTGGTGAGGATCGACAGACCCAGCGATCCGCCGACCTGCTGGGTGGCGTTGAGCAGGCCGGACGCCGCGCCTGCCTCGTGCGGGGCGACACCGGAGACCGCGGTCACGGTCGCCGTCACGAAGTTCAGGCCCATACCGAAACCGAACACCAGCATCGGGCCGAGCACCCCGCCGACGTACGAGCTGTCGGGGCTGATGAACGTCTGCCAGATCAGTCCCACGACCACGCAGGCCGAGCCGACCATCATGAACGGCTTGGGGCCGAGCACCGGCAGGAACCGCTGCGACAGACCCGCGCCGATCACGATCGCGACCGTGACGGGCAGGAAGGCCGCGCCCGCCTTGATGGGGCTGTAGCCGAGCACGTTCTGCACGAACAGGACGATGTAGAAGAACATGCCGAACATCGCCGCGGCCAGGCTGAGCATGATCACATACGTGCCGGCGCGGTTGCGATGGGTGAACATCTTCAGCGGGGTGATCGGCTCCTTGGCCCGCATCTCGATGAACACGAAGGCCAGCAGCAGGACCACGGCCACGCTGAAGGACGTGACGGTCACGCTGTCCCGCCAGCCCTCCTCCGCCGCCCGGATGAAGCCGTAGACGAGCGAGGCCATGCCGATCGTCGAGGTCAGCGCGCCCGCGATGTCGAAGCGCCCGGGGTGCCGCTCGGACTCGTTGATGTAGAGCGGGGTGAGTACGGCGATCAGCAGGCCGATCGGCACGTTGACGAAGAGCACCCAGCGCCAGTCCAGCCACTCGGTGAGCATGCCGCCCGTGAGCAGGCCGATGGCGCCGCCGCCCGCGGAGACCGCGGCGAAGACGCCGAAGGCACGGTTGCGCTCCGGGCCCTCGGCGAAGGTGGTGGTGATCAGCGCCAGCGAGGTCGGCGACGCGATCGCGCCGCCCACGCCCTGCAGGGCGCGCGCAGCCAGCAGCTGCCAGGGTTCCTGGGCGAATCCGCCCAGCAGCGAGGCGAAGGTGAACAGCAGGATGCCGGTCATGAAGACACGGCGGCGGCCGAGGATGTCACCGGCTCGGGCGCCGAGGAGCAGCAGGCCGCCGAAGGTCAGCGTGTAGGCGCTGACCACCCAGGTGAGATCGGTCGTGCTGAACTCGAGTGCGTTCTGAATGTGCGGAAGCGCGATATTCACAATCGTCGCGTCGAGTACCACCATGAGCTGGCAGGCCGCGATGACGGTGAGCGCTATGCCGGGATGCCCCTGCCGGCGTGCCGCACCTGGTTTCTGGTCCTGAATCAACTGAGAGGTCGTCACTATGGGTCCCCCACAAGAGCTTTAGTGAACGCTCGCGTTCACTGTCGCGTCAACGGTAGTGAGTCCCCGGTAGTGAACGCAAGCGTTCACTCGGCTCGTCGCCCGGCGGTACGTCCCCGCAACTTCCGGGCGGAACAACCCCTTTCCCCGTAATTTCCGTTCTCTTCTGCACGCTGGAGACACTCGGATGGTTTCTTCGCGCTGGTCGGCCGCCCCCGCTCAGGCGGCCTCCCCCCGTCGGCGCGGCGCGGTACTCGAACGCGCGATCCTCGACGCCGCGCTGGAACAGCTCAGCACGGTCGGCTGGGGTGGCCTCACGATGGAGGGCGTTGCCGCCGGGGCGCAGACCGGCAAGGCCGCGGTCTACCGCCGCTGGCCCTCCAAGGAGGACCTCGTCGCCGACGCGCTGCAGGCCGGACTGCCACGCCTCGACTCGGCACCCGATCTCGGAAGCGTGCGCGAGGACCTGCTGGCACTGTGCCGGCAGGCGCGCGACGCGATGTACTCGCGGCCCGGTTTCGCCCTGCGTTCCGTCATTCACGAATGCGACACCATGCAGGCAGAGCGCTTCCACGCGGTGATCATCGAGGGCGTGGTGGAGCCGACGATAAAGCTGCTTCGCGAGGTGATCACTCGTGGAATCCGGCGCGGTGAGGTCCGGCGGGACGCCGCCAACGGCTACGTCTTCGACGCCATGCCGGCGATGATGATGTACCGCTCGAAGATGTGCGGAAGCGAATGGCAGGACGGTGACATCGAGGAGATGATCGACCAGCTGATGGTGCCGCTGCTCCGTCCGACCGGTGTCTGAGCGGCGGCGCCGGACGGGTTGACCTCGCTTCGGCAAACCGGGGTGTCGCGGTGGGATCGGAGCGGCGTACGCTAAGGGCGCCATGCCGTACGAACCACCTACTCACACCGTCGAGCGCTCTCTCCGCGCCACGACCGGAGCGAAGATCATTGCCGGTGTCGACGAGGTGGGGCGCGGCGCGTGGGCCGGCCCCGTCACCGTCTGCGCGGCGGTCACCGGACTCCGCCGGCCCCCCGAAGGTCTCACCGACTCCAAGCTGCTCACCGTCAAACGACGCACGGTGCTCGCCGAGGAGCTGCGGAAGTGGGTGACGTCGTACGCCCTCGGGCACGCGTCCCCGGAGGAGATCGACGAGCTGGGGATGACGGCGGCGCTGCGGCTCGCGGCGGTGCGGGCCCTGGAGGGCCTGCCGGTCCGCCCTGACGCGGTGATCCTCGACGGCAAGCACGACTACCTCGGCGCGCCCTGGGCGGTCCGGACCGTGATCAAGGGTGACCGTTCGTGCGTGGCGGTGGCGGCGGCGTCGGTGATCGCCAAGGTTCAGCGCGACAAAATGATGGCCGAACTGGGTGTCGAACATGCAGACTTCGGTTTTGCGGACAATGCCGGGTATCCGTCGCCCGTGCACAAGGCCGCGCTGGAGGTGCGGGGCCCCACCCCGTATCACCGGATGTCGTGGGCGTATCTTGATGCGCTGCCCCAGTGGCGGCACCTCAAGAAGGCCCGCAGCTGGGCGGACGGAAGCGTTCCGGAGATCGAGGGTCAGCTCGGCTTCGATTTCTGACGATTCCGCTCGCACGTATGTGCCACCCGCTGACGCGTGCCGCACCAACGTTTGATAAACATCAGCCCATGCCTCTCATCCCCGAGGAGCCTCAGATTCACGAGAGTGCCCAGGGTCCCCGCGCCACTCCGGCCAGCGGCCGCATCGCGCCGACCCCTCGTCCCGTACCCGGCCCCCGCCCCGCGGCTCCGCCGCGTCCTGGTCGTCCCGGCTCTCTCCGGCCCACGCCGCCGGTGCAGCGGACGCCCCGTGACGCGGCTGCGGCCAAGCCCGGCCCGGCCGGCCCCGTCGCCTCCGCTCCGGCACCGGCGACCCCGCAGATCCAGCTGATCCCGGCCTCGGCCGAGGGAGCGCTCGACGCCGCCGAGGAGGCCGTGGACCTCCTGCTGGACTCCGGCCGCGCCCCCGGCGACGTGCTGGTGATCACCACCGGCGAGCAGCACCCGTGGGCCACCCACGAGCTGTCCTTCGGTGAGACCGCCTACTGGGCCCAGCACGACGCGCGCGACGACGTCTTCTACGCCGATGCCGCCGTCGCCGAGCGTGCCGGTTCCCGTCCGGTGGTCGTCGTCGCCGTCAACGGCGGCTCCGACACCGTGGCCGCCACCGCTCTTCCGTTGGCCCTCACCCGAGCCGCCGCCCTGCTGATCGTCTGCGGTGACCCGCAGCAGATCAACGCGGTCCTGGGCGCGGGCGTCTGAGCCGGTCCGAGTAGATCCCTGGTCCCGGGAGATCCCCGGTCCCAGGGGTATGACGCCGAGCAGCCCGCGGGGCGCCGCCGTGGCGGCCCCGCACGGCTCGGCCGCTTCGGCGTGCTCGGACGGCCCGGGTCCGCCGTGCCCTTCGTCCGAGCACCGGTCAGGTGCCCGGTGGCCAAGCTGTCCGTCCGGCCGTGCGCCGTGGTCGCCGCATTCGGTCGACGCGGCCTGCACCCGCGACTGGAGGGTGTACGCGGGTGGCCGGCCGGGCCGTAGGAGCTATGGGTTCCTCAGCGTGCCGCCGCGCGGCGCAGCACGTCGGAGGAGACACCGCCGGTGCGCGGCGGCGGGGGCGGCGCCTCCGAGGTGGCGAAGGGCTCCGGTATGGAGTCCGCGCTGGGACGGCGTCCGCCGCGTCCCTCGCCGAGGACCTGCCAGCCGTCCCGAGTCAGCGTGATGTACGCGCCACAGCGCAGCCCGTGCAGCGTGCAGGCGTCCCGCAGGCCCCACATCCACGCGCCGTCCTCCTCCGTCCAACGCGCGTCGCCCTCACGGCAGTAGAGCAGTACGGCCGTGCGCACAGGAGTGCGGCGACGTAGATCGTGCGGGATGACCCGGCGCAGCTGGGCGAGGAGCGCGTTGCGGAACATCCAGCCGTCCGCCGGAGCCGGACGGCGGACGAACGACGCGCTCGCGCACAGCCGTTCCTCCGCGTCGAGCACCGCCACGACCGCGGTGGCCGGAGTGGGACGATGCCGTGAGTGCAGCCCACTCACCACCTCGCGCGGGTTGCGCAGCAGGGGGATGCCCGCGGCGGCCCATTCCGCGGGTTCGAGCATGCGGGCCACAGGGTTGGCGGAAGTGGCGGACAGGTCGGCGGACGTCGATGTGGACGCCGCGGAGGACGGAGCGAATCCGAAGGTCACGATCCTCCCTTCGGCTACGCGCCCACACTGCGGGCGGGGTTGGATGAGGGGGAGCGCACACCGCAGCGAAGCCCTACCTGATCACGGACGAGCCGTGCGGGGAGCGGACTTCAATTCTTCCTGTCGAACCTGGAAGCGGCAACGAGCAATTGGGGCGCCCGACCCTTATCGGGTGGTGCATGGCTTATATCCCTACCCACAGATGTGCCGGGCGACGCCTGGGATCGACGGTGCGGGAGGCGCGGGGTGCCGACGGCCGGCGACGCGGTACCTCCCCCTGTCCCGCGTCACCGTTCGGGCCTCAGCCCTGGACCGCCAGCACCAGAGGCAACACACCCTGAGCACCGGCGCGTCGGAGCATGCGGGCGACGACCGCGAGGGTCCAGCCGGTCTCCGTGAAGTCGTCCACGAGCAGCACGGGTCCCTGGGCCTCGGCCAGCGCGGCGGCGAGCGCGGGCGGCACGGTGAGCGCCCCGTCGAGCACCTTGAGGCGCTGGGCGCTGTTGCTCCGGGGAACCGGTCCGCTGTCGGCCGAGTACTGGACCGAACCCAGCAGCGGCAGGCGGCCGACGCGCGCGATGTGCGCGCCCAGCGAGTCGATGAGCTGCGGCCGGGTGCGCGAGGCGACGGTGACGACACCGACCGGGCGAGGCTGGGCGTCCGCCGCCCCTGGCGCCCAGCCGCCGGGGCCCTTTGCCCAGTCGGCCAGGACACCCACGACCGCCCCGGCCACGTCGTCCGGCACCGGGCCGTCCGGCGCCTGGGATGCGAACATCGGCCGCAGACGATTGCCCCAGCCGATGTCCGACAACCGGCCCAAGGCCCGCCCCGGCGCCGCCTGTTCACCGGCCGGGATCCGGCCCTTGAGGTCGACGCCGATCGCCGGCAGCCCGGTCGGCCACATCCGGCGGGGCTCCACCTCGACACCCGCACGGCCCAGGTCCACACGCGCGGCGTCCACCGCGGCCGAGGAGGTGTCCGCGGTGAAGCGCGCTCCCGCGCAGTTGTCGCAGCGGCCGCAGGGCTTCGCGCCCTCGTCGTCCAGCTGCCGTTGCAGGAACTCCATACGGCAGCCGCCCGTCGAGGCGTACTCCCGCATCGCCTGCTGCTCGGCCTTCCGCTGCCGGGCGACCCACTCGTAGCGCTCGGTGTCGTACGTCCACGGCTGTCCGGTCGCGATCCAGCCGCCCTTGACCCGCCGCACCGCCCCGTCCACGTCGAGGACCTTGAGCATGGTCTCCAGGCGGGAGCGGCGCAGCTCCACCAAGGGCTCCAGCGCGGGCAGGGAGAGTGGCTTCTCCGCTCGGGCGAGGACGTCGAGGGTGCGGCCCACCAGGTCCTCCGGCGGGAACGCGAGGGAGGCGAAGTACTCCCAGATCGCCTCGTCCTCCCGCCCCGGCAGCAGCAGCACCTCGGCGTGCGCCACACCGCGGCCGGCGCGGCCGACCTGCTGGTAGTAGGCGATGGGGGAGGACGGCGAGCCCAGGTGCACCACGAAGCCGAGGTCGGGCTTGTCGAACCCCATGCCGAGGGCGGAGGTGGCGACCAGGGCCTTGACCTTGTTGGCGAGCAGGTCCTCCTCGGCCTGCTGCCGGTCGGCGTTCTCCGTCTTGCCCGTGTACGAGGCGACCGTGTGCCCGCGCTGCCGCAGGAAGGCGGTGACCTCCTCGGCGGCGGCCACGGTGAGCGTGTAGATGATGCCCGAGCCAGGCAGCTGGTCGAGGTGGTCGGCGAGCCAGGCCATGCGGTGCGCCGCGTCCGGCAGCCGCAGCACGCTCAGACTCAGACTCTCGCGGTCCAGAGGGCCGCGCAGCACCAGTGCGTCCGAGGAGCCGCCGGTGCCGAGCTGGTCCGCGACATCGGCGGTCACGCGCGCGTTGGCGGTGGCGGTGGTCGCGAGCACGGGCACACCGGCCGGAAGGTCGGCGAGCATGGTCCGCAGCCGCCGGTAGTCCGGGCGGAAGTCGTGGCCCCAGTCGGAGATGCAGTGCGCCTCGTCCACGACGAGCAGCCCGGTGGCCGCTGCCAGCTCGGGCAGCACCTGGTCACGGAAGTCCGGGTTGTTCAGCCGCTCCGGGCTGACCAGCAGGACGTCGACCGCACCGGCGGCGATCTCGTCCTGGACGGTGGCCCACTCCTCCGTGTTCGAGGAGTTGATGGTCCGGGCGTGGATGCCGGCCCGCGCCGCCGACTCGACCTGGTTGCGCATCAGCGCGAGCAGCGGCGAGACGATCACGGTCGGACCGCTGCCACGGGCCCGCAGCAGTGCGGTCGCCACGAAGTACACCGCGGACTTGCCCCATCCCGTGCGCTGCACGACCAGGGCCCGGCGCCGCTCGGCCACCAGCGCCTCGATCGCCCGCCACTGGTCCTCCCGCAGCCGTGCCGGGCCGGTCGCGTCGCCGACGAGACGGGCGAGGACCGCGTCGGCCTCCGCCCGGAGATCCGCGCTGCCCGGGAGATCCGCGTTGCTCGTGTGCTCCATGCCCTCCATACAACAGGACGGCACTGACAACCCGACAACGGTGAGCGGGGAGAACGGGCCGGGGGAGCGGGGAGAGCCTGGCGCGATGAGCGGGCGACGGAAGTGCGGGAGTCCGGAGGTGCGGGAGTCCGGAAGCCCCAGGAGCCCGGGAACCCGGGAGCCCAGAAGTCCGGATGACGTGCCCCTGATCGAAGTTATCCACAGGCTCAACCGGAGGACCGCATTCCGCGAGATCGTCTTCGCATGACGAATCACGGCGAAACCACTGGTTCCTTCGAAAACGACGACATCACAGGACGGGAGGGGCAGCGCGAGCCCGACAGCCACCCCGTCGGAGAGGCGGTCGCGAGGATCACGGCGTCGGCGCACTCCGATGTCCTCGACGAGCGGATCGAACCCCATCGAGTCACCCTGCGCACCCCTGCCGAGCTCGCTGACGCGCTGCCGTATCTGCTCGGCTACCGTCCCGAGGACAGCGTCGTGCTCGCCGCCCTGCACGACAAGGGCGGAAACGGCAGGTTCGGCGGCCGGGCCAGGCTCGGCATCCCGGCCAATCCGGACGACTGGGCATCGGTGGCGGCGCAGCTGGCCCGCGGACTGGTGACGGGCGGAGCCCGCCGAGGAGCACGTCCGAAGCGGATGGTGGCCTACCTCTGCCAGGAGCCGGCGGACGGCGAGACGGGCCGACAGGTGATGGAACGGCTGCGGCCGCTGGCGGAGCACCTGCGCTTCCAGTGCTCCCTCCTCGAAGCGCCGGTGATCGAGGCGCTGTGCATCTCGGACGGGCGCTTCTGGTCCTACTGCTGCCCGAGGCCGGGGTGCTGCCCGGAAGGGGGGCAGTCCATGGGCCTGCCCGGAACCTCGGTGCTCGCCGCCGCGGCCACGTACGCGGGGCTCCAGGTGCGCGGCACCCTCCGGGAACTGCGGGCGAGGCTGCTCCCCTGGGAGACCGGGGCCGCCCTGGAGCAAGAGATCGCCCTCGACGCCGCGAACAGGGACCTGGTCCCGCGCATCCTCGACCAGGCCTACCGCGCCGACGTGGCGGAGAAGACGCTGGCACTGGCCGAACACGTCATCGGGCGCCTGGCCAAGGCCCGCCCGGTGACCGGAACTCTCACCGCCGACCTCCGCGACGACGAACTGATCGGCCACGAGGAGGCCGCCGCCCTGATTCTCGGCCTGCAGGACCGCACCACCCGCGACCGCGCGGCCGAATGGATGGAAGGCGAGGAAGCGGGGCCCGCCCTTCGCCTCTGGCGAGCACTGGCCCGCCGCTGCGTCGGCCCCTACGGCGAGCACGCCGCCGCACCGCTCACCCTCGCGGGCTGGGTGGCCTGGTCGACCGGCGACGATCTGGAGGCCCGGGAGGCGCTGGCCATGGCACTCGGAGCCGACTCCGACTACCTCTTCGCGCGCCTCCTGCATCAGGCGATCAACGAAGGCCTCGACCCGGAGTCGGTCCGCCGCTGCCTGCGCGCGGAACGGGCCGGCCGCACGGCTCCTGAGAGCGGAGGCGAGGGCGGGAGCGAAGGCGAGGGCGAGGGCCGTAGCGATGGCCTGAGCAAGGGCGAAAGCGAAGGCGTGAATGAGGGCGTGGTCGTGGGCGAGGGCGCGGGAACGCACTCAGCGCCGGACGCCGACGCGCCTCCCGCACCCGGCGCCGACGCACACCCGGTGCCGGCGGCGTCGACGGAAGCGCCCATCCGACGCCGGCGGCCTGCCCGCGCGCTGACGACGGAGGCCAGGACGGCCAGGACGCGGCTCGCGGCCAGGAGGGCCCTGCGGGCTCGTACGGCGGCGGCCGGTACGCACCCGGGCGCGGGACGGGCCGGCGGTACGCGACCGCGTCCCTCGGGCAAGAGGCCTGCGCGGCGTCACGGTGCCGGTACGGGGAGCTGGGAGGCCCCGCCGTCCGGCGGCAGCGGCAACGACGCTCAGGAGGAGACGTGAGCGTCTGCCAGGCGGATCGGCGGGGCCGAACGGCCTGCGTCGCCGGCGGTCGGTCTCTGTCCGGCGCCGAGGTGACGCAGGGAGCGGCGCCTGCCGCCCATCGCCGTTGGACGGGGTCGGGCGATCGGGGCCGTGACCCGGAGGAGTCCGGCTCCGTTCACCTGAGTGGCGGAACGCCTGAACGGGGTGTGCCGTCGCACCGCCCCTGTTCTGCCGGACTCACCACCCCGGCACCGACCTCGCCCGAGGCGTACAGCGCGCAGAGGAAGCCACTCCCGATGCACCAGCCGACTCCGCCCCGGTCCGACGACGACCACTTCGCGTTCGACAGGCTGACCACGCCGCCCTCACCACCCCTACCCCCCGCCGCGCCCCCCTCGCTCCCCTCGACCTCCTCAGCCCCATCAACTCCGTCGTTCCCATCAACCCCACCGAGCCGAGCAGCATCGGGCACCGCCCCCGCAGCGCGGTCCCGACGGCCCTCCACGGCCACCCCGCCGCCACCGAACCCCCGCCGTCCAGGAGAGCTTCCTCCCACCCACACGGCCCTGATCTGCGTAGGTCTGCCGGGCCTCGCCGTCTCCACCGAGCAGGGACAGCTCGCCGGCCGAGGACTGGAAGGGTTCTACCGCGCGGGACGGCGGATGCTCTCGCGTTGCCAGGTCCGCGTGGCCGGCCGGGAACCGCTCGCCGTGCAGGCCCGGATGACCGGGGCCGACCAGGCACGGTTCACCGGAACGCTGCGCGTCTCCCCACAGGCGGGCCCGGACCCGGACGTGATCGTCGAGCGCACGCGCAATGCCGACGGCACGGAACGGATCACACTGCACAGCGCGGCCCCGCGCCCGCTGCGCCTGCCCGTGGAGGTCGCCCTCGGCACGGATCTGGCCACGCTCGGCGCGATCGCCTCGGGCAACGCGGGGCCGGAGGTCACCGCCAGCGTCCATGACTGCGGACTGCGCTGGTCGTGTCCCACCGGAGCTTCGTCGGTCACCGCCGAGCCGCCGCCCGCCGACGCGCTCGCTTCCGCCGGGCTGCTGCGCTGGGCGTTCGAGCTGCCTCCCGGGGGCAGCGCGAGCGTGGAGCTGCGCGTACGGCTGGACGGCGCGGCGCCGGTCAGAGCGGTGGGCCGCGCGGCCACCAGCCCCCTCGCCCCCGCACGGGCGACGGGTGACGACCCCAGGGTCCAGCCGCTGCTGCGGACCAGCATCGAGGACCTTCAGGCGCTGCTGCTGCGCGACCCCGAGCAACCCGCCGACACCTACCTAGCCGCCGGTGCGCCCTGGCGCTGCGGACTGGCGCCCGCCGAAGCGCTGGCAGCGGCCCGGATGGCGCTCCCGCTCGGCACCAGGCTCGCCGCCGGCACACTGCGGACCCTCGCCCGGACGCAGGTCAAGGGCTCCGGACCGCAGGCGGGCATGATCCCCGGACCGCGCCGGGACGCCGGGGCGCACCTGCCGCCGAGCTGTACCGGTACGGAGGCCACGCTGCTCTTTCCGGCGCTGCTCGCGGAGGCCCGCCGCTGGGGCCTGCCGGAGTCCGACACAGCGGAGCTGCTGCCGACCGCCGAAGGCTGTCTGGCCTGGCTGCGGACGACTGTCGGCGACGGCAGCTACCTCCGAGACCCGCAGCCCGGCGGCCCCGCCCGCTGCGAGACGCAGGCGCACGCCCACCGTGCCGCTCTGCTCGGCGCGGATCTGCTCGACGCCTGCGGCAGACCGGGCGGCGACGCGCTGCGGGAGTGGGCCAGGGCGCTGCGGGCGGCGTTCCGGGAGGAATTCTGGGTCGACGACCTCGGCGGCGGCCGGCCGGTGGCCGCACGCGCGCCGGACGGTCGGCCCGTGCCGCT
This sequence comes from Streptomyces sp. NPDC001532, assembly GCF_040298625.1. Taxonomy (NCBI): domain Bacteria; kingdom Bacillati; phylum Actinomycetota; class Actinomycetes; order Kitasatosporales; family Streptomycetaceae; genus Streptomyces; species Streptomyces sp. NPDC001532. The sequence goes on from NZ_JBEPAL010000007.1 coordinate 90,917, forward strand.
CCTCGGGGCAGTAGCGGCGCACCTGCTGGACACCGGGCTGCTCGGCGGGGGAGAGCACGCACCCGGGCTGCTCGACCGGGTGCAGACCGAACAGCTCGCCCGGCTGCTCGGGAGCCCGGCGATGGACTCGGGCTGGGGGCTGCGCGGACTGGGCGCGAAGGAAGCGGGCTACAACCCGTTCGGGCATCGAGGGGGCGCTGTACGAGTGCACGAGACGGCGGTCGCGGTCGCGGGTCTGGCCGCGGCCGGCTACGACAAGGAGGCAGGCTCCCTGCTGCGCGGCCTGCTGGCGGCGGCGGAGAGCTTCGGCCACCGGCTGCCCGAGATGTACGCGGGCGGACAGCGGACCGAGGGCGGTGCCCCGCTGCCCCACCCCGCCGCTTGCAGACCAGCTGCCACCGCCGCGGCGGCCGGGGTGCTGGTGCTGACAGTCCTCGCGGGCGTCCGCCCCGACGCCCCGGCCGGCACGGTCACCCTGCGTCCCGTGCCCACCGCACCGCTCGGCGAGCTCTGCCTGACAGGACTGCGGGTCGCGGGCGCCCCCTTCTCCGTACGGGTCAGCCGCCTGGGCCTCGCCATGGCCGAGGAGGCCGCCGACGGGCTGCAACTGGGGGTGTGAGCCCGCTGCCGGAAGCGGGCAGGGCATCGAAGCCACGAGGAGGGGCGGCGACATCGCACCAGGAGGGATGTGACGGCCCTGGGAGGTGGCGGTCAGGGCGCTGACGCGACCGCGACATGCGGCAGGCGGGGCGGCCGATGCGGCTGACGAAGGGAGTGTTTATCGTCAGGCAGACGACTATGATCGCGGCATGCCCTACGACCCGTCAGCCTTTCCGCCTTTCGCCGTCACCGTGGACCTGGTCGTGCTGACCGTGCGTCGCCATGCCCTGTGCGCGCTGGCGGTACGCAGGGGCGAGCCGCCGTTCCAGGGGCGCTGGGCCCTGCCCGGCGGCTTCGTGCGGGACGACGAGGACCTGTCGCAGGCGGCGGCGCGTGAGCTGGCCGAGGAGACCGGGCTGCGCGTGCACGACCCCGCCGCTCCGGCCCAGGACAACGGCGCTCATCTGGAGCAACTCGCGACCTACGGTGACCCCAAGCGCGACCCCCGGATGCGGGTCGTCAGCGTGGCCCACCTCGCGCTCGCTCCGGACCTGCCCGCACCGCGCGCGGGCGGCGACGCCGCGAACGCGCGCTGGGCGCCGGTGGAGGAACTGCTGGACCAGGGCGGGTACGGCCGCGACGGCGAGGCCCTGGCGCCGCTCGCCTTCGACCACGCGCAGATCCTGTCGGACGGGGTGGAACGCGCCCGCTCCAAGATCGAGTACTCGTCGCTGGCCACGGCGTTCTGCCCGCCCGAGTTCACGGTCGGGGAGCTGCGCCGGGTGTACGAGGCGGTGTGGGGCGTGGCTCTGGACCCGCGCAACTTCCACCGCAAGGTGACGGGCACACCGGGGTTCCTCGTGCCGACCGGCGGTACGACCACGCGTCAGGGCGGACGACCCGCGCAGCTCTTCCGGGCCGGCGGTGCCACGCTCCTCAACCCGCCGATGCTGCGCCCCGAGGTCTGAGCCGCGGACTCGTGCCGGGGAGGGCAGGCCTTCGAGGCGGACGGCACGAGCCGGGAGCAGCCTGAGTCAAGGACAGCCCGGGCCCGGAGCTGGCCGTGCGATGCCCGAAAAACCGTATATAGCGCGCTAAATTGCTTTGGGTGATCCAGGCCTTCGGACTGACCAGCATCCCCCGCAAGGACCTCCCGACCATCGTCGACGACGTCTCCTTCGAAGCGCCCGCGGGCCGCGTCACCACACTGCTCGGTGCCGCGGACGCGGGCGGGACGACGGTGCTCAGGCTCATGCTCGAACTCCAACAGGGCCGAGGCGTCACGCACTTCAGAGGGCGTCCGCTGCACCGCATCGCCCATCCCTCGCGCGAGGTGGGTGTCCTGCTGGGTGATGTTCCCGGCCACCCGGGACGGAGTGTGCGCGGCCACCTGCGCATGCTGTGCGCCGCCGCCGGCGTCCCGGTGCGGCGGGCGGACGAAGTCCTCGAAGCGGTCGGCCTCGTCAGCCTGCGCGACGAACGCCTCGGCACGCTCTCCCGCGGCATGGACCGCCGCCTGGGCCTCGCCTGTGCCCTGCTCGCCGACCCGCACACGCTCGTGCTCGACCACCCCGCCGACGGGCTCTCCGTCCGGGAGACCCAGTGGCTGTACGGCATGCTGCGCGCCCACGCGGAGCACGGCGGCACCGTCCTCGTCACCACCACCGATCCCAAGGAGGCCGCGCGCACCGCCGACCGGGTCGTCACCCTGGAAGACGGCAGGGTCGTCGCGGACCAGGAGGCCGCGGACTTCGCCCGGACCCGACTGCGGCCACGCGTCGCCGTCCGCACCCCGCACGCCGTTCGCCTGGCCGCCCTCCTCGCCAAGGAAGCCCGCACCGGGCAGCGCTCCGTCGAGGTCGTGCAGGACGGCGGCAACCGCCTGTTCGTGTACGGCAGTACATGCGCGGACGTCGGCGAGACCGCGTTCCGGCACGGCATCCTCGTACACCAACTCGCCCATGAGGTGGGCGACATGGGGCCGTGTGCGGAGGAGGCGAGCGAGGACGGGAGCGAGGGGGAGAGTGAGGCGGAGAGTGGGGCGGAGGGGTGCGCCCAGGGGCTCCCGGCGGCTGTCGACAAAGCGACCCCAGGCGTCACCGTCGTCGACCCGGCGTCCGACGCGGCCGCCACAGCCGCCGACCCGGTCAACGCCCCCGCCCCCACCGACCCCCGCCCCAACCCAACCGCTCCCAACCCCACCACCCTCCCCGATCTCCCGCCCCCCATCTCGGTCCGCCCCGCTCCCAGCCCGCTCCGGCCGCTGCGGTACGAGCTGCGGCGTGCGACGGGGGTCGGGATCGGGTTTCTCACCGGGGGCGTGGTGCTGGTGACGTCCGTGCTCACCGCCGTACTGCTGGCCCGGGTCGGCCACACTCCGCAGCCGCGCCTGTTCGCCGCCTGGCCGCGGGAGCTGCCGCTGCCGCCCGCGGCGCTCGGTGCGGGGCTGCTGGGTGCGGTGAGCTTCGGGGACGAGTTCCGCCACCCCGCCCTGGCGGTGGACCGCGGCACCGTGCCCCGGCGGCTGGGGCTGCTCGCCGCCAAGCTCCTGGTCTCGGCGGTCGTCGCGCTGATCCTGGCGGTCCTCACCGTGGGCTGCGACGCCGAAGTGCTCTACCTGTTCTACGGAGACGAACTCGCCCGGATCCCCTCGGACTGGCCGGCCCTGGGGGCGAGCTGGATCGGGCTGGTCATCGGATGCGCCTGGGCCGGCGTGCTGGCCGCCGGGATCTTCCGGTCCACCTCGGCCGGGCTCGCGGCGGTGGTCGCCGTACCCGTGGTCGTCGTGCCGCTCGTACAGAAGCTCGCGGAGGGGCCGTCCGTGCGGAGCGCGGCCGGATTTCCGCTGCGGCTGCGCGAGGTGCTGCTGTCGCAATGGCCCTTCGGAGGCGACCGCTACCTCGCCGTCGTGGCGCGCGTTGTCGGTCAACCCGTGGGCAGTGCACTGACGTTGTCGCTGGCCGTGCTGGTCTGCGCGTATCTGCTCACGACGTTGCGGGGCAGGGCCCGATGACAACCGTCCGCGCCCTTCCGGTCCGACCCGTGCACAACTCCTGCGCAGAACGGCCATTTCTTTTCGATAAGGCGTCAATTGCGACGAGGTGAGCGATCACCCTTTCGTGTGCTTTTCACCAAAGACCTCAAGGGAGTTGAGGACGGCGCCGACAAAGGATGCGTGAGTACCCTTGCGCACACCATGATGACCCCCGCCCGCGCCGCAGACACCGGCCTCGCCGGCCCGGGTGAACTCGACCGCTATCCCTTCGCCGAGACCGCAGCCGCGGACCGCGTCGGAGTCCCCGCGTGGGAGGGCGCGGACCCCGAGCTGGGCCGGGTGGGCCGCCGCGCCGCGGGCAGCCGCGGACGCGGGCTGCACGGCCAACTCGTACAGCAGCTGGGCCAGATGATCGTCTCCGGCGACCTGGGCGCCGACCGTCCGCTGGTCCCCGAGGAGATCGGCCAGCGGTTCGAGGTCTCCCGCACCGTCGTCCGCGAGTCGCTGCGCGTCCTGGAGGCCAAGGGCCTGGTCAGCGCCCGCCCGAACGTCGGCACGCGGGTACGTCCCGTCAGCGACTGGAACCTGCTCGACCCCGACATCATCGAGTGGCGGGCCTTCGGGCCCCAGCGCGACGACCAGCGGCGTGAGCTGAGCGAGCTGCGCTGGACGATCGAGCCGCTCGCCGCGCGCCTCGCCGCCGGGCACGGACGCGAGGACATCCAGCAGCGGCTGTCCGACATGGTCGAGATCATGGGCCACGCCATGGGGCAGGGTGACGCGCTCACCTTCTCTCGCGCGGACGCCGAGTTCCACTCCCTGCTGATCCAGGTCGCGGGCAACCGCATGCTGGAGCACCTCTCCGGCATCGTTTCCGCGGCGCTCCAGGTCTCCGGAGGTCCGGTCACGGGCTGTGACCGGCCGCACGAGGCGACCCTGGTGCACCACGGCCGGATCGTCGACGCGCTCGCCGCGGGCGACGGCGCTGCGGCCGAGGCGGCCATGCGGCAGCTGCTCACCGTGCATCCAGAGGTGGAGCGCGTGGTGCCCGCGCCGCGCGAGCACTGAGGGGCCTCCGCACGCCCAGGCGTCAGGGTCGGAGGGCCCGCCCTCCTTCCGGCGCTCCCTCTCCACCCTCTCCACCCGCTGCCTTCGCTTCATCCTCTTCTCTCCGGTCTCCGGCACCGCTCGGCCTGGCGAGCCGTCTCCCGTCGGACCCCGCAGGACTCTGTGCCTGCGGGGTCCGACGGCGCGACGGCATGACGGGACGGCTGCGCCGCGGGGTGAAGGGCGACGGCGTGGTGGCGTGGAGCGGGAGCAGGGGGACGGGCGGCTGTACGCCGTAAGCCGGGGCGCGGCCCAGTCAAGGCGACGACCGCTCCTTCCTCGGCCCCCGTCCCTTCCTCGGCCCCCGCTCCTGCCTCGGCGCGGCCTCGGACGACTCGGCTGGGATGCCCCCGGGCCCCCTGCCCTGCCGGACACCCCCGCAGCCGATCCGCCACCCTGGCCGGGACCACCCCGCAGCCGACGCCGCCCCTGGGCCGGGACTCCCGCAGTCGAGGCCGCCCCCGGCCGGAGATCTGGCAGCCGACGCCGCCCCCTGCCCCAGGGACCCCCGCAGCCGACGCCGCCCCCTGGCCGGGAACGCCCCTAGGCTGAAGCTCCGCCGGCGCGGAAGGGGCCCGTATGGGCGGCCTCCGCCCGCGCACCACCCACCTCCGCCCCGTTCTGTCCGCATCTGACCACTTCTGACCACTTACGGGGTGTGACTCGGGCCACGCAGAATGGGCGTAACGCTTGTGGGGACAACGCGATGACCTAAGAGGTGACAGCCGCGGAGGGAATACGGACGCCGTTCAAGGCGCTGTGCATCTTCCCGGCCCCCGCCCGCGCCGTCGGCCCACTCCCAAGCCGGTGGTCGGCTCCTGTCCGCCGTGGACGGTGCCGGAAGTCGTTTTCCAACGTTCCGAGAGGTTGTTCGTGTCGGCCAGCACATCCCGTACGCTCCCGCCGGAGATCGCCGAGTCCGTCTCTGTCATGGCGCTCATTGAGCGGGGAAAGGCTGAGGGGCAGATCGCCGGCGATGACGTGCGTCGGGCCTTCGAAGCTGACCAGATTCCGGCCACTCAGTGGAAGAACGTACTGCGCAGCCTCAATCAGATCCTCGAGGAAGAGGGTGTGACGCTGATGGTCAGTGCCGCAGAGCCCAAGCGCACCCGAAAGAGCGTCGCAGCGAAGAGCCCGGCCAAGCGCACCGCCACCAAGGCGGTCGCGGCGAAGACGGTGACCACCCGGAAGGCCACCGCCACGTCGGCCGCACCGGCCGCGCCCGCTGACCCTGCCGTCGATCCCGCCGAGGAAGCCACGCCTGCCAAGAAGGCGGCTGCGAAGAAGACGGTCGCCAAGAAGGCGACCGCGAAGAAGACGGTCGCCAAGAAGACGGCGGCCAAGAAGACCACCGCCAAGAAGGACGACGCCGAGCTCCTCGAGGAAGAGGTGCTCGAGGACGCCAAGCCGGGCGACGAGCCGGAGGGCACCGAGAGCGCGGGCTTCGTCCTGTCCGACGAGGACGAGGACGACGCTCCGGCGCAGCAGGTCGCCGCGGCCGGTGCCACCGCCGACCCGGTCAAGGACTACCTCAAGCAGATCGGCAAGGTCCCCCTGCTCAACGCCGAGCAGGAGGTCGAGCTGGCCAAGCGCATCGAGGCGGGTCTGTTCGCCGAGGACAAGCTGGCCAACGCCGACAAGCTCGCGCCGAAGCTCAAGCGCGAGCTGGAGATCATCGCCGAGGACGGCCGCCGCGCCAAGAACCACCTGCTGGAGGCCAACCTCCGTCTGGTGGTCTCCCTGGCCAAGCGCTACACCGGCCGCGGCATGCTCTTCCTGGACCTGATCCAGGAGGGCAACCTCGGTCTGATCCGCGCGGTCGAGAAGTTCGACTACACCAAGGGCTACAAGTTCTCCACGTACGCCACCTGGTGGATCCGTCAGGCGATCACCCGCGCCATGGCCGACCAGGCCCGCACCATCCGTATCCCGGTGCACATGGTCGAGGTCATCAACAAGCTGGCGCGCGTCCAGCGCCAGATGCTCCAGGACCTGGGCCGCGAGCCCACCCCGGAGGAGCTGGCCAAGGAACTCGACATGACCCCCGAGAAGGTCATCGAGGTCCAGAAGTACGGCCGCGAGCCCATCTCCCTGCACACCCCGCTGGGCGAGGACGGCGACAGCGAGTTCGGTGACCTCATCGAGGACTCCGAGGCCGTCGTCCCGGCCGACGCGGTCAGCTTCACGCTGCTCCAGGAGCAGCTGCACTCGGTGCTCGACACCCTGTCCGAGCGCGAGGCGGGCGTCGTCTCCATGCGCTTCGGTCTCACCGACGGTCAGCCGAAGACCCTCGACGAGATCGGCAAGGTGTACGGCGTGACGCGTGAGCGCATCCGCCAGATCGAGTCCAAGACCATGTCGAAGCTGCGCCACCCGTCGCGTTCGCAGGTGCTGCGCGACTACCTCGACTAGGTCGCGGTCGTACGACGTCGAAGGCCCGGTACCGCCGACTGCGGTGCCGGGCCTTCGTGCTGAGCGGGTGCGGGGTGCGGCGCATTGGATCACTCTGGGTGTTTCAACAGGCACCCCAGAGTGAGGAGTCCGTATGCGTCGCCCCTTTGTCCGGGCGCTGGCCCGGCCGCTGGTCCTGGCGGCCGCCGCGGCCGCAATACCGCTGGCACCGCTGGTCTCCGCCACCCCCGCGGCCGCCGACGGCATAGTCGTCGGCGGTTTCCCGGTCGATGTGTCGGAAGCCCCGTGGACGGTGGCGCTGTCCAGCCGTGACCGGTTCGGAGGTACGCGGTCCGGCCAGTTCTGCGGCGGGGTGGTGGTCGGCCCCACGACCGTGCTCACGGCGGCCCACTGCCTGGACGCGGACGTCCTCGGCTCACCGCCGGACCAGGTGGCCGATCTCAAGGTGATCGCCGGCCGCACGGATCTGCGCACCAGCCAGGGCCAGGAGATCGCGGTGCGCGAGAGCTGGGTGAACCCGGACTACGACGATGTCAGCAACGTCGGGGACTTCGCGGTGCTCACCCTCGCCGAGCCGCTGCCGCGGAGCGCGGTCGTCGCGATGGCCGGCGCGGCCGATCCGGCCTACGCGGCCGGTACGGGCGCCGTCGTCTACGGCTGGGGCGATGCCACGGGCATCGGTGACTACGCGTACGGGCTGCGTGCCGCGCGCGTGCATGTGCTGCCGGACGCGTCCTGTGAGGCGGCGTATCCGCGCGGTGGCGACGGCACCTACGTCTCGGAGGCCATGGTCTGCGCCGGGGAGCCGCAGGGGGGCAAGGACGCCTGCCAGGGCGACAGCGGCGGGCCGCTGGTGGCCCAGGGGCGGCTGATCGGACTGGTGTCCTGGGGGAGCGGCTGCGGGCGCGCCGGCAGCCCAGGTGTCTACACCCGCGTCTCGGACGCCCTGCGCCGGCTGGGCTGGGACCGCGGGGCCATGGCGCCGCGCCAGGGAGCCTGACGAAGAGCTGAGCCGCGCCGCCGGACAGGACGACGGGCGGCCGACCCTGAGGACCAGGGTCGGCCGCCCGTTCACCGGCCTGTGCCGGAGCTGGCTCGTCGTGGACGCGAGAGGTCAGCGCTCTTCTTCGGAGGCGTTGTCGGGAGCGGACGTGAGCCGCTCCGTCTCGTCCTGTATCTCAGCGGCGATCTTCTTGAGTTCCGGCTCGAACTTGCGACCGTGGTGGGCGCAGAAGAGCAGTTCTCCGCCGCTCAGCAGGACGACGCGCAGGTATGCCTGGGCGCCGCAGCGGTCGCAGCGATCAGCGGCCGTCAGCGGGCTCGCGGGGGTCAGAACAGTAGTCACGTCGCCTCTTCTCTAGCTCGACGAGCTGTCGTACCAGGGTCAACATCCAACCAGCCCCAAAACGTTCCCGCTCGCGGCTTTTCCTCGAAAGATTTTTTCCGAGGCGGCTGGCTGCTGCCGGTTGGCGGCGAATGTGCCGTAGTGCGTGTCTGTGTGTCGTACGGTTTCGCGCGGTCTTGTCGGTCAGTCGGTCCGCCCGGCTGGCTTGCCGGTTTGTTCATGAGGACGTGCCCGGAGCCTAAATGGTTCATGCCCCGAAGGGAACGTGATATGTACTTCACTCCATCGAGGGATCGAACACTCATGCGAGCCTGGACTAGTGTGACTTCCGACGAGGGTGGCGTTACAACGGCTCTACCAGGCCTCGGTACCCTCTGAGCGGCAACCGAAGCCACGGCCTTACCCAGATAGGCCCCATCTGAAATTCAGCGAGGAGCGAACCGCGTGACCGCCGAGACGTCCGTGCCGTCCACTGCGCTGCTGGCAGGAGCAGACCGCGACGGTTCCAACTACACCGCTCGGCACCTGCTCGTCCTGGAGGGGCTGGAGGCCGTTCGCAAGCGCCCGGGCATGTACATCGGATCGACCGACAGCCGCGGTCTGATGCACTGCCTGTGGGAGATCATCGACAACTCCGTCGACGAGGCCCTGGGCGGCTACTGCGACCACATCGAGGTGATCCTCCACGACGACGGCTCGGTGGAGGTCCGTGACAACGGCCGCGGCATCCCGGTCGACGTGGAGCCCAAGACCGGCCTGTCCGGCGTCGAGGTCGTGATGACCAAGCTGCACGCCGGCGGAAAGTTCGGCGGCGGCTCCTACGCGGCCTCCGGCGGTCTGCACGGCGTCGGCGCCTCCGTGGTGAACGCTCTGTCCGCGCGGCTGGACGTCGAGGTGGACCGCGGTGGCCACACCCACGCCATCAGCTTCCGCCGCGGAGTGCCGGGCGCCTTCGCCACGACCGGTCCGGACGCGAAGTTCGAGGCCACCAGCGGGCTGCGCAAGGCCAAGAGGATCCCCAAGACCCGCACCGGCACGCGCGTGCGCTACTGGGCCGACCGCCAGATCTTCCTCAAGGACGCCAAGCTCTCCCTGGAGAACCTGCACCAGCGGGCTCGCCAGACCGCGTTCCTGGTGCCCGGCCTGACCATCGTCGTCCGCGACGAGTACGGCCTCGGCGAGGGCGGCAGCAAGGGCGAGGAGTCCTTCCGCTTCGACGGCGGCATCAGTGAGTTCTGCGAGTTCCTGGCGTCCGACCGGCCCATCTGCGATGTCCTCCGCTTCACCGGCCAGGGCACCTTCAAGGAAACCGTCCCGGTGCTCGACGAGCACGGCCAGATGACGCCCACCGAGGTCACCCGTGAACTCGGTGTCGACGTCGCCATGCGCTGGGGCACCGGCTACGAGACGACCCTCAAGTCGTTCGTCAACATCATCGCCACGCCCAAGGGCGGCACCCATGTCGCCGGCTTCGAGCAGGCGGTCGCCAAGACCGTGAACGAGGTGCTGCGGGCGAAGAAGCTGCTGCGCGTCGCCGAGGACGACATCGTCAAGGACGACGCCCTGGAGGGCCTGACCGCGGTCGTCACCGTGCGGCTCGCCGAGCCGCAGTTCGAGGGCCAGACCAAGGAGGTGCTCGGCACCTCCGCGGCCCGCCGCATCGTGAACAACGTGATCTCCAAGGAGCTCAAGGCGTTCCTGACGGCCACCAAGCGTGACGCCGCGCAGCAGGCCCGCGTGGTCCTGGAGAAGGCCGTCGCCGCCGCGCGGACCCGTATCGCCGCCCGGCAGCACAAGGACGCGCAGCGCCGCAAGACGGCCCTGGAGTCCTCCTCGCTGCCCGCCAAGCTCGCCGACTGCCGCAGCGACGACGTGGACCGCAGCGAGCTGTTCATCGTCGAGGGCGACTCCGCGCTCGGCACCGCGAAGCTCGCGCGCAACTCCGAGTTCCAGGCGCTGCTGCCGATCCGCGGCAAGATCCTGAACGTCCAGAAGTCGTCCGTGACCGACATGCTCAAGAACGCCGAGTGCGGCGCGATCATCCAGGTCATAGGGGCGGGCTCGGGCCGGACGTTCGACATCGACGCGGCCCGCTACGGCAAGATCATCATGATGACCGACGCCGATGTGGACGGCTCCCACATCCGGACCCTGCTGCTCACGCTGTTCCACCGCTACATGCGGCCGATGGTCGAGGCCGGCCGGGTGTTCGCCGCCGTGCCGCCGCTGCACCGCATCGAGCTGGTCCAGCCCAAGCGGGGCCAGGACAAGTACGTCTACACGTACTCCGACCGCGAACTGCGCGACAAGCTGATGGAGTTCCAGAGCAAGGGGGTCCGCTACAAGGACTCGATCCAGCGCTACAAGGGTCTGGGCGAGATGGACGCCGACCAGCTGGCCGAGACCACGATGGACCCGCGCCACCGCACCCTGCGCCGGATCAACCTCTCCGACCTGGACGCCGCCGAGCAGGTCTTCGACCTGCTGATGGGCAACGACGTCGCCCCCCGCAAGGAGTTCATCTCCAGCTCCGCCGCGACGCTGGACCGCTCGCGCATCGACGCCTAGCCATGGCCGCCGGGCCCGCTCGGGCCCGGCGCCACCTCGCAAGACACGTCACCTGATGGGGTGAAGAGCGGGGAGAAGAAGAGTCGGGGATCTTCCCGTTCTGTCCATGCTTGGGCATGCAGCCAAGCAATGGTCGTACCCGCGGCGGCGGGAGCGGCCCCGAAAGTCCGGTTCCCGGCCGCGCGGTGGACGCGCCGGGCCCCGCGCAGGCGTCCTCGGCCATGCGCTACGACGACCCCTGGTACGACGCGCTCGCCTCCGGCTGGGCCGAGGCGGACGGGACACCCACGCCCGTACCCGCGCCCGCTGTGCCGCCCGCGCGCCGGCACCGGACAGCACAGCCGGAGCGCCCGGGCGGCGAACCGAACGCCTCCGACGTCTACCTGGAGGTGCAGCGCAGCGCGGCCTTCCAGGAGGTACGCGGCAGGTACCGCAGGTTCGTCGTGCCGGCGTTCGCCGCCTTCTTCACCTGGTACGTGGCGTACGTCGTCACCGCCACGACCGCGCCCGAGTTCATGGCCCGGCCGGTGGTGGGCGCGGTGAACGTCGCGATGCTGGCCGGGCTCGGACAGTTCCTCTCCACCTTCCTGCTCACCTGGGCCTACGCCCGTCACGCCCGGCTGCGCCGGGACCGCGCGGCGCTCGAACTGCGCTGGGACACCCAGGAACTGACCCGTGGGATCCGGGGCGGTGCCTTGTGACCGGTGATCATCAGGCGCTGGCGCTGGTGCTGTTCAGCGCGTTCGTCGCCGTCACGCTGGGGATCACGACCTGGGTGAGCCGTGACCGGCACGGCTCGGCCGAGGAGTTCTACGCGGGCGGGCGTCTCTTCTCGCCCATGGAGAATGGTTTTGCCATCGCGGGCGACTACATGTCGGCCGCCTCCTTCCTCGGCATCTCCGGCCTCATCGCGCTCTTCGGCTACGACGGCCTGCTGTACTCGGTGGGCTTCCTGGTCGCCTGGCTGGTCGTGCTCTTCCTGGTGGCCGAACTGGTGCGCAACTGCGGCCGCTTCACCCTCGCCGACGTGGTCGCCGCGCGGATGCGGGAGCGGCCGGTGCGGATAGCGGCGGGAACTTCCTCGGTCACCGTGTCCGTTCTGTATCTGGTGGCGCAGATGGTGGGCGCGGGCAGCCTGGTCGCGCTGCTGCTGGGCGGGACGAGCGGGGCGGCGCGGTCCTGGACGGTCATCGGGGTCGGCGCGCTCATGGTCGTCTATGTGTCGTGGGGAGGGATGCGGGCCACCACCTGGATCCAGATCGTGAAAGCGGTCCTGCTGATGGGCGGGGCGATCACCCTCACCGTGCTCGTACTCCTGCGGTTCCACGGCGACTTCGACCAGCTGCTGCGCACCGCCGCGGACCGCAGCGGTCACGGCGCGGCCTTCCTGGCACCCGGCCTGAAGTACGGCGGCGACTGGACCGCCCGCTTCGACTTCATCAGCCTCGGCCTCGCGCTGGTGCTGGGCACCGCCGGGCTGCCGCACATCCTGTCGCGGTTCTACACCGTGCCCACCGCACGGGCGGCACGGCGTTCCGTGGTCTGGTCGATCGGGCTGATCGGCGGCTTCTACCTGATGACGATCGTCCTCGGGTTCGGCGCCGCCGCGATCGTGGGACCGGACGCCGTGCGCGGTTCCAACGCGGCCGGGAACACGGCGGTTCCGCTGCTGGCGCTAGATCTGGGCGGCGGCGCCCACTCCACGGGTGGAACGGTTCTCTTCGCGGTCGTCGCCGCCATCGCCTTCGCCACCATCCTCGCGGTGGTCGCCGGGATCACCCTCGCCTCCTCGGCGTCCGTGGCCCACGACCTCTACGCGTCGCTGCGGCGCAAGCACACCGCGCCCCGCAGCGAGGTGGCGGTCGCCCGGGTCGCGGCGGCCGGCATCGGTGTGGTCGCGATCGCTCTCGGCCTGCTCGCCCAGGACCTCAACGTCGCCTTCCTGGTGGGCCTCGCCTTCGCGGTGGCCGCCTCCGCGAACCTGCCGGTGCTGCTGTACTCGCTGTTCTGGCGGGGCTTCACCACCCGCGGCGCCGTGTGGTCCGTCTACGGCGGACTGGTGCCGGCCGTGACGCTGGTGCTGCTGTCGCCCGTGGTGTCGGGCAGCCCCGACGCGCTCTTCCCCGGCGTCGACTTCCAGTGCTTCCCGCTCCAGAACCCGGGCCTGGTCTCGATCCCGCTGGGCTTCCTCGCCGGCTGGCTCGGCACCGTCACCTCCGCGGAGGTACCGGACGAGGCCAAGCACGCGGAGACGGAGGTGCGGTCGCTGACGGGGGCCGGAGCGGCATAGGGCCCCTCCGAAGCCCCAGGGAGGGGCTCCTCAGGCGCGGGTCGCCCACACGTAACGGTGTTCCGGGCGGCCCGCGTCCCCGTACTTGAGGGTCAGCGTGGCCCGTCCCGTGCGCTCCAGCAGCTTCAGATAGCGCTGGGCGGTCTGCCGGCTCACACCGGTGCGCTCGGCGATCTCCTGGGCCGACAGCGGCCCCTCGGCGTTCATCAGGCACTGGCGCACCAGCTCGGCGGTGGTGGGGGAGTGCCCCTTCGGCAGATTCGGCTCCGAGGGCGCCGACAGCGCCCCGAAGATGCGGTCGACCTCGGCCTGTTCCGCCTCGCCGCCGCCGTCCAGGGTGCGGCGCAGCCGCGCGTACGCCTCCAGCTTGGCGCGCAGGCCCGCGAAGGCGAACGGCTTGACCAGGTACTGGAGCGCGCCGTGCCGCATCGCCGCCTGCACCGTCGCGACGTCCCGGGCGGCCGTCACCATGATCACGTCGGTCTGGAGGCCGCGCCGGCGCATCTCCCGCACCACCGCGAGGCCGGTCCCGTCGGGCAGATAGTGATCCAGGAGGACCAGGTCCACGTGGGGCAGCGCCTCCAGCAGCCGCAGCGCCTCCGCCGCCTGGTGCGCCTCCGCGGCGACATGGAAGCCGGGCACCTTCTCGACGTACGCGGCGTTCACCCGCGCGACCCTGGTGTCGTCGTCCACGACCAGGACCTCGATCATCGCGACTCCTCCTCGGCGCTCCGCGCGCCGGACGGTACGGCGGGCGGTTCGGCGTGCGGTGCTGCGGGCCGTCCGGCGTGCGGTGCGGGGCCGGGTCCCGGCCCGGTCGGCGGCTCGGTCGGGGCTGGTGCATCTCCCGGCTGGGTCGACGGCTCCGTCAGGGCGTGTCCGGGCCCCGGTTCGGTCAGTGCCTCGGGCAGCACCACGGTGAACTCCGCGCCGCCGCCGGGCGCCTCGGCCACCGTCGCCGTGCCGCCCTGCCGCTCGGCCAGCCGGCGGACCAGGGACAGCCCGAGGCCGCGCTCCCGGTGCGCGGGCGGCTCCTTCGTCGACCAGCCCTCGGTGAAGACCGCCTCGCGGTGTTCCGCCGGGACGCCGGGCCCCGTGTCGCGCACGGAGAGCACGGCCGTACGCCCCTCGGCCCGCACTTCGACCTCCACGCGCGCGTGGAGCGAGCCCGCCACGGCGTCCAGCGCGTTGTCGACCAGGTTGCCGACGATCGTGACCAGCCCCCGGGCGTCGATCAGCCGGTCGGGCAGCCGGGTGCGGCCCGAGAGCCGCAGCGCGACCGCGCGCTCCGCCGCGACGGTCGCCTTGCCGACCAGGAGTGCGGCGAGCAGCGGGTCCTCGATCTTCTCGGTGATCTGTTCCGCCGTGGCCCGGTGATCTCCGACGACCTCGCCGACGAACTCCACGGCGTCGTCGTACATCTCCAGTTCCAGCAGCCCCAGCAGCGTGTGCATCCGGTTGGCGTGCTCGTGGTCCTGGGCGCGCAGGGCGTCGATCAGGCCGCGCGTGGAGTCCAGCTCCCGGCCCAGCTGCTCCAGCTCGGTGCGGTCGCGCAGGGTGGCGACGGCACCGCCGTCGCCGGTGGGCATCCGGTTGGCCACCAGCACCCGCTGTCCCCGCACGGTCAGCAGATCGGTGCCCGTCACCCGGCCGGCCAGCACATCGGCCGTACGGCCCTCGCCCAGGGCCGCGTCGGGGGAGCGGCCGACGACCTCGTCACCGATGCCCAGCAGGCGCTGCGCCTCGTCGTTCAGCAGGCGGACGCGGCCCGCGCGGTCCAGGGCCACGACGCCCTCCCGGATGCCGTGCAGCATCGCCTCCCGCTCCGCCAGCAGCGCCGCGATGTCGGAGAAGGCCAGGTCCCGCGTCTGCCGGTGCACCCGGCGGGAGATCAGCCAGGCGGCCAGCGCGCCCACCGCGAGAGCGCCACCGGCGTACGCCAGCAGCTCGGGGATCGCGTGGATCAGCCGCGCGCGGACACTGTCGTAGGCGATGCCGACCGACACCGCTCCGACGATCTCGCCGTCGCCGTCGCGCAACGGCACCTTGCCGCGCGCGGAGCGGCCCAGGGTGCCGTCGTCGATCTCCATGACCTCCCGGCCGGCGAGCGCGTCGCTGGGGTCGGTGGAGACGTGCCGGCCGATCTCGGCGGGCTCGGTGTGCGACCAGCGCACGCCGCGGGTGTCCATCACCACGACGTACTCGGCCCTGGTGGCCTCGCGGATGCGTTCCGCCTCGCGCTGGACGGGCCCGTCGGCGGCCGGTGGGGTGGTCCGGACGTCCTCGGCGAGCCGCGGCTGGGCGGCGGTGGTCTGGGCGATCGCGAGCGCGCGGCGCATCGCCTGGTCGTCCAGCTGGTCGCCGAGCGGCGCGAGGAACAGCCCGGTCGCGAGCACCGCGACGCCCGCGGCGATCGCCACCTGCATCAGCAGCACCTGCGAGAACACCCGGCGCGGCAGGCCGAGACGCAGGCGGCGGGCGGGGGGCGTGGGGCTCATACCCATGACGGTACGTGGGCGCAGGCCCTCGGCCGTAGAGGGGTGACGGGGATCTCCCGCGGCCTCGCGGGGTGGGTGTCAGCCGGCCAGAGCGGCGTGCGTCAGCTCGCGCACCGCCACGACGTCCATCCGCGCGGGGGCGCCCAGCACCGAGGTGCCGCAGCTCTCCGGGCGGGGCGGCTCGGAGGCGCCCTGAGCCACCAGGACGCGCCAGCAGCGGCCGTCCACGTGTGCGACGGTCACCTCCCAGCGCGGGGACGCCCCGGCCGTCCGGACGGCGCTCTCGGTCCGTACGACGCTCAGCGCGCCCGCCGCGTACTCGTGCACCGCCCTCCGCACGGCCAGCTCGGCCGCCTGTGCGGGCCGCTCCCACGCCGAGCTGCCCCGGCAGCCGTCGACGACGATCCGGCCCTCCCGGACGGCGTGCAGGACCTCCCTGACGCTGTGCGCCTCGGCCCGCCCGTACGCGTAGCCGTAGGGCAGGACGAGAAGCGTCGGCGAGAAGCGGTGACCGCCCAGATGGGTGACCTCCCAGACGCCCTCCACACCGGAGGCGGCCAGCTCGGCGGCGAGCGGGCGGCCCAGAAGCGCGCAGCAGCGGTCGCGCTTGCCGTTGGTGCACACGAGGGCGAGGGGGTCGCCGGTGTACGGGCGGCCTTGCAGCGCGGCGTCGAAGGTGTGGTGGTCGCCTCGGCCGAGGGCGGTGAAGTCGAGGTCGAGCAGGCGGCGCGGGTCGCCGATCGCGGCGGTGCGTACCCACGTGCCGCCGGGCACGGTGTGCGCGGCGTACACCCGGCGTACCCCGGACGTGTGGCGGTCCGCGTGGCGGCCGGGGCGGCGGATCAGCGCGATCCGGACCCCGGTGCCTTTCGCGGCCGCTTCCAGGGCACGGCCCAGCGCGGGATCCAGGTGGCTCGAAGTGAGCGCCCTGGCGCCCCACGGACCGGGCTGTTCCACCAGAAGCCAGGTCCTGGCGGTCGCCGCGGTTCCGGAAATGGGCTCGTCGAGGCTCCGGGAGACGGTCGCGCACGTACTCACAGAGGTGAGCCTAACCTGACTTGATCCACGACGGCTTCCGGCCGTGCCGTTGCGGTGGTTCATACGGGTTTGCGATATGCATTCTGACCTGCTTATAGACCCGTCATATGTTCTTAATAGGTTTTGCCCAAGTTTGGCCGCGTATGAACAGCTTCAGCCGTTCTGTCTTTGGTGCTGTGGGCGGCTCGAGGCGCCCGTCCGAGGGCTCGTATCCTGGTCCGGCAGTCAGTCCTCGCAGGTGCGCCGGGCCGTGAGTCGGTGCACGTGCCGACAGGAGAGAGGTCGCACGGTGGGGCAGAGCCCTAGGCCGCAGCAGATTCCGGTCGTCGTTCTCGCCGGGTTCCTGGGGTCCGGCAAGACGACGCTCCTCAACCACCTGCTGCACCGCAGCGGCGGCAGCCGGATCGGTGCCGTCGTGAACGACTTCGGTGCGATCGAGATCGACGCCATGGCCGTGGCCGGCGCGCTCGGGGACTCCACCGTCTCGCTCGGCAACGGCTGCCTGTGCTGTGCCGTCGACGCCGGTGAGCTGGACGTCTACCTCGAACGGCTGGCCCGGCCCGAGACCGGCATCGATGTGATCGTCATCGAGGCCAGCGGTCTCGCCGAGCCGCAGGAGCTGGTGCGCATGGTCCTGGCCAGCGAGCATCCCGGGGTGGTCTACGGCGGTCTCGTCGAGGTCGTCGACGCCGCGGAGTTCGACGCCACCCGGTCGCGGCACCCCGAGATCGACCGCCATCTCGCGCTCGCCGACCTCGTCGTGGTCAACAAGCTGGACCGGGCCCCGAACGCCGACCAGGTGCTCGCGGCCGTCCGCGGCCTCACCGACCGGGCCGCCGTCGTGCCGGCCACCTACGGGCGCATCGACCCGGAGTTCCTGTTCGACTGCCGGCCGAGCGAGGAACGCGTGGGACAGCTGTCCTTCGACGACCTCCATGTCCTCGGCGACGCCGCGGACGACGAGGCCGACGGCCACGCCGGTCACCTGCACACCGGCTACGACAGCCTCTCGTTCACCACCGACCGCCCCCTGGACCCCCGCCGGCTGATGCGGTTCCTCGACAGTCGGCCCGAGGGGCTGTACCGGATCAAGGGCTACGTCGACTTCGGCGCCCACGATCCGCGCAACCGGTACGCCGTCCACGCGGTGGGACGGTTCCTGCGGTTCTACCCGGAGCCCTGGGCGGCCGGCGCCGAACGCCTCACCCAGCTCGTCCTGATCGGCTCCGGCATCGACGCCCCGCTGCTCGACAAGGAGCTGGAGGCGTGCCGCGCCGACGCCCCGCACACCGCCGACGAGCACGCCATGTGGGGCGTCCTGCGCTACGTCCAGGACCCCGAGGACCCGGACGAGCCGGACCTCGATGTGAGCGACCTCGACGAGCCGGACCTCGATGTGAGCGACCCGGACGAGCCGGACCCCGCTGACATGTGAGGCCCGGCCGGTCCGGTCGTGGGGTGCCTACAGCGGCCCCGCCACCGCCGCCACCGTCTTCGCCAGGGACACGCCCGAACCGTCGCGGCGCGGGTCGATCTCGGGGAGCTCGGCCGGCGTGCCGTTCTTCTGGGCGGCCTTCGCCGGGACCGCGCCCGTCCAGGCGAAGGACAGGCAGTCCTCGCCCTTCAGGAACCGCTGGCAGCGCACGCCGCCGGTGGCCCGGCCCTTGCGCGGGAACTGGTCGAACGGGGTCACCTTGGCGGTCGTCTGGACGGAGTCGTCCAGCGTGCCGCGCGAGCCCGCGACGGTGAAGACGATCGCGTCGGCGGCCGGATCGACGGCCGTGAACGAGATGACCTTGGCGCCGTCGGTGAGCTTGATGCCCGCCATGCCGCCCGCGGGCCGGCCCTGCGGACGGACCTGCGCGGCCTGATAGCGCAGCAGCTGGGCGTCGTCGGTGATGAAGACCAGGTCCTCCTCGCCGGTGCGCAGCTCAACCGCGCCGACGATCCGGTCACCCTCCTTGAGGGTGATCACCTCCAGCTCGTCCTTGTTGGACGGGTAGTCCGGGACCACGCGCTTGACGACGCCCTGCGCGGTGCCGAGCGCCAGGCCCGGAGAGGACTCGTCGAGCGTGGTCAGGCAGACCACCGTCTCGTCGTCCTCCAGGGTGACGAACTCCGCCAGCGGCGCACCGCCCGAGACGGTGGGCGCGGCGGCGGTCTCCGGCAGCTGGGGCAGGTCGACGACGTTGATCCGCAGCAGCCGGCCCGCCGAGGTCACCGCGCCCACCTCGCCGCGGGCCGTGGCCGGCACCGCGGAGACGATCACGTCGTGCTTGGCGCGCCGGGCGTCGGCGTCCTCCGCGAACGGCTCGGCGTTGGCCGTACGGGCCAACAGACCCGTCGAGGACAGCAGCACCCGGCACGGGTCGTCCGCCACCTGGAGCGGCACGGCGGCGGCCGTGGTGCCCGCGGACTCCAGCAGGACCGTACGCCGCTCGGTGCCGAACTTCTTGGCCACCGAGGCCAGTTCGTTGGAGACCAGCTTGCGCAGCTCCGCGTCCGACTCCAGGATCCGGGTCAGCTCCTCGATCTCGCTGTTGAGCCGGTCCTTCTCCGCCTCCAGCTCGATGCGGTCGTACTTGGTGAGGCGGCGCAGCGGGGTGTCCAGGATGTACTGCGTCTGGGTCTCGCTCAGCGAGAAGCGCTCGATCAGGCGCTCCTTGGCCTGCGCGGAGTTGTCGCTGGAGCGGATCAGCCGGATGACCTCGTCGATGTCGACCAGCGCGGTGAGCAGGCCCTCGACCAGGTGCAGCCGGTCGCGCCGCTTGCCGCGGCGGAACTCCGAGCGGCGCCGCACGACCTCGAAGCGGTGGTCGAGGTAGACCTCCAGCAGCTCCTTCAGGCCCAGCGTCAGCGGCTGGCCGTCCACCAGCGCCACGTTGTTGATGCCGAAGGACTCCTCCATCGGCGTCAGCTTGTAGAGCTGCTCCAGGACCGCCTCGGGCACGAAGCCGTTCTTGATCTCGATGACCAGGCGCAGCCCGTGCTCGCGGTCGGTGAGGTCCTTGACGTCGGCGATGCCCTGGATCTTCTTGGAACCGACCAGGTCCTTGATCTTGGCGATGACCTTCTCGGGGCCGACCGTGAAGGGCAGCTCGGTGACGACCAGGCCCTTGCGGCGGGCCGTGACGGTCTCCACCGACACGGTGGCGCGGATCTTGAAGGTGCCGCGGCCGCTCTCGTACGCGTCCCTGATCCCGGCCAGGCCGACGATCCGGCCGCCGGTGGGCAGGTCGGGGCCCGGGACGTGCTTCATCAGCGCGTCGAGGTCGGCGTTCGGGTGGCGGATCAGATGGCGGGCGGCGGCGATGACCTCGCCCAGGTTGTGCGGCGGCATGTTGGTGGCCATGCCGACCGCGATGCCGGAGGCGCCGTTCACCAGGAGGTTCGGGAAGGCGGCGGGCAGCGCGACCGGCTCCCGCTCCTGGCCGTCGTAGTTCGGGGCGAAGTCGACCGTGTCCTCTTCGATGGACTCGGTCATCAGACCGGTGGCCGCGGCCATCCGGCACTCGGTGTACCGCATGGCGGCCGGCGGGTCGTCGTTGCCCAGGGAGCCGAAGTTGCCGTGGCCGTCCACCAGCGGGACCCGCATCGAGAACGGCTGGGCCATGCGCACCAGGGCGTCGTAGATCGACGCGTCACCGTGCGGGTGCAGCTTGCCCATGACCTCGCCGACCACGCGGGCGCACTTCACATAGCCGCGCTCCGGGCGCAGGCCCATCTCGTTCATCTGGTAGACGATGCGCCGGTGCACCGGCTTGAGACCGTCACGGGCGTCCGGCAGGGCGCGGGAGTAGATGACCGAGTACGCGTACTCAAGGAAGGAGCCCTGCATCTCGTCGACGACGTCGATGTCGAGAATCTTCTCCTCGTACGAGTCGTCGGGCGGCGGGGTCTTCGTGCTGCGGCGGGCCATCGCTGCCTGGCTCCTTGCTGAAGCGTGTGAACGGATCTGACGCGGACCATTGTGGACCGCGGCACTGACAACGCGGAGCGGGACCCGGCGTAGGCCGCCCGGCCCCCCGCTGCCCGCAGGCTACGCCCTCTCGGCGGACAACCCGGTTCTCGCTCTCGGCGTACGCGCCACGGGAACTTCGCAGACCGTCCGCACGCTTGCATACAGTGGCAGGACCGGCAGGAAACAAGCGGTCTCAGCCACCGCATCAGCGATCGAAGGGACGTACATGCCCATGGGTCACACGGCCACAGCCGAGGCAGGCTCCGGCGGCCTGACAGCGACCGAGCACCGCCTGTCCAACGGCCTGCGCGTGGTGCTCTCCGAGGACCACCTGACCCCGGTCGCGGCGGTGTGCCTCTGGTACGACGTCGGCTCGCGCCACGAGGTCAAGGGGCGTACCGGCCTGGCTCACCTTTTCGAGCACTTGATGTTCCAGGGCTCCGCCCAGGTCAAGGGCAACGGTCACTTCGAGCTGGTGCAGGGCGCGGGCGGCTCGCTCAACGGCACCACCAGCTTCGAGCGCACCAACTACTTCGAGACCATGCCCGCCCACCAGCTGGAGCTCGCGCTCTGGCTGGAGGCCGACCGCATGGGCTCCCTGCTGGCCGCCCTGGACGACGAGTCCATGGAGAACCAGCGCGACGTCGTCAAGAACGAGCGCCGCCAGCGCTACGACAACGTGCCCTACGGCACCGCCTTCGAGAAGCTGACCGCCCTCGCCTACCCGGAGGGCCACCCCTACCACCACACGCCGATCGGCTCGATGGCCGACCTGGACGCGGCGACCCTGGAGGACGCGCGCGCGTTCTTCCGCACCTACTACGCGCCCAACAACGCGGTGCTCTCGGTCGTCGGCGACATCGACCCCGAGCAGACCCTCGCCTGGATCGAGAAGTACTTCGGCTCCATCGCCTCCCACGACGGCAAGCCCGCCCCGCGCGACGGCTCGCTGCCGGAGGTCATCGGCGAGCAGCTGCGCGAGGTCGTCGAGGAGGAGGTCCCGGCGCGCGCCCTGATGGCCGCCTACCGCCTCCCGCACGACGGCACGCGCGCGTGCGACGCGGCCGACCTGGCGCTCACCGTCCTCGGCGGCGGCGAGTCCTCCCGCCTCTACAACCGTCTCGTCCGCCGGGACCGCACGGCCGTCGCGGCCGGCTTCGGCCTGCTGCGGCTGGCCGGGGCACCCTCCCTGGGCTGGCTGGACGTGAAGACCTCCGGCGACGTCGAGGTGCCGGTGATCGAGGCCGCCATCGACGAGGAGCTGGCCCGCTTCGCCGAGGAGGGCCCGACCGCCGAGGAGATGGAGCGCGCCCAGGCCCAGCTGGAGCGCGAGTGGCTGGACCGGCTGGGCACGGTCGCCGGCCGCGCCGACGAACTCTGCCGCTACGCGGTGCTGTTCGGCGACCCGCAGCTCGCCCTGACCGCCGTGCAGCGGGTGCTGGAGGTGACGGCGGAGGAGGTCCAGGAGGTCGCCAAGGCCCGCCTGCGGCCCGACAACCGCGCGGTGCTCGTCTACGAGCCGATCAGCCCCGAGCAGCCCGAGGACGTCGAGGGCACCCAGGACCCCGAATCCGCGGCGACCGTGGAAGCCGCCGACGACAACGAGGAGGCGGCCAAGTGACCGAGCTCGCCACGATGGACTTCCACCCGCAGCCGCACCCGGGCGACGCCAAGCCCTGGGCGTTCCCGGCGCCCACCCGCGCCACCCTCGACAACGGCCTGACGGTCCTGCGCTGCCACCGCCCCGGCCAGCAGGTCGTCGCCGTCGAGGTGCTGCTGGACGCCCCGCTGGACGCCGAGCCGGCCGGCCTGGACGGCGTCGCCACGATCATGGCGCGGGCCTTCTCCGAGGGCACCGACAAGCACTCCGCCGAGGACTTCGCCGCCGAGCTGGAGCGCGCCGGTGCCACCCTGGACGCGCACGCCGACCACCCGGGCGTCCGGCTGAGCCTGGAGGTCCCGGCCTCCCGGCTGGAGAAGGGCCTCGGCCTGCTCGCCGACGCGCTGCGCGCGCCCGCCTTCGCCGACAGCGAGGTCGAGCGGCTGGTCCGCAACCGGCTGGACGAGATCCCGCACGAGCTGGCCAACCCCGCGCGGCGCGCCGCCAAGGAACTGTCCAGGGAGCTGTTCCCGGCCTCGTCGCGCATGTCGCGCCCCCGCCAGGGCACCGAGGAGACGGTCGCGAAGATCGACGCGGCGGCCGTCCGCGGCTTCTACGAGCGGCACGTCCGCCCGGGCACGGCCACCGCCGTGGTGGTCGGCGACCTCACCGGCATCGACCTGGACGCCCTGCTCGGCGAGACCCTGGGCGCCTGGACGGGCTCCTCGGCCGAGCCCCGCCCGGTGCCGCCGGTCACCGCCGACGACACCGGCCGCGTGGTCATCGTCGACCGTCCCGGCGCGGTCCAGACCCAGCTGCTCATCGGCCGTGTCGGCGCCGACCGGCACGACCGTGTCTGGCCCGCCCAGGTGCTCGGCACCTACTGCCTCGGCGGCACCCTCACCTCCCGCCTGGACCGTGTCCTGCGCGAGGAGAAGGGCTACACCTACGGCGTGCGGTCGTTCGGGCAGGTCCTGCGGTCCGCCCCGGACGGCACCGGCGCCTCGCTGCTGGCCATCAGCGGCTCCGTGGACACCCCGAACACCGGTCCGGCGCTGGAGGACCTGTGGGCGGTGCTGCGCAAGCTCGCGGAGGGCGGCCTGACCGACGCCGAGCGGGACGTCGCCGTGCAGAACCTGGTCGGTGTGGCGCCGCTGAAGTACGAGACGGCGGCGGCCGTGGCGAGCACGCTGGCCGACCAGGTCGAGCAGCACCTGCCGGACGACTACCAGGCGACGCTGTACCGGCAGCTGGCGGCGACCGGCACGGTCGAGGCCACCGCCGCGGTCGTCAACGCCTTCCCGGTGGACCGTCTGGTGACGGTCCTGGTCGGTGACGCGGCGCAGATCAAGGAGCCCGTCGAGGCTCTTGGCATCGGCGAAGTCACCGTCGTGACGGCCGAGTAGACGAGGCGGCAGCCGAGCGGATGTCGAGGGGCCCTGGTGACCGATGCGTCACCAGGGCCCCTTGATGTCCGAATTGAGGGAGAGGCTGCCTGTCTGACCTGTGGCATGCGCTACAAAAGCCCGGATCGGTTTGGGAATTGAAAGTGCGCCCGCTTAGCGTCATCCGGGCTGTTCGTCAGGCAGTGCGCCGCACCCGCGGCACCGGACAGTCATCGCCGAGTCCCCGTACGGCGCGAGCCAGGGGAGCCGGGGACCCAACCCATAAGTCCCTGGGGTGAATCGGACGCCCGCGCGGTCGCGAGGAAGTCCGTAGGAGACCTTCCTGCTCCGAACCCGTCAGCTAACCCGGTAGGCGAGAGGGAAGGAAAGGACCAGCCACTTCATGGCGTTCACGCGCGCCACCGGGAAGCACCGTCGTCCCAGCCGGATGCACCGCACCACCGCCCGCGCCGCGGGTGTCGCGGCGCTCACCACCACCGGTGTCATCGGTACCCTGGCGGGCCCCTCGCTCGCCGCCGAGCCGGCCGCCGAGCAGACCGGCCTGCTGCCGGTGATCACCATCGGCGACACGGTCGCCCAGCAGATCGACGCCCAGGCCGCCGCCCAGCAGCAGGCCGCCGAGCAGGCCGCCGCCGAGCGCGAGGCCGAGGCCGCCGCCGCCGAGCGGGCCGAGCAGGCGGTCGTCAAGGCCCGCGCGGCCGAGGAGCGCGCCGCCCGTGAGGCCGAGCGCAAGCGCCTCAACACCTTCGTGCTGCCGATCGCCGGCTCCTACGTCTCCACCGGCTACCAGTCCGGCGGCGCCCTGTGGTCCTCCGGCAGCCACACCGGCGTCGACTTCCACGCCGCGAGCGGCACCTCCGTCCACGCGGTCGGCGCCGGCACGGTCGTCGAGGCCGGCTGGGGCGGGGCGTACGGCAACCAGGTGGTGATCCGGATGCACGACGGCACGTACACCCAGTACGGCCACCTGTCCTCCATCGGGGTGTCCGTCGGCCAGACGGTGACCCCGGGCCAGCAGATCGCCCTGTCCGGCGCCACCGGCAACGTCACCGGCGCGCATCTGCACTTCGAGGCCCGCACCAGCGCGGAGTACGGCTCGGACATCGACCCGGTCGCCTATCTGCGCGCGCACGGCGTGCGCATCTGACGGCGGCCCGCCACCGCTCCACAAGCCTTCCCGAAGCCCCGGCCCCGGCCGGGGCTTTCGGTGTTTCGGACGCCCCGCTGTCCAAAAAATATCCATGGATTCCGGCCCGCCATCGGAAATTGCGGCTCATTGCAATAGAGTCACTGAACACACGTCAATCAGCGACGTTTCACGGGGATTAAGGCGGAGGTCGGTCATGCGTATTCCGGCGCACTCGGTCTGCACGGCGATCCGGGACGACATCGTCGCGGGTGTCTACGAGCGCGGCAGCCGGCTCACCGAGGAACTGCTCGCCCGCCGCTACGGCGTCTCGCGCGTGCCCGTCCGGGAGGCCCTGCGCACGCTGGAGGCGGAGGGGTTCGTGGTGACCCGGCGGCACGCGGGCGCGTGCGTCGCCGAACCCACCGAGCAGGAGGCCTCCGACCTGCTGGAGATGCGACTGCTGCTGGAGCCGCTGGGTGCCTCCCGCGCGGCGCAGCGGCGCACCGAGGCGCATCTGAAGGTGCTGCGCGGACTGGTCCGGCTGGGCCAGGAGCGGGCCCGCCGGGGCCACAGTGACGATCTGCGCTCTCTGGGCGGCTGGTTCCACGAGACGCTGGCCCAGGCCTCCGGCAGCCCCGCCCTGACCTCGATGCTCACCCAGCTGCGGCACAAGATCGCCTGGATGTACGCGGTGGAGGCGTCGGCCGGCCCCGCGGAGGCCTGGGCCGAGCACGGCGCGATCGTGGACGCGGTGGCGCGCGGGGACAGCGAGCGGGCCCGGGCGCTCACCGCCCTGCACACCGAGCGCTCCCTCGCCGCGCACCGGCTGCGGTTCCGCCCGGGCTCGGCCGCCGAACGGCCGGAGCGTGTGAGGAACTCGCAACATGCCGTAAACATGTCGGGCCTGCGGCATTAACACGGGCACCGTATACAAAGAGCAGATATCAAGCGGCCTGGTATTCGTCCTGCCCTTTTATCGGCACGCCGGGAATTCTCCCGTCGGGCCGCTTCCGCGTGCCCGGAAAAGTTCTCTCGCGTGGTTGGCGCGCCTGGAATTCCGCGTCGGCCGGCGCCGCGGCGCCCCATAAGTTTTTCGGGAGATACGGGGAATGCGGGGGAATGGCGAAGCCGCGCCGCCCGGCAGGGGCGACGCGGCTCCGATGCGGCTGCCGCCGAGCGTCAGACGGTCTCGGGAAGCTCCTCGAGGCCCTCGGAGACCAGCTTGGCCAGACGGTCGAGCGCGGCGTCCGCGCCCTCGGCGTCGGAGGCGAGCACGATCTCCTCGCCGCCCTGGGCGCCCAGGCCGAGGACGGCCAGCATGGAGGCCGCGTTGACGGGGTTCCCGTCGGCCTTGGCGATCGTGACCGGGACGCCGGAGGCCGTGGCGGCTCGGACGAAGATGGAGGCGGGGCGGGCGTGGAGACCCTCGGCCCAGCCGACGTTGACGCGGCGCTCAGCCATGTGATGCTGCCCTTCAGGTGTTCAGGGTTGTCTAGACCAGTTTCCCATACGGTGAGGCATGCCCGGAGCGGGCGTGCCTCACCCCCGGAGACGTCGCCGGACCGCGGCCTCGGTCCGGCTCCCGTCCCCCACAGACTGCCCCGCGCCGTTGTCGGACGCGAGCCGTACTCTGGGGCCCATGCAGACCTCGTCGGACCGGCACGAGTACCCCGCCCACTGGGAAGCCGACGTGGTGCTGCGCGACGGCGGCACCGCGCGCGTCCGCCCCATCACGGTCGACGACGCGGAGCGCCTGGTCAGCTTCTACGAGCAGGTGTCGGACGAGTCGAAGTACTACCGCTTCTTCGCGCCCTACCCGCGGCTGTCCGCGAAGGACGTCCACCGCTTCACGCACCACGACTTCGTGGACCGGGTGGGACTCGCGGCCACCATCGGCGGCGAGTTCATCGCCACCGTGCGCTACGACCGCATCGGCGCCGACGGACTGCCCGCCTCCGCCCCCGCCGACGAGGCCGAGGTCGCCTTCCTCGTGCAGGACGCCCACCAGGGCCGCGGCGTCGCCTCCGCCCTGCTGGAGCACGTCGCCGCCGTCGCCCGCGAGCGCGGCATCCGCCGCTTCGCCGCCGAGGTGCTGCCCGCCAACAACAAGATGATCAAGGTGTTCACGGACGCCGGGTACACCCAGAAGCGCAGCTTCGAGGACGGCGTCGTCCGCCTGGAACTCGACCTCGAACCCACCGACCGCTCCCTGGCCGTGCAGTACGCGCGCGAACACCGCGCGGAGGCGCGGTCCGTGCAGCGGCTGCTCGCCCCCGGCTCGGTCGCCGTCGTCGGCGCAGGCCGCACGCCCGGAGGCGTCGGCCGCGGCGTGCTGGGCAACATCCGGGACGCCGGTTTCACCGGGCCGCTGTACGCCGTGAACAAGGCGCTGCCCGACGGGCAGCGGGAACTCGACGGAGTGCCGGCCCACCGGTCGGTGCGCGACATCGACGGCCCCGTCGACCTCGCGGTCGTCGCCGTCCCGGCCGAACACGTGCCCGAGGTCGTCGCCGAGTGCGGCGAGCACGGGGTGCAGGGCCTCGTGGTCCTCTCCGCCGGATACGCCGAGAGCGGCCCCGAGGGACGCGAGCGCCAGCGGGCCCTCGTCCGCCAGGCACGCGCGTACGGGATGCGGATCATCGGCCCCAACGCGTTCGGGATCATCAACAACTCCCCGCAGGTCCGGCTCAACGCCTCCCTCGCCCCCGAGCTGCCCCGCCCCGGCCGGATCGGCCTGTTCGCCCAGTCCGGCGCCATCGGCATCGCCCTGCTGTCCCGCCTGCACCGGCGAGGCGGCGGCGTCACCGGGGTCACCGGCGTCTCCACCTTCGTCTCCTCCGGCAACCGCGCGGACGTGTCCGGCAACGACGTCCTCCAGTACTGGTACGACGACCCGGACACCGACGTCGTCCTCATGTACCTGGAGTCCATCGGCAACCCCCGCAAGTTCACCCGCCTGGCACGGCGTACGGCGGCCGCCAAGCCCCTGGTCGTCGTGCAGGGCGCCGGATCCGCCCCGCAGGGACACGCGGTGCGCGCGACCCGGCTGCCGCCCGCCACCGTCTCCGCGCTGCTCCGGCAGGCCGGCGTGCTGCGCGTGGACACCATCACGGAACTGGTGGACACCGGTCTGCTGCTCGCCCGCCAGCCGCTGCCCGCCGGCCCGCGCGTCGCCATCCTCGGCAACTCCGAGTCCCTGGGACTGCTCACCTACGACGCCTGCCTCTCCGAGGGCCTGCGGCCCACGCCCCCGCTCGACCTCACGACGGCCGCCGCACCGGAGGACTTCCGCGCGGCACTGGCCCGCGCGCTGGCCGACGACACCTGTGACGCCGTGGTGGTCACCGCGATACCCGCGATCGGCGAGACGCCCGCCGGGGACGCCGCGCTGGCCGAGGCGCTGCGGTCGGCGGCCGAGGGCGCGCCGTCCAAGCCGGTGCTGGTCGTGCACGTGGAACTGGGCGGCCTCGCCGAGGCCCTGTCCGCCGCCACCAGCACCGCCCCCCGCGCGCGTGCCGCCACCCCGGACACCCCGGTCCCGGACACCGGCCCCGCGCCGGCCCCCGCCGCCGGCACCCCCGACGGCACCCGGCTGATCCCCGCCTACCCCGCCGCCGAACGCGCGGTCCGCGCCCTCGCCGAGGCCGTGAAGTACGGGCAGTGGCGACGCGAGGCCGCCGACCCCGGCAAGGTGCCCGAGTACGAGGACATCGACGAGAAGGGCGCCGCCCGGCTGATCGAGGGCCTCCTCGCGCGCGGGCAGGGCCTCACCCTCGGCACCGACGAGACCTGCGAGCTGCTGGGCCGCTACGGCATCCCCGTGCGCCGCGCGCTCCCCGCCCCCACCCCCGAGGACGCCGTCGCCGCCGCCCGCTCCCTCGGCTACCCCGTCGCCCTCAAGGCCACCGCCCCGCACCTCAGGCACCGCGCGGACCTCGGCGGCGTCCGGCTGGACCTGGCGGACGAGGAGCAACTGCGCCGGGCGTACACCGAGTTGACCGAGCTGTTCGGGACGCCGGAGGAGCTGCGCCCGGTGGTGCAGGGCATGGCACCGCGCGGCGTCGACACCGTCGTACGCGCGGTGATCGACCCCGCCGCCGGAGCGGTGCTCTCCTTCGGTCTCGCCGGGGCCGCCTCGCAGCTGCTCGGCGACATGGCGCACCGGCTCATTCCGGTCACCGACCGCGAGGCCACCACCCTGGTCCGCTCGATCCGCACGGCACCGCTGCTGTTCGGCTGGCGCGGCTCCGCACCGGTCGACACCCCCGCCCTGGAGGAGCTGCTGCTGCGCGTCTCCCGGCTCGTCGACGACCACCCCGAAGTGGTCGCGGTCACCCTGGAACCGGTCGTCGTCGCACCCCACGGCGTCAGCGTCCTGGGCGCCTCGGTACGCCTGGCCCCGCCGCCCGCCCGAGACGACCTGGGCCCGCGGACGCTGCCCGCCTACTGACCCGGTACCGAGCCGGTCACGACCGCCGAAGCCGTCCCGAGCGGTGCCTCGCAGTCGGTGCGCCACCGTAGGATGGACGTCATGGCCAAGACCAGTACGACGACCCAGGGGCTGCGAGCGGCGATCGAGCGCAGCGGCTACTACCCGGCCCTCGTGGCCGAGGCGGTGGAGGCCGCCGTGGGCGGCGAGCCCATCCGGTCGTACCTGGTCCACCAGGAGACCACGTTCGACCAGAACGAGGTGCGCCGGCATGTCACCGTGCTGGTCCTCACCGGCAACCGCTTCATCGTCAGCCACACCGACGAGCAGGCCGCCGACACCACCTCCCCGACGCCGTACGCCACCACCTCCACCGAGTCCGTGAAGCTCGACCGGATCTCGTCGGTCGTGGTGAGCCGCGTGGTCGCCAACCCGGAGTCGTACACGCCGGGCACGCTGCCGCGCGAAGTGGTGCTGACCATCGGCTGGGGCGCCGTCTCCCGCATCGACCTGGAGCCCGCCGCCTGCGGCGACCCCAACTGCGAGGCCGACCACGGCTACACCGGCAGCTCGACGGCGGACGACCTCAGCCTGCGCGTCAGCGAGGCCGGCGACGGCCCCGAGACGGTGCGCCAGGCGCTCGTCTTCGCGCAGGCCATCTCCGAGGCGACCGCGGACCCGACCCGCTGATGGTCCAGCAGCCCACCTCCTGGGACTCCCATCCGGAACCCCTCGCCGTCGACTCGGCGCCCCTGCCCGAGTACGGCACGGGCTCGCTCGCCGATCTGCTGCCCACCCTGGCCGCCGGCCTGGGCGTGCCCGGCGCGACGCCCGCCATCTCCGAGCTGACCCCCGCCGACCGGAACTGCGTGTTCCTGATCGACGGCCTCGGCTGGGAGCAGCTGAAGGCGCACCCCGACGAGGCCCCCTTCCTCACCTCGCTGCTCGCCAGCTCCCGCGGCGGCACCGGCCGCCCCCTGACCACCGGCTACCCGGCGACCACGGCGACCTCGCTGGCCTCCGTCGGCACCGGTCTGCCCCCCGGCGCCCACGGCCTGCCCGGCTACACCGTGCGCGATCCGGCCACCGGCCAGCTGATGAACCAGCTGCGCTGGCAGCCCTGGACCGACCCGGGCGCCTGGCAGCCGTACCCCACGATCTTCGACCTGGCCGACCGCGCGGGAGTGCACGCGGCGCAGGTGTCCTCCCCGGCCTTCGCGAACACCCCGCTGACCAAGGTCGCGCTCAGCGGCGGCACCTTCCACGGGCGGCTGTCCGGCGAGGACCGCATGGACCTCGCGGCCGAACAGCTGGCCGCCGGCGACCGCAGCCTCGTCTACACGTACTACGCCGAGGTCGACGGCGCCGGCCACCGCTTCGGCGTCGACTCCGACACCTGGCGCGGCCAGCTGATGTACGTCGACCGGCTGGTCCAGCGGCTGGCCGAGCAGCTGCCGCCGCGCAGCGCGCTGTACGTCACCGCCGACCACGGCATGGTCGACGTGCCCTTCGACGAGCAGCACCGCATCGACTTCGACGAGGACTGGGAGCTGCGCGCCGGGGTCGCCCTGCTCGGCGGCGAGGGCCGGGCCCGGCACGTCTACGCGGTGCCGGGCGCCGCGAACGACGTCCTGACCTGCTGGCGCGAGGTGCTCGGCGAGCAGTTCTGGGTCGCCTCCCGCGACGAGGCGATCGCCGCCGGCTGGTTCGGGCCGCAGATCGACGAACGGGTGTACGGACGCATCGGCGATGTCGTCGCCGCCGCGCGGGACGACGTGCTGATCATCGCCTCCGAGCGGGAGCCCAAGGAGTCGGCGATGGTCGGCAACCACGGCTCGATGACCCCGGCCGAGCAGCTCGTCCCGCTGCTCGAAGTACGTTCCTGAGGCTCCCGACCATGACGATCCCGCCGAAAGGTGCTCACCCTGCCATGCCCGAGCTGGTGTTCTTCTCCGGAACCATGGACTGCGGGAAGTCGACACTGGCTCTCCAGATCGAGCACAACCGCTCCGCGCGCGGGCTCCAGGGCATGATCTTCACCCGCGACGACCGCGCGGGCGAGGGCAAGCTGTCCTCCCGGCTCGGCCTGGTCACCGACGCGGTCGAGGTCCAGGACGGCATGGACCTGTACGCCTACCTGGTCGACCACCTCTCGCACGGCCGCCGCGCGGACTACGTGATCGCGGACGAGGCGCAGTTCCTGGCGCCGGAGCAGATCGACCAACTCGCCCGCGTGGTCGACGACCTGGGGCTGGACGTCTACGCCTTCGGCATCACCACCGACTTCCGCACCAAGCTCTTCCCCGGCTCCCAGCGCCTGGTGGAGCTGGCCGACCGCGTCGAGGTGCTCCAGGTCGAGGCCCTGTGCTGGTGCGGTGCCCGCGCCACCCACAACGCCCGCACCATCGGCGGGGAGATGGTCGTCGAGGGCGCCCAGGTGGTCGTCGGCGACGTCAACCAGGCGGAGGCCGTCGGCTACGAGGTGCTGTGCCGCCGGCACCACCGGCGTCGGATGACGGCGGCGACGGCCCGCGCGGCGGCGCTGTCCCCGGACGTCCTGCCGGTACCACCCGCCTGAGCCGCCGGCGTCAGGGGCGCTGGAGCAGGCAGAACCGGGCGCCCTCGGGGTCGGTCACCGTGGCGGCCCGGCCGCGGCCGGTGTCCTCGACCGGGGCGAGGACGTGCCCGCCCAGTTCGATCAGCCGGCCCACGGCCTCCTCCACCCGGGCCACCTCGAAGCAGGTCAGCCAGTGCGGCCCCCGGTCCCGGGGCAGCGCGTGCCCCACACCGCGGATCCCGGCGACCGCCCGGCCGTCGACGCGCAGGGTGACGTAGTCGGAGTCGGGGGAGACCAGCGGCTCCTCCTCGTACCCGAACACGGTCTCGTAGAACTTGGCGACGGTCGCCGACTCGAAGGTCAGCAGCTCGTTCCAGACCGGCGTGCCCGGCCCGCCGGAGGCGGCCGTGCCGAGGTGCGCCGCCGCCTGCCAGATCCCGAAGACGGCCCCCGAGGGGTCGGAGCCGATCGCCATCCGGCCGGCCTCCGCCGCGTCCAGCGGCCCCACGCCGATCGTCCCGCCGCACAGCCGCGCGGTCTCCGCCGTCCGGCCCGCGTCGTCGGAGGCGAGGTAGGGGGTCCAGGCCACGGGGAGGTGCCGGTCGGGCGGCAGTTGTCCGATGCCGGCCACCTCACGGCCGTCGAGCAGGGCCCGTACGTAGGGGCCGAGTTGCTGGGGGCCCGGGCGGAAGTCCCAGCCGAACAGCGATCCGTAGAACTCCTGGGTCGCGGCCATCCCGTGCACCATCAGGCTCACCCAGCAGGGCGTGCCGGGCGCGTACCGGGCGTGTTCACCGTGCCGGCCGGCCGGCCCCCGTGCCTCGGTCATCGTCACTCTCTCCTCGGCCCCTCACGGCGCCGCGTCGCTTCCGCCTCCGGATCACCGTGCCGATGCTCGCACCACGCTCGGTGCCGCGCGCTCGGGCGCGCCGCCGCATCTCGTCCGGTGACCGGAGAATGCCCGATCTGCGGTTCCTGTCCGTTTCGGGACGGTGGCCCGCGGATGTCGATCGGTGGTACCCGGGGCTGTACTGCGCGTGCCCGATTCCCTACGCCTCGTGATCGGGCCTGCTTGGCGGAGCAGAGTAGCCGGACATGGACGCTGCGGCCACCCCGTACGCCAGGATGGTGGCCATGAACGCCATCATCTCCGCATCCGAACTCGCGAGCGACCTGGCGGGGGAGAACCCGCCCGTACTGCTCGATGTCCGCTGGCAGCTGAGCATCGCCAAGGCGGCCGGCGAGCCCGCCTTCGACGGCCGGGCGGCGTACGCGGCCGGTCATCTGCCGGGTGCCGCCTTCGTCGACCTGGACCGGGAACTGGCCGGAGCACCGGGTGAGCGGGGCCGGCATCCGCTGCCCGACCTGGCGGAGTTCGGTGCCGCGATGCGCCGGGCGGGCGTGAGCTCCGGCAGGCCGGTGGTCGTGTACGACGGCGGCCAGGGCTGGGCGGCGGCCCGCGCCTGGTGGCTGCTGCGCTGGACGGGTCACCCGGACGTGCGGGTCCTGGACGGCGGACTGCCGTCCTGGCGGGGGCCGCTGTCCGAGGAGACCCCGGCGCCCGAGGAGGGCGATTTCCGGCCGGTTCCGGGAACGGGGCTGCTGGACGCCGACGGCGCCGCCGCGCTGGCCCGCTCCGGAGTCCTGTTCGACGCCCGTGCGGCGGAGCGCTACCGCGGTGACGTGGAGCCCATCGACCGCGTCGGCGGCCACATCCCGGGCGCGGTGTCGGCCCCCACCACCGAGAACGTCACCCCCGACGGCCACTTCCTGCCCGCCGAGGAACTGCGCTCCCGCTTCAAGGCGCTCGGCGCGGCCGAGGACGCGGAGGTCGGCGTGTACTGCGGCTCGGGCGTCTCCGGGGCGCACGAGGTGCTGGCCCTCGCGGTCGCCGGCATCCCCGCGGCGCTCTATGTCGGCTCCTGGTCGGAGTGGTCCTCGGACCCGGACCGCCCGGTGGCGGTGGGCGCGGACCCGCAGTAGGGGGCGCGCTGAGGCTCGGCCGGGCGCGGGGGCGCACACCGCGGCGATTCCGCGCACGGGCGTACGGGATCCTCGTACGCCCGTACGACGCTGCCCCTCTCCGGCGTGGAGCCCCGACGGGCCGTCGGCCGCGCGCGAGCGAAGGGCCCGCCGTGTCGCCCCCGCGGGCCCTCACGGTCGTAGGGCCGGTTACTCCTGCTTCTTGCGCCGGGTGCCGAACACGATCTCGTCCCAGCTCGGGACGGCCGCGCGGCGGCCCGGACGGACGCCGTCGGCCTCGGCCTGGCGGTCGGTGGCGCCGATGAGGCGGTCGCGGTGGCTGCCCACGGAACGCGGCATGAGGACGTCGGCGTAGGCGGAGCCGGCCGAGGCGGCGGGCGCCGGGGGTTCCTCCGCCACGGGCTCGTCGTCCGGCTCCTCGACGGCCTCCGTGGGGCGTTCCGGCACCACCAGGTCGCCGCGGAAGCTCGGCACCGCCTCCAGCAGGCTGGTCAGCGAGTCCCGTTCGGCCGTGGCCGTGGTCTCCTCCGCCGGCTCCGGCGCGGCCGCCGGCAGGCTGGGCCGCTCCCGGTCGCGGTCCCGGTCGAGGGAACCGGCCAGCGCGCGGTCGCGCGGCAGCCGGGCGATCCGCGGGACGAAGGGGAAGCTGGGCTCGGGCGCCCCGAGGTCGTCGGACTCGCCGATCAGCGAACGCGCCTCGTCGTCGACGGCCTGGACGAGGCGCCGGGGCGGGTCGTAGGTCCAGCTCGCCGAGTGCGGTTCGCCGGCGACGCGGTAGACCAGCAGCACTTCCCAG
This sequence comes from Streptomyces sp. NPDC001532, assembly GCF_040298625.1. Lineage (NCBI taxonomy): Bacteria > Bacillati > Actinomycetota > Actinomycetes > Kitasatosporales > Streptomycetaceae > Streptomyces > Streptomyces sp. NPDC001532. The sequence goes on from NZ_JBEPAL010000007.1 coordinate 125,631, forward strand.
GTGCCGTCGTCCCGGCGCCAGGAGTCCCACTGGACGGTGTCCTTGTCGGCGCCGCGCAGCAGCAGCCGTTCCTGGACGGCCTCGCCGAGCAGCGGACCGGAGTTCTCGCCGGGGCGGCGGACCGGGGTCTTGCGGGCTCGCTCGGCCATGAAGGCACGCTCGGCGAGCACGGGACCCTCGAAGCGGCGTACGCGATCGACGGGGATGCCGGCCATCTGGGCGACTTCTTCCGCAGTCGCGCCCGCGCGTATCCGCGCCTGGATGTCTCGGGGGCGGAGATGGCTCTCCACCTCGATCTCGATCTGGCCGAGGCGGGGACGGTCGCCGCGCACGGCGGCGCGGAGCCGTTCGTCGATGGGAAGCGTGTACTCCGTGCTGTCCGCAGCCTTCAGCACCAGCCGTGTGCCGTCATTGGAGACGGCCACGACACGCAGTTCGGGCATGGGGACCTCCCGGGTGGTGCCTGCCGACGTCACGTGCGTCGCTGCTTCCGCTAGTCGAGTGTGGCCTGCCCGGGTGCAGCCTGCCACAACCTTGCCGAGTTGCCCGGCGTGTCGGGCGCGGGCCCTGGATCGCCGTTATGGCACGGTTACCTATTCGCAACGCTAAGTGACCAACTCCGTCACCCTGTGCAACAAGCCCCCTCCCGGCGGTCCTTGACCGGCCCCGGACACCCTGGCGGGAGCCCGGACCCAGGGCTCGCAACAGTACTCCATTTGGACCACGTGCGTGGATTGGCGCGCCGCCCAACTTTCCACCAGGAGTGGGACTTGGCCGTCCATGGCCGGTTTTCCTCGATCGAAAACGTGGCGTAGTTCACGGAATCGCCGGAAACGGAACTCACGCTTTCGCCGGTACGTCCCCATCTCGTGCAGTCGGTCGATCTAGTACGGGAAAGGCAGGCAAGGCCAGGGAATGCGTGAAAGGCCCGATGTCGTCCAGGAGTCGAGCGCCGGGGAGGAGGTGAGGAGGAAGCGGATCGATCTCAGCGTGCCCCAGGTCGCGGGCAGCGCGGTGGCCGCGGTCGTGGCCGCCAAACTCGCCTCGTACTTCGGTGTCTACGGGACGATCCTCGGCGCCGGCCTGGTCAGTGCCGTCGCCACCTGCGGCGGTTCGCTGTTCCAGCACTTCTTCAAGCGCACCGGCGAGCAGTTGCGCGACGCCACGGTGGCCGCCCGGCCCCGGGAGGCGCGGGAGCGGGTGCCCGTGGCGGAGCAAGCGCCGCCCGTGCCCGGGGAGTTCACCGAGGGCACCGTCTACCGGGCGCGGGTGCGGGGCCGGCGGCGGCCGGTGCTGGCGGCGGCCCTGGTCTTCGGGGTCACCATGACCGGCATCACGGCCTACGAGCTGGTCTCCGGCAGCAGTTTCAGCGGCGGGCGGAGCACCACGGTCGGCGACGCGCTCTCCGGCCGGGCCAAGTCGCCCTCGCACTCGACGGATCCGGACGACTCCGGCGACTCCGGCGACTCCGGACGGTCCCAGGAGCCCGGTGGGTCCGGCGGCACGCAGGACTCGGACGGCTCGGCTTCCTCGGCCCCGTCCGCCGACGCCCCGCAGGACGAGGACGCCACCACACCGTCGGACGCCGTCCCGGGCGGCGGTGACAGCGGTGAGGCGGACAGCCCGGCGCCGAGCGCGTCCCCCGAGGCAACCGACGGGGATACGGACCCGCCGACGCCGCCGGGCGCGTCCGCTACGCCCCCAGCACCCTCCGCAAGTAGTCGTTCCGGAACCGCCGTTCCGGATCAAGACGGTCCCGCAGCGCGGTGAACTCGCCGAACCGCGGATAGACCCCGGCGAAGTACTCGGCGTCCCGCGTGTGCACCTTGCCCCAGTGCGGGCGCCCCTCGTGCGCGGTGAAGATCCGCTCGGCGGCGGTGAAGTACGCCTGGTAGGGCGTGCCGCGGAACATGTGGACCGCGATGTACGCGCTGTCCCGGCCGGACGCCGTCGACAGCGTGATGTCGTCGGCCGGGGCGGTGCGCACCTCCACCGGGAAGCTGATCCGCAGCGGGGAGCGGTCGACCATCGCCTTCAGCTCGCGCAGCGTGTCGACCAGGGCCGCGCGCGGGACGGCGTACTCCATCTCCACGAAGCGCACCCGGCGCGGTGAGGTGAAGACCTTGTACGGGATGTCGGTGTAGGTCCGCGCGGACAGCGCCTTGCTGGAGACCCGGGCGATGGCGGGGATGGTGGCGGGCACCGCGCGGCCGACCCAGTTGGCCGCCTGGAACACCCCGTTGGACAGGAACTCGTCCTCGATCCAGCCCTTGACCGGGCTCACCGGCCGCTGGGGGCCGGCGCTGCGGTTGTTGCGCTTGGTGTTGGTGCTGCCGGTGTGCGGGAACCAGTAGAACTCGAAGTGCTCGTTCTCGGCCCACAGTTCGTCGAACTCGGCGAGGACCCGCTCCAGCGGCATCGGCTCCTCCCGCGCGGTGAGCAGGAAGACCGGCTCCACGGCGAAGGTGATCGCGGTGACGATGCCCAGGGCGCCCAGGCCGATCCGGGCCGCCGCGAAGACGTCGGCGTTCTCCTTCTCGGAGCAGGTGAGCACCGAGCCGTCGGCCGTGACCAGTTCCAGGCCTTTGATCTGGGCGGCGATCGAGCCCGACTCGCGGCCGGTGCCGTGGGTGCCGGTGCTGACGGCCCCGGAGACGGTCTGCTCCATGATGTCGCCCATGTTGGCCAGCGACAGGCCCTCGCGGGCCAGGGCCATGTTGAGCCGCCGCAGCGGAGTGCCGGCCTGGACCGTGACCGTGCCGGCCTCGCGGTCGATGTCGCGTATGCCGGTCAGCAGCTGCGGGCGTATGAGCACGCCGTCGGTGGCGGCTATGGACGTGAAGGAGTGCCCGCTGCCGACCGCCTTCACCGGCAGGCCGTCCTCCGCGGCCGCGCGCACCGCCGCGGACAGCTCCTCCACGGAAGCCGGTGTGACCTCCCGCGCGGGGCGGGCGGCGACATTGCCGCCCCAGTTACGCCACGTGCCGCTCTTCCCGCTCGCTGTGCTGCTCAACGGTGCCTCCCCGACCCGGAGCCGGCCGCTTGAGCCGGCGGTACCCGAGGAAACCGACCGCGACCGCGACGGCACCGGACACCGCCGGAACCCCGTACCCGGCGCGCGCACCGGCCGCGTCGATGACCCACCCGGCCACCGAGGAGCCGAGCGCGACACCCACGGCGAGCCCGGTGCTCACCCAGGTCATGCCCTCGGTCAGCTGCGCGCGCGGTACGTGCTCTTCGATCAGGGACATCGTCGTGATCATCGTGGGAGCGATGGACAGGCCCGCGACGAAGAGCGCCACGGCCAGAAACGGCAGGTTCCCGACCAGTAGGAGGGGGATCATACTCACGGCCATCGCGCAGACACCCAGCAGCCAGCGAGGTTCGGGCGCCCCCTTGAAGCGCAGCAGCCCGAAAACGGCCCCCGCCACACAGGAACCCGCCGCGTACAGCGCGAGCACGAGGCTGGCGGCGCCCTTGTGGCCCTGCTCGTCGGCGAAGGCCACGGTGACCACGTCGACCGCGCCGAAGATCGCGCCGGTCGCCACGAACGTGCTCACCAGGACCTGCAGACCGGGGGAGCGCAGCGCGCTCGCGCGGCCGCCGTCGCCGTCCTCACGCGGGTGCGGCTCGGGCTCGGTGGCGCGCTGCGCGGTCAGCCAGAAGACGCCGACCGCCAGGAAGCCGGCGGCCAGCAGCGGACCGGCCTCCGGGAACCAGGCGGTGGACAGGCCGATGGAGATGATCGGCCCGAAGATGAAGCAGATCTCGTCCACCACGGACTCGAAGGAGTACGCGGTGTGCAGCTGCGGAGTGCCCCGGTACACGGCGGCCCACCGGGCCCGGATCATCGCGCCGACGCTCGGCACACAGCCGATGCCGACACAGGCCACGAACAGCACCCAGTCCGGCCAGCCGTAGTGCGCGGCGAGCAGCAGCAGGGCGGCGGCGGCCAGCGACAGCAGGGTCGCCGGGCGCAGCACCCGGCGCTGCCCGTACTGGTCGACCAGCCGGGACACCTGCGGGCCGGCCACCGCGGCCGCCAGCGCGATGGTCGCCGACAGCGCGCCCGCGAGCCCGTACCGGCCGGTGAGCTGGGAGATCATGGTGACGACGCCGATGCCCATCATCGACAGCGGCATCCGGCCGAGGAGGCCGGCGGCGGAGAACGCCGTGGAGCCGGGTGCGGCGAACAGGGCGCGGTAGGGGCTGGGCACGGGCTCTCCGGCGGCTCGGTACGTCCGTAAGGCGTGAAGGTGGTCGTAAGGCGTGAAGGTGGTTGCTACAGCTTACTAATTAGGTCACCCTAACGCACCCGCCCGGAGCAGGCCCGGCCCCGACCGGCACCCCGCCGTTTCCGCGCTGTCAGTGCCGGGTGGCAGGATCGTTCTCATGCCAGACGCGCTCGATGCCACCCCCTACGACGCCCTGCTCCTGCTCTCCTTCGGCGGCCCGGAAGGGCCGGACGACGTGGTGCCGTTCCTGGAGAACGTGACGCGCGGGCGAGGCATCCCCAAGGAACGCCTGAAGGAAGTCGGCCGGCACTACTTCCTGTTCGGCGGGGTCAGCCCGATCAACGACCAGAACCGCGCCCTGCTGGACGCCCTGCACAAGGACTTCGCCGAGCACCGCCTCGACCTGCCGGTGTACTGGGGCAACCGCAACTGGGCGCCGTACCTCACCGACACCCTGCGCGAGATGGTCCGCGACGGCCGCCGCCGCATCCTGGTCCTGGCCACCAGCGCCTACGCCTCCTACTCCGGCTGCCGGCAGTACCGCGAGAACCTCGCCGACGCGCTCGCCACCCTGGAGGCCGAGGGCCTGGAGCTGCCGAGGATCGACAAGCTGCGGCACTACTTCAACCACCCGGGCTTCCTGGAGCCCATGATCGAGGGCGTCCTGGCCTCCCTCGCCGACCTCCCCGAGGACGTCCGCGACGGCGCCCACCTCGCCTTCACCACGCACTCCATCCCGATCAGCGCGGCCGACACCTCCGGCCCGGCCGAGGCCCACGGCGACGGCGGCGCGTACGTCGCCCAGCACCTGGACGTGGCCCGGGTGATCGCCGACGCGGTCCGCGAGCGCACCGGCGTCGACCACCCCTGGCAGCTCGTCTACCAGTCCCGCTCCGGCGCCCCGCACATCCCGTGGCTGGAGCCCGACATCTGCGACCACCTGGAGGAGCGGCACGCCGCCGGGGTCCCGGCCGTCGTCATGGCCCCCATCGGCTTCGTCTCCGACCACATGGAGGTCCTGTACGACCTCGACACCGAGGCCAAGGCCAAGGCCGAGGAGCTGGGCCTGCCGCTGCGCCGCTCCGCCACCGTCGGCGCCGACCCGCGCTTCGCCGCCGGCGTCCGCGAGCTGATCCTGGAGCGCTCCGCCACCGAACGCGGTCAGCGCATCACCCCGTGCGCCCTCGGCGCGCTCGGCGCCGGCCACGACCTCTGCCCCGTCGGCTGCTGCCCGGCCCGCGCCCCCCGCCCCGCCGCCGCGGGCGTCGACAGCCCCTACGCGTGAGGACCCCCGTGACCGACACCCTCCCCACCGAGCTCCTCGCGCTCGCCCAGGAGGCCGCCCGCCGCGCCGGCGACCTGCTGCGCGACGGGCGCCCGGCCGACCTCGGCGTGGCCGCGACCAAGTCGAGCCCCATCGACGTGGTCACCGAGATGGACATCGCCGCCGAGAAGCTGATCACCGGCTTCCTCACCGAGCGCCGCCCCGACGACGGCTTCCTCGGCGAGGAGGGCACCGCCGCCGACGGCACCAGCGGCGTCCGCTGGGTCATCGACCCCCTCGACGGCACCGTGAACTACCTCTACGGGCTGCCCACCTGGGCCGTCTCCATCGCCGCCGAGCAGGACGGCGAGACCGTGGCCGGCGTCGTCGCCGCCCCGATGCGCGGCGAGACGTACTGCGCGGTGCGCGGACGCGGGGCGTGGGCCACCGGCGCCTGGGAGGGGGAGCGCGTCCTGCGCTGCCGTCCGGCGCCGCCGCTGGACCAGGCCCTGGTCTCGACCGGCTTCAACTACGTCACCGACGTCCGCACCCACCAGGCCGAGATCGCCCGGCGGCTGATCCCGCGGCTGCGCGACATCCGGCGCAGCGGCTCGGCCGCGGTCGACCTGTGCGACGTCGCCGCCGGCCGCCTCGACGGCTACTACGAGCGCGGTCTGCACCCCTGGGACCTCGCCGCCGGTGACCTGATCGCCCGGGAGGCGGGCGCGGTGACCGGTGGACGGCCCGGAGAGCGCCCCTCGGGGGAGCTGACGGTCGCCGGGACCCCGGGCGTCTTCGAGCCCCTCCAGCGGCTCCTGGAGGACTTCGGGGCCTGGCACGACTGACGCGCCGCCCTCCAGACCCTCACGCGCACACAGAGCGGGCCCCGGCGATGGATTCGCCGGGGCCCGCCTTGTGCGTGTGGACCGGATCAGACGCGGTACACGCCGACTTCCACGCCGTGCTCGGCGGCGAGGCGGCGCAGGTCGTCGAGCTCGCCCTGCTCCACGTCGACGAGGAACTCGTCGCCCTCGTCGAGAGCCCGCGTCAGGTCGGACTCGGTCGCCCTTATGCGCTGCAGAAGTCCTGAGGTGAAAGCGTCCATGCTGCGCCCCCTCGTCCTGGGTCGTGGGTCGGTGGCACGGGGGTGTGCCGTTCGGAAGGGGCGATCACGTCTCATGAGTGCCCAGCGCTGCCCAGCTGGGCGGCGACGGTGCCGGACACCCACGCCCACTCTGCGTGAAGCGGCGGCGGCGTACCGCATGGTGCTGCGGCACAAGCAGAGCGTGATCGCGGGGTGTAAACCGTCCTCCCCCCGCTGTCTTCCGCGAAAACCTCAACCGCCGGAGAAAATCTCGCATTCCCGGGCCGCGAGGCGTGATCTCACCGGCCCGCCGCCGCTCGTTCGCCGAAGCTTCGCCCCGCCGTTCCCCGGGCCCCCGGCCGGCCCCCGCCGCCCCGACTTACCGCCGACTTATGGCCGAAAAGGGCAGGATGGAGCTCCACACACCCACCCAGACCCTGCCCGCGCGCGCCCATCGGCGTCGCGCGGGCGGACACAGGAAGGACAGCGACGTGCGCGTACTCGTCGTCGAGGACGAGCAGCTGCTCGCCGATGCGGTGGCCACCGGGCTGCGCCGGGAGGCCATGGCCGTCGACGTCGTGTACGACGGTGCGGCCGCCCTGGAACGCATCGGCGTCAACGACTACGACGTGGTCGTCCTCGACCGCGACCTCCCGCTGGTGCACGGCGACGACGTCTGCCGCAAGATCGTCGAACTGGGCATGCCCACCCGCGTGCTGATGCTGACGGCCTCCGGCGATGTCAGCGACCGTGTCGAGGGCCTGGAGATCGGCGCCGACGACTACCTGCCCAAGCCCTTCGCGTTCAGCGAGCTGATCGCCCGGGTGCGTGCCCTCGGCCGGCGCACCAGCGTGCCGCTGCCGCCCGTCCTGGAGCGCGCCGGCATCAAGCTGGACCCCAACCGCCGCGAGGTCTTCCGCGACGGCAAGGAGGTGCAGCTGGCGCCCAAGGAGTTCGCGGTCCTGGAGGTGCTGATGCGCAGCGAGGGCGCCGTCGTCTCCGCCGAGCAGCTGCTGGAGAAGGCCTGGGACGAGAACACCGACCCGTTCACCAACGTCGTCCGGGTGACCGTCATGACCCTGCGCCGCAAGCTGGGCGAGCCGCCCGTCATCGTCACCGTGCCCGGCTCCGGCTACCGGATCTGATCCGCCGTGGCCACGACGCCGGCGCCCCCTACGGCGCCCCCCAAGCCCACCTGGGACCCGAGAAAACCCGAACCGCCCTTCCCGTGGCTGCGCCCGACCATCCGGATACGGCTCACCCTGCTGTACGGCGGCATGTTCCTGATCGCGGGCATCCTGCTGCTGTCGATCATCTACCTGTTCGCCGCCAGCGCCCTCAACGTCGGCGGCGAGCTGCCCTTCAAGATCGTCTCCGGTGGTGTGTCCAGCGAGGTGTGCAAGCTGCGCAGCGCCGAGCTGCCCGCGGCCGAGCTGAACGAGGCGCTGAACGAGTGCGTCAACGAGCAGCGCCAGCACGCCCTGGACAACCTGCTCAGCCGCTCCCTGCTCACCCTGCTCGGCCTCGCCGTGATCGCGTTCGCCTTCGGGTACGCCATGGCCGGCCGGGTCCTGTCGCCGCTCGGCCGGATCACCCGCACCGCCCGCGCGGTGGCCGGCTCGGACCTGTCCCGCCGGATCGAGCTGGACGGCCCGGACGACGAGCTGAAGGAGCTCGCGGACACCTTCGACGACATGCTGGAGCGCCTCCAGCGGGCCTTCACCGCCCAGCAGCGCTTCGTCGGCAACGCCTCGCACGAGCTGCGCACCCCGCTGGCGATCAACCGCACGCTGCTGGAGGTGCACCTGTCCGACCCGCACGCGCCCGTGGAGCTCCAGCAGCTCGGCAAGACCCTGCTGGCCACCAACGAGCGCAGCGAGCAGCTGGTGGAGGGCCTGCTGCTGCTGGCCCGCAGCGACAACCAGATCATCGAGCGCAAGCCGGTGGATCTCGCGGAGGTGGCCTCGCAGGCCGTCGACCAGGTGCACGCCGAGGCCGAGGCGAAGGGCGTGCGGATCCGGGGCGAGCGGGCTCCCGCGGTGGTCCAGGGCAACGGCGTGCTGCTGGAGCGGATCGCCCTGAACCTGGTGCAGAACGCCGTCCGGTACAACGTGCCGGAGGGCGGCTGGGTCGAGGTGACCACCGAGATCCAGCACGGTCAGGCGGTGCTGGTCGTCTCCAACACCGGCCCGGTGGTGCCGGCGTACGAGATCGACAACCTCTTCGAGCCGTTCCGGCGGCTGCGCACGGAACGCACGGGCAGCGACAAGGGCGTCGGCCTCGGCCTGTCCATCGCGCGGTCCGTGGCCCGGGCGCACGGCGGGCACATCGCGGCCCAGCCGCGCGAGGGAGGTGGACTCGTCATGCGCGTCACCCTGCCCGTCTGAGACCATGGGCCGACACACCCGAGGATGTTCGCTTTGCGCGGAATTCTCGGGGCACCCGTCCGGCCGCCTCGTGTGTGATCGATCACAAGGGCGATTTTCAGGTCATCTACTTTCCGTGATCACCAAAGCCGTCGGAAAGCCGGGAAAATCCGGGTTTTCCGGTGGCCTGATCACGGGAAGTACACGGTGAGACGCCTTTGAAGTGCGACATTCGGACCGTGTACGGTCCCGATCGCCGTCCAACCCGATCACTTGCGAGGGGTCCGGTTGGGTGTCGATTGAGTAACAGACCTTGATGTGAGGCAAAATCTCCGCCTCGGGTCGGGCACAAGTCCGGCCTCTCACGCGTTACGTGCGCTGGAGACACCGCAGACACCCGGAGGGGGAGAGCGACCATGGCCACCGATTACGACACTCCACGCAAGACCGACGACGACGTCGACTCGGACAGTCTCGAAGAACTGAAGGCACGCCGGAACGACAAGTCCGCGTCGTCCGTCGACGTCGACGAGTTCGAGGCCGCAGAAGGTCTGGAGCTGCCCGGCGCCGACCTCTCGAACGAGGAACTGGCGGTCCGTGTGCTGCCGAAGCAGCAGGACGAGTTCACCTGCATGAGCTGCTTCCTGGTACACCACCGCAGCCAGCTGGCCCGGGAGAAGAACGGCCAGCCGATCTGCCGCGACTGCGACTGAGGCGGGGTCGGCCGTGACTGGCTCGACCCCTCCCTGGAAGCGCCGCCTCCCCGGCAGGGGAGCGGACTCGGGGCCGTCCGACGGCCCCTACGGCGTGCGTGACGACGAGCGAGGCTCATCCGGCACGGGATCCGTCCCGGCGGGATCGGCCTCGCTCGAACCGGCCGGGGACCGGGACGGCTTCCGGGTGCCGGCGCAGAACAGCCCCGCGCCGCCCGCCGCCCAGAACCCCGCGCCCACCGCCAGACGGCGCGCTGCGGCGTTCCGGGACAGGGCCCGGCACCTGGCGAAGGAAGGTGCCCGAAAGGGCGGTGACAAGGCCCGTGCGGGCCTCGCCCATCTCGCCGACCGGCTCATCGACATCGCCCCGCGGATTCCCGTGAGGGACCTCGAGACGCTGCGCAAGCAGTTCCCGGGCCTGGGACCCGAGGAGCTGGCGGACAAGCTCGTGACGGGCGCCTCGACGGCCTCCGCGACCGTGGGAGCGGGCGTGGGAGCCGCCGCGATGCTGCCCGTGCCGCCGGCCATGCCCGCGGAACTGGCCGCCGAGATCACCGGAGTCGCGGCGATCGAGCTGAAACTCATCGCCGAACTGCACGAGGTGTACGGCGTGCGGCCGCCCGGCGGCCTGAAGGACCGCAGCAGCGCCTATCTGAAGTCCTGGTCGGAGGAGCGCGGCGTCGACCCGCTCAAGCCGACCACGGTCAACTCCGCGCTCGGCGGCCAGCTGAAGCGGGAACTGCGCCAGCAGATCATGAAGCGCATGGTCCGCAACCTGCCGAACCTGATGCCGTTCATGGTCGGCGCCGCGGTCGGCGCGGTCATGAACCGGCGGGACACCAGAAAGCTCGCCGCGCGGATCCGCACCGACCTGCGCAAGTCCCAGGTGCCGTGGGACGCGCTGGCCGACCTGCCGCCGCTGGAACAGCCGGCCGAGCCACTGCCGGTCGCGGGCGAACCCGGGGAACCGAGACAGCTCGGCCGCTGACGGCCGGGCGCGTTCTCAGGCCGCGGCCGTCCTGGCCGCCTCGATGGCCGCAGCCAGCCGCTCGGGCTCCCGCGTCGACAGGTACAGGTACGGGGTCGGGTCCTCGGGGTCCGTGACCTGTACCCGCAGCGCCGTCGGGATGTAGGCCCGCAGCAGCAGGAAGGCGCGGGTGTCGGCCTTGTAGGTCCGCCAGGCGCGGGCCTCCTCGGGGTCCAGCACCTCCGCCTCGCCCAGCGCCGTCACCGGGATCTTCGCCTCGCCCGCGATCAGCGAACCGTTCACCACGCGGATGCGCAGCGAGCCGTACGAACTGGCCGCGACCGCCGCGACGGCCGTACCGCCGACCAGACCGCCGAGCATCGGCAGGGTGCCGAACGGCAGCATGATCAGGGCCAGCGAGAGCCCCACCAGGAAGCTGATCAGCCACCAGGAGCGGGGGGCGGTGAGACGTTCGTCGTACGAGGTGGCGGAGAGCTGCATGAAACCAAGCTTGGCACGGTGTCCGCGGGGGGCCGACGCGCGGGTAAGGTCTGCGCCTGTGAGTGGTACATCCGCAGCTCTTCAGCCTCCCGCCGACGCCGTGAAACCGGTGCGGCACCCCGACGCTCCCGCACCCGGCGAGCTCCTCGGCGCGCACTACGGCCAGTGTTTCGGCTGCGGCGGCGAGCAGCCGCACGGACTGCACCTGGCGGCGCGGGCCGGCGAGGGCGTGTCCCTCACCGCCGAGTTCACCGTACGGCCCGAACACCAGGGCGCTCCCGGACTGGCGCACGGCGGGATCCTGGCCACGGCGCTGGACGAGACGCTGGGCTCGCTGAACTGGCTGCTGCGCACCATCGCCGTCACCGGCCGCCTGGAGACCGACTTCGCGCGGCCCGTGCCGGTGGGCACCACCCTGCATCTGGAGGCCGAGGTGACCGCGGTGGCCGGACGCAAGATCTACTCCACCGCCACCGGACGGGTCGGCGGCCCCGACGGACCCGTCGCCGTGCGCGCCGACGCGCTCTTCGTCGAGGTCAAGGTCGAGCACTTCGTCAACAACGGCCGCGAGGAGGAGATCCAGGCCGCCATGAGCGACCCGGACCAGCTCCGCCGGGCCCGCGCCTTCGAGGTGAACCCGTGAGCCGCGCCCCGCTGGACGTCCTGATCCGGCGCGTCGACCCCGACGTGCCGCTGCCGGCGTACGAGCACCCCGGGGACGCGGGAGCGGATCTGCGCACCACCGAGGCGTGCGAGCTGGCGCCCGGCGAGCGCGCGGTGCTGCCCACGGGGGTGTCTGTCGCGCTGCCCGAGGGGTACGCGGCCTTCGTGCACCCGCGTTCCGGGCTGGCCGCGCGGTGCGGTGTCGCCCTCGTGAATGCCCCCGGGACGGTTGATGCCGGGTACCGTGGGGAGATCAAGGTGATCGTGGTGAATCTCGACCCGCGCGAGTCGGTGCGGTTCGAGCGCTTCGACCGGATTGCCCAACTGGTCGTCCAGCAGGTCGAGCGGGTCCGCTTCCAGGAGGTGGCGGAACTTCCCGACTCCGCGCGGGCCGAGGGGGGCTTCGGTTCCACCGGTGGCCATGCCGCGGTGGACGGCGGGAGCGGCACAAGCGGTCAGGCCGCCGTGGGCGGCACGACGGGTGGGTATCGATACGCTTCGGTCGTATCCGACCGGGAAGGACAGTGACGTGTTCGGACGTCGCAAGAAGAAGGGTGCCGCCGAGGACGCGGCCGGCGAGGCCGAGCAGGTCGTCGACAGCGTCGACACTGAGGCGGACGAGGGCACTCGGGAGCGGGTACGGCTGGAGCCGGAGCCCCGGCCCGACGGCCCGTGGGACAGCACCGAGGTCCGGGACCCGGCCGAGGGCCGGGTGGACCTGGGCGGTCTGTTCGTGCCGGGAGTCGAAGGCATGGAACTGCGGGTCGAGGTCGCCGGTGACGCCATCGTCGCCGCGACCGTCGTGCTGCGCGACAGCGCCATCCAGCTCCAGGCCTTCGCCGCTCCCAAGCGTGAGGGCATCTGGGCCGAGGTGCGCGAGGAGATCGGCGCCGGCATCACCCAGCAGGGCGGCATCATCGACGAGGTCGAGGGCCCGCTGGGCTGGGAGATGCGTGCCCAGGTGCCGGTCCAACTGCCGGACGGCACCAGCGGTTTCCAGGTCGTGCGGTTCGTCGGTGTGGACGGTCCGCGGTGGTTCCTGCGCGGAGTGATCTCCGGGCAGGGCGCGGTGCAGCCGCAGGCCGCCGGGCTGCTGGAGCAGATCTTCCGGGACACCGTCGTGGTCCGTGGCGAGGGCCCGATGGCGCCCCGCGACCCGATCGTCCTGAAGCTGCCGAACGACGCGCAGATGGTCCCCGAGGGCGTCCAGCAGGAGGAGAGCGGTTCCCGCTTCTCCGGTGGCATGGGCCAGCTCCAGCGCGGGCCGGAGATCACCGAGGTCCGCTAGGTCGGGTCCGGCAGACAGTGTTCGGTGGACCGACTTCGAAAGCGGCCGCCGGGCCTGATTCGAAAGCGGCTGCCGGACCTGCTCCGAGAGTGGCCGCCGGACCTGATCCGAGAGTGTGAGAAGGGTCGTACCCCACCGGGGTACGGCCCTTCCGCCGTGCCGAACGCGCAGGCGGCGGCGGGTGCGGGTGCCGGGAGGCGGTCCTGACGCGGGCCCGGGGTTGCGGGGCGGCGGGACTCGGGCTACGACGGTGTCGGTGTGCCCCGGTACGCTTCAAGCATGAGTGCTGTTCCTCGTTCCGAAAAGCCGGTGGGCCGGTTCCGGCGCATGCTCGACCGGCTCTCCTCGTCGCAGGAGGACCTGGAGTCCGAGGAGCTGCGGGAGGACGCCGTCACCGCCGGCTGTACGCGGATCGGTGACTGCCACGACCGGCAGATAGTCACCGTTACTGGTACCTTGCGCACGGTCACCCTGCGGCCGCGCGCGGGCGTCCCGGCCCTGGAGGCCGAACTCTTCGACGGCTCCGCCGCGCTGGACGTGGTGTGGCTCGGCAGGCGCTCCATCACAGGCATAGAACCGGGGCGCAAGCTGATCGCATCGGGCCGGATCTCGATGAGCCGAGGCCGGCGCGTGCTGTTCAACCCCAAGTACGAATTGAGACCCCTCGGACGGGAGTAGCCGGTGACGTCGCTCGACAAGCCGACCGAAGACGCCCCACAGGATTCGAGGGCGGTGACGGAGGCCGCGCTCTTCGAGGCGTTCGGCGGCGTCCGGGGCATGGTCGAGACCGTGGTGCCCGGGCTGCTCTTCGTCACGATCTACACCATCAACAAGGACCTGCACCTGTCGGCGATCGCCGCGCTGGGCGTGTCCCTGCTGCTGGTCGTGGTGCGCCTCGTCACGCGGGACACCGTCAAGCACGCCTTCAGCGGCGTCTTCGGCGTGGCCTTCGGTGTGGTCTTCGCGATGATGACCGGCAACGCCAAGGACTTCTACCTCCCGGGCATGCTCTACACGCTGGGCCTCGCCCTCGCGTACATCATCACGGCGATCGCCGGGGTGCCGCTGATCGGCCTGATCCTCGGCCCGGTCTTCAAGGAGAACCTCTCCTGGCGCACGCGCAATCCCGGCCGCAAGAAGGCGTACACCAAGGCCAGCTGGGCGTGGGGCCTGATCCTGCTCGCCAAGTGCGCGATCCTCTTCCCGCTGTACTGGTGGGCCGACACCACCCAGCTCGGCTGGGTGCTGGTGGCGCTGAAGATCCCGCCGTTCCTGCTGGCCGTCTGGCTGACCTGGGTGTTCCTGGCCAAGGCGCCCGCGCCGATCGATGTGTTCGCGGAGATGGAGGCGGAGGAGGCTGCCGCCAAGGAGCGGGAGGCCGCGCGGCGGGCCGAGCGGCAGGCCGAGCGGGAGGCCGCGCGGAAGTCCGCTTCGGCGGAGTAGCCGCCCGGCACATCGCTGCCGCAGGCACCACAGACGCTGAGAAGGGCGCCCGGAGATCTCCGGGCGCCCTTCTCGCCGTACCGGCCGCGGGGCTCAGCCCGTCGCGTCCTCGCGGCGCACCGACAGCAGGTCCTCCAGCTGCTCCTCGCGGGCCTGGGCGGCCACGAAGAGGAGTTCGTCGCCCGCCTCCAGGGAGTCCTCCTGGGAGGGGGTGAGGACGCGGGTGCCGCGGATGATCGTCACCAGCGAGGTGTCCTCGGGCCACTCGACGTCGCCGACCTGGGTGCCGGCCAGCGCCGACTCCTCCGGCAGGGTCAGCTCGACGAGGTTGGCGTCGCCGTGGCTGAAGCGCAGCAGGCGGACCAGGTCGCCGACGCTCACCGCCTCCTCGACCAGGGCCGACATCAGACGCGGCGTGGAGACGGCGACGTCCACGCCCCAGGACTCGTTGAAGAGCCACTCGTTCTTGGGGTTGTTGACGCGGGCGACGACGCGCGGAACGCCGTACTCCGTCTTCGCCAGCAGGGAGACGACCAGGTTGACCTTGTCGTCGCCGGTCGCGGCGATGACGACGTTGCAGCGCTGGAGCGCCGCCTCGTCCAGCGACGTGATCTCACAGGCGTCGGCGAGCAGCCACTCCGCCTGCGGGACGCGCTCGACCGAGATCGCGGTCGGCGCCTTGTCGACGAGCAGGACCTCGTGGCCGTTCTCCAGCAGTTCGCCCGCGATCGAGCGGCCCACCGCGCCGGCACCGGCAATGGCGACCCTCATCAGTGACCGCCCTCCTTCTCGGGGCCCTGGGCGAACGCCGCCTCGACCTTCTCGACCTCGTCCGTGCGCATCATCACATGCACCAGGTCGCCCTCCTGCAGCACCGTCTGCGAGGTGGGCAGGATCGCCTCGCCCAGGCGGGTCAGGAACGCCACCCGGACGCCCGTCTCCTCCTGGAGCTTGCTGATCTTGTGACCGACCCAGGCCGCGGAGGCGTGCACCTCGGCCAGCTGGACGCCTCCGGTGGGATCGCGCCACAGCGGCTCGGAGCCGGACGGCAGCAGCCGGCGCAGCATCTGGTCCGCCGTCCAGCGGACCGTGGCGACCGTCGGGATGCCCAGGCGCTGGTAGACCTCGGCGCGGCGGGGGTCGTAGATGCGGGCCGCGACGTTCTCCACGCCGAACATCTCGCGCGCCACGCGGGCCGCGATGATGTTGGAGTTGTCGCCGCTGGAGACGGCGGCGAACGCGCCGGCCTCCTCGATGCCCGCCTCACGCAGGGTGTCCTGGTCGAAGCCGACCCCGGTGACCCGGCGGCCACCGAACGAGGAACCCAGTCGTCGGAAGGCGGTGGGGTCCTGGTCGATCACGGCGACCGTGTGCCCCTGTTGCTCCAGGGTCTGCGCGAGAGCGGAACCCACTCTGCCGCAGCCCATGATGACGATGTGCACGACCGTCCTTCCGGTGTCAAGAGTTGTCGGCCTGGCTTGAACAGGGTCTCAGACCGCCGACCAAGCTACACACGCGCGGTCCGTGGACGGCACCCCCGTGCACGGTTCGTGTGAGGTCAGCGGCGGCTGATGCTCCAGACGCTCACCAGGGTGAGGATTCCGAGGCCGACGAGGGCGGCGGTGGCGCCGATCAGCTCTGCGGCGGTGGGCATGGTTCCTCCGGATCGGTGTCGAGCCCTGGCCGGCGCCTCGTGGCGTACGTCGCGGACGTGCGTCGCGGGCGTACGTCATCGGGCGTGCTGACAGGGCGTGATGGCAGGCGTTTTGTCATATAGGCATGTCCGGCGTCCCGCCCGTGGCACCCGGCGGCGCGCCCCTGGCCGATTTCACTCGGGGAGCAGATGAGGGTGGCGGGTGGGCGCTTCCCTGTTCGAAGGCCTACGATCCTCTGTTGTGTCCAAACTGACCGACGTGCCCAAACGGCTCCTCATCGGGCGCGCACTGCGCAGCGACCGGCTGGGTGAAACGCTCCTGCCGAAGCGCATCGCACTCCCCGTGTTCGCTTCCGACCCGCTGTCCTCCGTGGCGTACGCCCCGGGGGAGGTGCTGCTGGTCCTGTCCATCGCGGGTGTGTCGGCCTACCACTTCAGCCCCTGGATCGCGGCCGCCGTCGTGGTCCTGATGTTCACGGTCGTCGCCTCCTACCGGCAGAACGTGCACGCCTACCCCAGCGGCGGCGGCGACTACGAGGTCGCCACCACCAACCTCGGCCCCAAGGCCGGCCTCACCGTGGCGAGCGCCCTGCTCGTCGACTACGTCCTCACCGTGGCCGTGTCCATCTCCTCCGGCATCGAGAACCTCGGCTCCGCCGTCCCGTTCGTCGTCGAGCACAAGGTGCTCTGCGCGATGGCCGTGATCGTGCTGCTGACGCTGATGAACCTGCGCGGCGTGCGGGAGTCCGGGTCGCTCTTCGCGATCCCCACGTACGTCTTCGTCGCCGGCGTCTTCGTCATGATCGCGTGGGGAGCGTTCCGCGGCATCGTGCTGGACGAGACCATGCGGGCCCCCACCGCCGACTACGAGATCAAGCCGGAGCACGAAGGGCTGGCCGGATTCGCCCTGGTCTTCCTGCTGCTGCGCGCGTTCTCCTCCGGCTGTGCCGCGCTCACCGGCGTCGAGGCGATCTCCAACGGCGTCCCGGCCTTCCGCAAGCCCAAGTCCAAGAACGCGGCCACCACGCTGGCGCTGATGGGCCTGCTCGCCGTCACCATGTTCTGCGGGATCATCGGCCTCGCCATGGTCTCCAAGGTCCGCATGGCCGAGAACCCGGCGAAGGACCTCTACGAGAACGGCGCCCCGGTCGGCGCGGACTACATCCAGCACCCCGTGATCTCCCAGGTCGCCGAGGCCGTCTTCGGCGCCGGCAGCTTCCCGTTCATCGTGCTGGCCGCGGCCACCGCGCTGGTACTGTTCCTGGCCGCCAACACCGCCTACAACGGCTTCCCGGTGCTCGGCTCGATCCTCGCCCAGGACCGCTACCTCCCGCGCCAGCTGCACACCCGCGGCGACCGCCTCGCCTTCTCCAACGGCATCGTGCTGCTGGCCGGCGCCGCCGCGCTGCTGGTGTGGATCTACGCCGCCGACTCCACCCGGCTGATCCAGCTGTACATCGTCGGCGTCTTCGTCTCCTTCACGCTCAGCCAGACCGGCATGGTCCGCCACTGGAACCGCCACCTGGCCACCGAGAAGGACCCGGCCAAGCGCCGCCACATGATCCGCTCCCGCGCGATCAACGCCTTCGGCGCCTTCTTCACCTTCATGGTCCTGGTCGTCGTCCTCGTCACCAAGTTCAGCCACGGCGCCTGGGTCGCGCTGCTCGGCATGGTGATCTTCTACGGCACGATGACCGCGATCCGCCGCCACTACGACCACGTCTCCAAGGAACTCGCCGCCCCCGACGGGCCCAGCGACGACAGCGTCCGCCCCTCCCGCGTCCACTCGGTGGTCCTGGTCTCCAAGATCCACCGGCCCGCCCTGCGCGCCCTGGCCTACGCCAAGCTGCTGCGCACGGACACGCTGGAGGCGCTCAGCGTCAACGTCGACCCGGCCGAGACCAAGGCGCTGCGCGACGAGTGGGAGCGCCGCGGCATCGACGTACCGCTGAAGGTCCTGGACTCGCCGTACCGCGAGATCACCCGGCCGGTCATCGAGTACGTCAAGAGCCTGCGCCGGGAGTCGCCGCGCGACGCGGTGTCCGTGATCATCCCCGAGTACGTCGTCGGCCACTGGTACGAGCACCTGCTGCACAACCAGAGCGCCCTGCGGCTCAAGGGCCGGCTGCTGTTCACGCCCGGCGTGATGGTGACCTCGGTCCCGTACCAGCTCGCCTCCTCCGAGGTCGCGAAGCAGCGCGCCCGCAAGCGGTCGGAGTGGAACGCGCCGGGCGCGGTGCGGCGGGGGCCCGCGCAGGAGCGGGCGAAGGAGTCGCCGCAGGCCAAGCAGTGAGCCGGCGCGCGTGACGCGCGGCCTCGGGTACGGCGTGAGGCGTGGCCTCGGGTACGGCGTGAGGCGTGGCCTCGGGTATGGCGTGAGGCTGGCTTTCCGGCACGGTGGGAGGCGGGCCTTCCGGCACGGCGGGATGAGCCGCGCCGGGACGACGTAGACTGGTGGGCTGTTGTCCGGCCCGCTTCGGGCCGGCCCCGCTGGACAGCCGTTCCCCCTCTCGATCTGGAGTCACCCCGCCATGCAGGCAGAACCGAAGAAACCGCAGGCGGGGTCGCTGGTCGGGGAGGAGTACGAGGTCGAGATCGGGCCCGTCGCGCACGGCGGGCACTGCATCGCCCGCACCGACGCCGGCCAGGTCCTCTTCGTCCGGCACGCGCTGCCCGGCGAGCGGGTCGTGGCCCGGGTGACCGAGGGCGAGGAAGGGGCCCGCTTCCTGCGCGCGGACGCCGTCGAGATCCTCGACCCGTCCAAGGACCGCATCGAAGCCCCCTGCCCCTTCGCCGGCCCCGGCCGCTGCGGCGGCTGCGACTGGCAGCACGCAAAGCCGGGCGCCCAGCGCCGGCTGAAGGGCGAGGTCGTCGCCGAGCAGCTGCAGCGGCTCGCCGGCCTCACCCCGGAGGAAGCCGGCTGGGACGGCACGGTGATGCCCGCCGAGGGCGACAAGCTGCCCGCGGGCCAGGTGCCGCAGTGGCGGACCCGGGTGCAGTACGCCGTCGACGCCGAAGGGCACGCGGGACTGCGCAAGCACCGCTCGCACGAGGTCGAGCGCATCGACCACTGCATGATCGCCGCGGAGGGCGTCAGCGAGCTGGGCATCGAGAAGCGCGACTGGACGGGCATGGCGTCGGTCGAGGCGATCGCCGCGACCGGCTCCCAGGACCGCCAGGTGATCCTCACTCCCAAGCCGGGCGCGCGGCTGCCGATCGTCGAACTGGACCGGCCGGTGTCGGTGCTGCGGGTCGGCGAGAAGGACGGCGGCGTCCACCGCGTCCACGGCCGCCCCTTCGTCCGCGAACGCGCCGACGGCCGCACCCACCGCGTCGGCAACGGCGGTTTCTGGCAGGTCCACCCGAAGGCCGCCGACACCCTGGTCACGGCCGTGATGCAGGGCCTGCTGCCCCGCAAGGGCGAGATGGCGCTGGACCTCTACTGCGGCGTCGGCCTGTTCGCCGGCGCGCTCGCCGACCGCCTCGGCGAGACCGGCGCGGTCCTCGGCATCGAGTCCGGCAAGCGAGCGGTGGAGGACGCGCGACACAACCTCGCGGAGTTCCCGCGCGTACGGATCGAACAGGGCAAGGTCGAGGCGGTCCTCCCGCGCACGGGCATCACGGAGGTCGACCTCGTCGTCCTCGACCCGCCGCGTGCGGGCGCCGGCCGCAAGACGGTGGAGCACCTGGCGTCGCTGGGAGCTCGGCGGATCGCGTACGTGGCGTGCGACCCGGCGGCGCTGGCCCGGGACCTCGGGTACTTCCGGGACGGGGGGTACCGGGTGCGGACGTTGCGGGTGTTCGATCTGTTCCCGATGACGCATCACGTGGAGTGTGTGGCGATCCTGGAGCCTGCCGAAAAGGGCCGCTGACCTGTTGGTTTTCTGATTTCCGTGTTTCGGGCGGGTCCGGTCGACCTGTTCGTGAGTGCACGTGCACGACGTGCACCTGACCCCCGCGCTTCTGGTACCCCGCAGACCTGCCGTTTCACGAGGTGCGCGGGGTGAGGGACACGCGTCATCTGTCCAGGCGCGCGCGACCGCAGGTCATCTTGACGCTCAGGTGACGCCCATCCTGACGCCCATCCTGTCGCCCTGTCAGCGACACCGCGGCCGGATGGGAACGGCGCGCCGCTTCGGCGGACGACTCAAGGCATGTAACGGGCCACATGTGTGCGGTCCGAGGTGGAGCGGTTGCAGACCCAGGCCGCCGACGCCGAGGCGGCGCGGCAAGCCGTGTCGGCCACCGTACGAGCCGTGCACGACTTCGTGCAGCCCGTTCCGGCGTGGCTGCGGGGCGGGACGTCGGCAAGCACCGGAGATGCTGTGCCTGGAGTGGTACGCGGGCTCCGGCACCGCCCGCAGATGCCGCACCACCCGGTCAGCTCTCAGCGCGGCTTGCCGTTACCGCTCGACGCTGATCGGTTACGGGTTGGGCAACGACCGGGCGAAACAGCAGGGCAACAGCCTGGAGACGGGCTGAGGTCGGCGGTCGAGGACACGTAAGGATGCGGACAGTGATCAGGCGTAGGTCGGTACGCATTGGACTCCTTGCCACGGCCGTGGCCGGCTTGTCGCTCCTCGGGGGCACCGGCTGTGAAGGGGATAAAGATGAGGACGGCCTTCCGGACAACTACAAGGTCGTTGCGGGGACACAACTGTGCGGTGGCGATGCCGTGTCCGCCGAGGCGTCCAAGGCGCTGAAGGTGATCACGGGTTCGTCGAGTTTCGAGGCGTCGGCGGAGGAGTACACCGTCGCTCAGACTGCGGTGGACGTTGCCTTGGCGTTCGGGGACCCCCGGGTGTTTCGCGGCGACATCTGCCGTGTCTACTCGCCCATCGGCACGCCGGATCTCGAGCTCAGAGTCACCTGGAGGTGGGTCGACGGCCCGCCGACGGGCACTCCCGCCCCGAAGTTCACCGAGCTGAAGATGGGAGAGCAGACCCTGGCGGCGGCGGACAAGGCCTACATCCAATTCGCCTGCACAAGCGATGAGTTGCGCTCTTCGGACGCGGCCCACCTTCAGATTGGCGTGGAACGCTGGGGCACACCGACGGAGCCCGAGGGGGACACCGAGGCGTTGAAGGACGCCTACGCGACCGTGGCCCATTCCTTCTCGCTGGCCATGGCCAAGGAACTGGGCTGTGAGAAGAACGGCGGGCTCCCGGAGAAACCCGTGCTGGATCCCGCGTAGTCGTCGGCGTATGCGGAAACGACCGTGATCAGGCGGCCCTTCCACTGCCCGGAGGAGGGGCCGACTGCGGTATGCGGTCCGCCACGGACGAGCGGCGCATGCACGCCGCGTGCAGCTCGGCAAGGGCGGCGTCGAAGACGGTCGGTCCCGGCTCTGGCGTCGGACGGGAGACTTTCGCGGGACGGAGCCATTCCTTGTGCAGCGTGTTGAGGCGGTCCAGCGCGTCGCGCGGGACGCCGAGTCGGTAGATCCAGCGGGTCTGCGCGGCGCTGGCGGGAATGAGGGGCAGTTGCGCTGGCGGTGTCCAGCATGCGCTGGGCGTCGCACTGCGCGCAGGTTCTCGAACGCTGCGGCGGTGCCGGCATCGCGCTGTTGCCGGCGCAGCCCGTAGGCGTGGTCGTCGTACGGCCGGCCGTCGAGGTCGGTGTGCTCGTCGGAGTGGACGTTTGGCTTTTTCTGCGACGCACTCAGGTCGGCATGCAGCAGAACCCGGGCCGACAGGCCGGGGCTTCACATGTCCGACAGACGCCGACGCTTCCCACGTCAGGGCGTGGGCCCGTCCGAGTTCATGGCGAGCAGGAGGATGATGGCGAAGACGGTGAAGACGGCGAGGAAGAGCAGGGAGCCGATGGTGCCGGCGGTGAGTTTCGCCTGGGCCGGAGGCTTGGCGGTGGCGCGGTCGGGGCGCTCCGGCAGGTAGTGCACGGTGACGATGTCACCCTCGACCGTCGTCGACGGCCCGCCCTCCTCGTCGAAGCGGACGACGTGCCCGTCGCGGGTCGTGAAGGTGTAGACGTGGTGCATCGTCGTGCGCACCTGGCTGCTTCCCCCACCGCTCGTCTTCGTGTACGACCTGACACGTCGGGCCTGCGCCGTGAGCCCTCTCGACCAGGCACTGCTGACCTGGCGGGCGCGGCGGACGATGACGACGGCGAAGCACACCGCGAGGACGATCAGGAGGAGGGGTACGACGCTGAACAGCGGTTCCATGGAGTCCCCTCGGTGAGGCCACATGCCGGCCCGGATGCGCGGCGCGTTGTGAAACCTACCGGGATGACCTGCGGTTTCGTGCTGAGGCAGGCGCTGGAAGCCGCCGTTTTCACCCGCTCGTACACGCCACTGAGGCGCGGTTCGGGCGGTGCCGTGGGGGCCTCGTCGGCGGGAGCGAGGAGCTTGAGGGACAGGCCGGTGTGGGTGCAGGTCTCATGGTGTCCGTCCACGCTTGCCGCGAGCTTCGGGCGGTGCCGGTCGCTGTCTGCTCGGAAGGGGCGTGCGCTGCTGTGTCACGCTCAGGGGTGGGTGTGCGGGCCCTCCGGGCGCCGGGTGTGTGCCCAGGTCCACGTGGAGTACGAGCCTGCCGCGAGAGGCGGCCGCCGACCGCACCAGGGGCCGAGGCGTAGGGTCGTCCCGGGTCCTGAGGCCGGTGCTGCGATCACTGGGATCCCGGGCCCGATTCCGCCGTGGGCTGGTCCGTGAGGGGTGCGATGGCGGTCGCGTGTTTGGATCGGTAGGTGATCGAGTGGCGGCTGTCGAGGTACGGGCGTGGGCCCTGGGGCGAGGTCCCCGGTGTACTGGAGCGGGTGCTGCGAGCGCCGGGTGACGATGAAGGGGGCTGGCGGGAGCTCTGGCATCTCATCGCCACCGAAGGGGGCACCGTCTGTGCCGCGAGTTTTGCGGCTCTGCCGTATCTGCGGGACATCGCTCGTTCCGGTGAAACGGTCGCGGTAGATCGGGCGTTGGAGCTGGCCGGGGCGATCGTCGCGGGGGTTCATCAGGACCACGGTGCCGACGCGCTCGTACGGGAAACGGCTCCGGTCATCGCTGAGCTCAGGGACTTGCTCGCCCGGCGCATCGGTGACGGTGATCTGCCGGCGGCGTACGCGATGGCGTTCTTCCGGGCGGACCTCGCGTTCGCCGGCGCGGCCGGCTGGAGCATGGCCGAGTACGACTTCGACGACGGCTTCTACAGCGTGAGCTGCCCGCACTGCGACCTGCCCGTCACCCTTGCGATCGGCGGCCACGGGCACTACTCCGCCTCTCGGGACTGGTACGAGGGGGACGTCCGGCGCCGCCCTCTCGAGCCGTGTGCCGTCGACCGGCTCGGCGGTGTGGGCGCACGGATGCGCGACACCGCTCGCGCACTCGGCCTGGTCCGGATCATCGAGGGTCTCGCCTTTGTCTTCGGCCGAGCTTCGTGCCCGGACTGCGCCAGTACCTTCGTCGTCGCCGATCGGTACGCGGCCGACAACGAACCCCATCACTCGCCAGGTGGCCCTGTTCCGGACGGTGGCTGGTGAGAGGAGGAGAGACCGGGCAGACCGGGGCCCACGCGTGCGAAAATCCCAGCCGGTCGATCATCACGGTGGAGAGGCGTGGGTGCCGCTCGCCGTTCCGGGGGAGGGGAGCCGCGTATGGGCCTGCTGTCGTCGAGTCCGAAGTGGCCCGTGGCGCCTGACTACTTCCACGACTGGGCGCTGGTGGACGTGGAGACCTCGGGACTGCGTCCCGGCCGGGACCGGGTCCTGTCCCTCGCGATCCTCACGCTGGACGCACAAGGGCGGCAGACCGGGGAGTTCTCCACCCTTCTCAACCCGGGCTGCGATCCGGGGCCGGTGCACGTGCACGGTCTCACCCGGGACCGTCTCGCGGACGCGCCCACCTTCGAGGACGTGGCGCCGCAGGTGGGCGCGCTCCTCAGCAGCCGCGTGCTGGTCGCTCACAACGCGCAGTTCGACTACGACTTCCTGGCCCACGAGTTCGCCGGCGTCCGTTCCTGGGTGCCGGTGAGCAGGCGTCTGTGCACTCTGGCCCTCAACCGGCTGGTCGGGCCCGCGACGCCCGATCTGAGACTGAGCACGCTCGCCGCGCACTACGGCGTGCGCCAGGAGCGGGCCCATGACGCGCGGGACGACGTACGGGTGCTCTCCGGAATCCTGCGCGGCTCGCTGAGCGCCGCCGAGCAACTGGGTCTGTCCCTGCCGCTCCTGGACTGCCCACCTCGCCAGGACCACCAGCCCTACGTCCCCAAGACCCCGTGCGCCTACCGCAACCCGGGGCGTCTCGAGCCGGGGCGGCCGCTGGTCCAGGGCATGAAGGTCGCCATCACCGGGGAGACCCGGCTCTCCCGCGAGGAACTCGTCGCCCGCTCGGTGGCGGCCGGGCTGAACATGATGACCTCGGTCAGCGGTCAGACCAGCCTCGTCGTCACCAACGACCCCGGCACGGCATCCGGGAAACTGCGGCGGGCCGTGGACGAGGGTGTCCCGCTCGTGGACGAGTCGGCCTACCTGCGGCTGCTGGAGAACGTGCGCCCCGGCGAGGCCAAGGGCGCCGCCCGGGCCGGCGCCGCCCGGCAGCGCCGCGCCACCGAGGGGCCCCGGAGCACCATTACCGCACAGCAGGCGCCCGCGCCGAGCCTCCCGGCACAGCGCACCGCCGCGCCGACGGCCGCCAGCACCAGCGCCACCACCTCGGGCACCCAGGCGTTGGCCGGGCGCAGGGTCCTGGTTCTGGGCGGCACCCACCAGGAGGCCGCCGAGGCACGCGCTCGTGCCGTCTCGCTCGGCGCGTCCGCGGCCGTCAACCTCTCGGCCAGTGTGACCGACATCGTGGTGTTGGCCGGAGGCGAAGCGGATCGTCGTATGACGCGGATCGTCACCCTCGGGCTGCGCGTGCACGACGCCGACTGGCTCCTCGCACCCGGTGCCGCGCCGATCCTTGCCCCGCCACAGGGTGCGGCCGGGAACCGGCCGGAGAGCGCGAAGGTCCTGGTCCGCGGCGCCGTCCTCGATCTGCCCGACACCGACGCGGCCTGGACCGTGGCCGCCTCGTGGAAGCAGCACACCGCCTGCGCCGTGGACGTCGTCGCCTTCGCGCTCGACGCGCGGGAACAGGTGCGAGGGGACGAGGACTTCGTCTTCTACGGCGCTCCCGAGCACCCGGACGGCACCGTACGGCTCGCCACGGACAGCCCGACGGAGCAGGCCGTCACCGTCGAGCCGGACCGTCTGCCCCTGGAGATCCACAGGGTCGTCGTCGCCGCCGCGATCGACGGTGCCGCGACCTTCTCCGACGTCGGCGCTGTCGAGATCACCGCCACCTGCGGCATCGGCGCGGCCCCGATCGCCCGCGCCACTCTCGACGCCGCCACCACCGAGCGCTCGATGATCCTCGCCGAGCTGTACCGGCGCGGCGACGGGTGGCGGCTGCGCGCCGTCGGGCAGGGCTACGACCACGGTCTGCCCGACCTGGCCAGGGGTTACCGGGTGGACGTCACCGAGTGAGTCGGTGAGCGGCGTGGACGGTGCGCGGCCGGTCGGTCCGCGCGTGACCGGCGGGGTGGACGGTCCCCGCCGGTCGGCTGCCGCGGATCGCTCAACTGGTCGCGCAGGTCGTGCCGTTCAGGGTGAAGGTCGTCGGGGCCGTGTTGGTGGTGGTTCTGGTGCCGGTGAAGCCGATCGTGGTCGAGCCGGCTGCCGGGATGGTGGAGGTCCAGGAGGCCGCGGCGACCTTGACCGCGGCGCCGGTCTGGGTCGGGGTGCCGCCCCACATGTTGGTGATGGTCTGGGAGTTGGCGAAGGTGAAGGCCAGGGTCCAGCCGTTGATCGGGGCGGTGCCGGTGTTGCGGAGGGTGATCTCGCCCTGGAAGCCGCCGGGCCACTCGTTGGTGACGCGGTAGCCGACCGAGCAGGTGGTCCCCGGGGTGCCGGTGTCCTTCTCGGTCTTCACGGTGAGCGTGGCCGAGCGGGCGGAGCGGTTGCCGGCCGCGTCCTTGGCGTAGACCGCGAAGGTGTACGTCGTGTCGGCCGTCAGGGAGGTGACGGTGACCGAGGTCGTGGTGGAGGAGGCGGCCGCGGTCTCCGTGGTGCCGTCGACGCGGACCACGTCATAGCTGGTGACGCCGACGTTGTCGGTCGCGGCGGGCCAGGTGAGGGTGACCGAGGTGGGGGAGAGGGCTGAGGCGGTCGGGGTGCCGGGGGCGGTCGGGGCCTGGGTGTCGGGGGCGGTGCCGCCGAAGACCGTGGCCTCGCGGGAGGTCTGTGCGATGCCGTTGGCGCCGTGGAAGATGCGCCGGCCCCACGAGCTGAGCTGCGCCGGGTCGAAGCCGATCGCCAGATCGAGGATCGGGTCGGTGTTGCCGCTCCAGGACCAGGCCAGGTAGCCGAGGTCCAGCTGCTCGGCGGTGGCCATCATGGTGTCCTCGTCCGGGTCGCCCCACTGGTCGGACGGGCCGCCGAACTCGCCGATGAGGATGGGGAGGTTGGCGGTGACGAAGGCGTTCAGGTAGTCGGTGATCTCCGCTGCCGTGTCGAAGACGCTGTACATGTGGATCGAGAAGATCAGGTTGCCGGTGGGGTCGGCCTCGTAGACGGTCTTGGCGTTGGTGCGCATGACGCCCTGCCAGTCCTGGCCCCAGTTCGGCGCGTCCACCATGATCGTGTGCTCGAAGCCGGCGGCCCGCAGCTTCTTGACCGCGGCGATGGTCGGTTCGGTCCAGCCCGCCGGGTTGGTGTTGCCCCAGGGCTCGTTGCCGATGTTGACGATGACGTAGTTCTCCTCGCCGGCCAGGACGTCCTTCAGGCTGATCCAGTAGTCGGCGGCGTGGTCGAGCGTGCCGGCGGCCGCGTCCTCGCCGTAGCCGGTGGTGTCGTGCACCTCCAGCACACAGATCAGGCGGTTGGCCTTGCAGTCGTCGACGACGGCGGCCACGTCCGCGGCGCTGTTGCGGGTCCAGCGGTGGCCGTCGGAGAGGACGACCCGCACGGTGTTGGCGCCGAGCGCCTTGATGTCGGCCAGCGACTGCGTCTCGCCCGGGTACCAGGTGTGGGCGTGGTTGACGCCCCGCATGACGAAGTCGTTGCCGTTGCCTTCGAGGAGGCGGCCGTTGCTGATGTGCAGGCCGGTGGCCGCGGCGCCGGGGGACTGGGGGTCCGCGGCGGCGGCGGTGGTGGCGGTGGAGGCGGCGTGGGCCGGGGCCGCCGTCAGGAGGCCGAGGAGGGCGGCCAGGGTGGCCAGCGCCGCGAGCAGGGCGGTCGCGGGGTTCGGGGCATGCCTGAGCGTCGTGCTTCTTGTCGTTCTCACTGCGACTCCAGATGAGTGAGGCAAGGAAGCCGGTGGCGGAAAAAGGGGTGTGGGAGCGCTCCCATGAAGCCAGTAACGGCTGGGGTGCGTCAAGGGTCGCGACGGAAAGCGGTTGTCGTGCGGGGATCAGGTGGTCACGCGGGCAACGGGCGGCGGGCCACCTCGTGGGCGTCCTCGGCGGGCACGCCCAGCATGCGGAGCACCATCTCCGCGAGGTTGGCGGCCGTCTCGTCGCCGTCCAGCTCGGGGCGCGCGAAGCGCAGTTCGACGAGGGAGAGCAGGGCGCCGCCCATCGCCGAGAGGGCCGCGACCGGGTCCACCGCGGTGAAGCGGCCCGCGGAGACGCCGCGGATCAGGTCGCGCAGGGCGCGTGGGGCCAGGCCCCGTTCGGAGTGCAGATGGCCGAGCGCGTGGCGGCGCAGCACCTGCATCAGCTCGGGGTGCGAGTCGGCCATCCGGGCGCTGAGGCGGAAGCCGGCCGCGAGGAGTTCCGCCGGGTCGTCGATGCCGCGCAGCCGTTCGTCGAAGGTCTGCCCGAACTCCTCCAGGGCGTCCGTCACGGCCGTGTCGAACAGTTCCGCCTTCGAGCCGAAGTGGTTGTAGAAGGAGCCGAATCCGACGTCCGCGCGCTCGGCGATGGCCTGGATGCTGACGCCGGTGTCCCCGGTCTCGGCGAGAATCTGCCGGGCCGCGCGGACGAGTGCCCTGCGTGTCTCGGCGCGGCGTCGCTCGAAGCGGTTGCCGGGCGGTGGGGCGGTGGTCGACGTCGGCATGCGGCGAGTCTAGCCGTGGACATGGTGGAACTTCGCAATTCTGATCGATTCGTCAGTCTTGGTCTCCAGCGGCTTGTCCTGCGGTGACTTTCATCGGGGGTGTCGGTCAGGGGCGCGTCGGGGCGGGGTCGGGGGTGGGTCCGGGTGAGAGTGCGAGTATCACGCTGAGCGATGGAGCAGATACAGAAAGATGACCGACCACCACGACACCAAGCACACCGACCACCACGACACCACGTACACCGACCATCACGACATCACCAACACCGACGACCACGACACCACGTACGCCGGCCACCACGACATCAAGTACCTCGACCACTGCCCTGCTCCCACGGGCAGCGTGCCGCCGAGCCGCCGTGCGGTGGCGCTGGCGGCATGGGCCCGCGAACTCGTCGACGCGCCCTGGTTCGGGCTCGCCGTCTTCGTCCTCATCCTCGCCAACTCGGCCCTGCTGGGCGTAGAGACCTACCGCAGCGTCGTCGCGGAATGGCACCAGTGGCTGGGTCTCGCGGAGAACCTCTGCCTGGCCGCCTTCACCGCCGAGATCGCCCTGCGCGCCTGCGCTCACGCCGACCGGCCCCGGGCCTTCTTCCGGGATCCGTGGAACCTGTTCGACCTTGCCGTCGTGGCCTGCGCGTTCCTGCCCCTCGTACGCGAGAACACCACCGTGCTACGGCTGCTGCGGCTGGCCCGGGTGCTGCGCACCGCCCGCTTCCTGCCGCAGCTGCGCATCGTCATGGTCGCGGTCGCCCGGAGCCTGCCCGGCACCGTCAGTTTCCTGCTCGTCGGCGCGCTGGTGCTCTACGTCTACGCCATGGTCGGCTGGGTCTTCTTCGGCCAGGACGATCCCGAGCAGTACGGGACGATCGGCCGTGCCGTGCTGACGCTGTTCCTGCTGATCACGCTGGACGGTCTCGGCGACGCGGTGCACGCGGGGCTGAAGGTGTCCGACTGGAGCATCCTCTACTACGCCTCCTACGTCGTGCTCGCCTCCTTCGTGCTGGTCAACGTCCTCATCGGCGTCGTCATCAGCTCCTTGGACGAGGCTCGGGAACTGGAGCGGGAGCGGGTCGAGGGCCTGGCGGGTGCCCGGGGTGGCGGGAGTGGAGGGAGTGCAGCGGGAGGAGAGGGCGGAGGGGGTGGAGGGGGAGCGGGGCCCGCTCGCTCCGGGGCGGTGCGGGCCGCGGGGCTTTCGGAGGGGGAACTGCGGGCCCGGATCGCTCTCGCGAGATGTGCGCTCGATGATCTGGAGGCGGGGTTGGCTTGCGGCAGCGGCAGCGGCAGCGGCAGCGGCAGCGGCTCCGGTTCCGGAGCCGGCTCTGGTACCGCTTTCGGCTCCGGCTCCGCTTCCGGCTCCGGCTCCGGCTCCGGTTCCGGTTACGGCTCCGGTCGGTAGGGGAGCGGTGGGTCCGTAGAGGCGCTGGCTCCGTAGGGCCGCTGTGTGGTTGTTCGGGTGCCGGACGTGGGGCGAGGTCGCTCCCTGGGTGGGGGCGGCCTCGCGCGGGACGTCGGCATACCCGGGGGAGTGGGCCCCCGGGGGTCGGGCGCGGGATCAGGCGGGGGTCGGTTCCGGCAGAGGCTCCGGCTCCGACGCGGACTCCAGGACGGACTCGACCGCCGACTCCAGCGCCGACGTCAGCGCGGGCTCGGGCAGCGACTGCGTGGTGGTCCCCGTCGCTATGCCCTCCGTCGCGATAGGCGTGGTGGTCCTCGTCGCGATGCCCTCCGTCGCGATAGGCGTGGTGGTCCTCGTCGCGATGCCCTCCGTCGCGATAGGAGTAGTGGTCCTCGTCGCGGTGGCTCTTGTCGGCTCCGGCTGAGGGTCGGGGGTGGGGTGCTGGTGGTAGTGGTCCATGTAGTCGGGGCCGGCGATCGGGACGCGGGAGAGGAACTCCTCCGGCAGGTCGAAGGCGTCCACCAGGGTCATCATGTGGGGCGCCAGGTCGGCTATGACGCGGTCGGCGGTGTTGTGCAGGGACACCATCTGCTCGGGCGTCATCAGGCCGGCGGCCAGCAGGTCGCCGGTGTGCTGGCGCAGTTGCTCCAGCAGGAAGAGCCGGGACATGTTCTCCAGCAGGAACCGGGCGCGGGCGTTGCGGGCCGTGTCGGCGGCGGCCAGCAGGGCGTCCGCCGCCTGGAGGCGGGCGTGCGCGGAGACCATTTCGAGGGCGGCGCCGGAGGTGGCGTTCCAGCGTCCGATCGGGTCGCCCGCCGGACCGCCGCGCAGCGCCTCCCGGGCGCGGGTCTGCCAGATCCGCTCGGCGGAGGCGAGCAGGTCGCGCAGGAAGCCGAGGTCGGTCAGATCGCGCCCGCCCGGAGCCATCGGCTGCTCGGGGCCCGACTCGTGGCCGAAGACCATCTCGGAGGCGGCCTTCACCCAGATCACCAGGTTGTCGCCCTCGGCGGTGATGCCGCCCTCGACGTTCAGCTGGAGGTCCGCCAGGTTGTTGTGCGGGAACAGACCCTGAGCCCCGCAGCGCTCGCGGGACTCGATGGTGATGTCCCGGGCCTGCCAGGTGATCCAGCCCTTGGCGACGGCGATCAGCCGCTCGATCTCCTCGCGCTGCTCGCGGTCGGTCTCGTCGTGGGTCATCCAGCGGTCGACCATCGAGCGCTGGAGGAAGGTCATGGCGTAGGCGGTGGACAGGGAGCGCAGCAGCCGGGCGTGGTGGCTGCGGTGGGCGGTCAGCGGGACGCGCTGGCCGGCCTTGGTGCCGCCGATCTGCCGGTGGTGGGCGTAGCGGACGGCGATGGTGAGCGCGGCGCGCGCCATGCCCAGGGTGCCGGCGCTCATGCAGAGCTTGCCCACGGTGACGCGGCCCACGGAGCGCAGGAACCGCTTGCGGCGGTTGCCGAGGGAGCTGGTCAGCTTGCCGTCCTCGTCCAGCCGGCCGTGGGCGGCCTCCAGCATGGCCTCACGGGGCAGTCGGACGTGCTCGAAGGCGGTGAGGCAGTGGTCGACCGGGGTGCCGGTGCGTTCGGGCAGTCGGCGGACCCGAACGCCGGGCAGGTGACCGTTGTCGTCGCTGAGCGGGGTGAGGAAGAGGAAGATGCCCTGGTCCTCGTCGTCGACCAGCAGCCGGGCGGCGACCACCGCGCTCTTCGGGCCGCCGGTGAGGCTGGTGTTCGGCATGAACTTCTGGGCGCCGACGGTCGGCGTGTGCAGGATGAATCCGCCGGTCTCGCGGTCGAAGCGGGCGACCGTCTGGAGGTTGGCGACGTCGTTGCCGTGCTCCAGCTCGGTGCACAGGAAGACGCCGGTGCGCCGCATGGCGGCGTACGGGGTGAGGTCGCGGCGGTAGCCGTCGTGGTCGAGCAGGCTGCCGAGGAAGAGGTTGTAGTGGATGCTCGCGAGCGTGCACAGGCCGCCGTCGACGAAGCCGGTCCACTCGTGCAGGGCGGCGAGCCGGCGGGCGTCGTAGGTCAGCGCCTCGGCTGACGGGACGGCGCTGTTGACCAGGCGGAGGCGCTGGTACGAGAGCTCCGCGCGCTCCTGCGGCGGCAGTCCGGGGCGGTAGGCGAACTCCTCGCCCCCCACGAGGGCTCGCCAGGGGCCGTGGACGCGGTCGCGCTCGTCGCCTTCGAAGAGCAGGTGGGTGAGCTCGTCCAGGGCGCTGCCTTCGACGGGAGCGACGGTGGTGCGGGTGCGGGCGGGTGCGGAAGCGACGGCCGCGCTGGTGGCGACGGCGGTGGTGGCACCCGCGGACGCGGTGCGAAGAAGCGGAATAGAACCGTCCGCGCGGTCTGATTCTTCGGTGCCTCTGAACGGTGCTTCAACCTGCTGAAACATCGACTGTCCCCCAGTGAGTGCCAAGCCAGAAGGTATGCGTTGGTGGCGCCGGAGAGAAAACTACGGACCAATCGGTTTGTTTTCAAGCCCTTGCAAAACCGGCTGGGTGGTTTTATTGTTCCGATCGGACGTGTGAATTGACCGGTTTCGCGCGCCCGGTCTGGAACGACGGGGGTGAGGCGGCCGGACGCCAACTCATCACTCCACGCGGGCTATAGGAATACAAACCACTCGGTCTCTTCTTCCGAGGGGTACGGAGGGATGCAGTGGCACAGCAGGAGCGGGCCATCCGTACGCGCCAGAAGATCGTCAAGGCGGCGGCGGAACTGTTCGACGAGGTCGGCTACGAGGCGGCGACCATCTCCGAGGTCCTGAAGAAGTGCGGCGTGACCAAGGGCGCGCTGTACTTCCACTTCTCCTCCAAGGAGGAGCTGGCCCAGGAGGTGCTGGCCGGACAGGTGTCCGCGCTGCCGCCCGTTCCGCCGCAGGAGTTGTACCTGCAGCAGAGCCTGGACGAGGCGCTGCTCCTCGCCCATCTGCTGCGGCTCGGCGATCCGATGGTGCGTGGCAGCATCCGGCTCACCGTGGACCAGGGGTCCCCGCAGGACGGCCTGGACCGCAGGGTGCCGATGCAGGGCTGGATCAACCACAACATGGATGTCCTGGCCCGCGCCAAGGCGGCCGGCGAGCTGCTGCCGCACATCGATGTGGCGTCCACGGCCACCCTGTTCACCAGCAGTTTCACTGGCGTGCAGGTGCTTTCCAAGATCATGACCGGCCACGCGGACATGGTGGAGCGGACGACGGACCTGATGCGGAACCTCATCACCGCCGTCACCGTGCCGGGCGTCCTCGTCCGGCTGGACTTCGCGCCCGACCGCGCGGAGCGCGTCTACACGGAGGCCGTCCGGCTGCGCGACGAGCGGCTGGCCGCCCACGCCGGGGCTGCCGTGTGAGGTGTCACCGGTCTGCCGAAACGGCTGCCGGACGGGCCACGGCCCGGTAGAAGGCTTAGGTGTGGCCTTAGGCGCGGGCTTGGGTCTGCGGTCTCGTGCGTGCGGGTGGTCTCGTGTGCACGGTTCGTGCGGGTGGGCTCGCGGGTGAGGTCTCGTGCTGTGGCTGCGGTCGCTCGGTTGTGGGGCCGCGGTCGCGGGGGTTCGGTCCGCGGGCGGGGTCTGTGGGGGCGTAGCGCAGGGGGCTTCGGTCCATGGGCCGGCGGAAGCGCGGTGTGTGGGACCCGGGGCTCCGGATCCTCGGCTCACCGCGCTGAGGCCAACCGCGCCGCGACAGCAGGAACTTCGGCGGATCGGCGTACGGCCTCGACGGCGTACGGACCGCTGGAAGCAGGAATCACGGCCTGATCGAGTACGACGGCTCCAAGCCGGTCGGCGCGCTTCGGTGCGTCGGGCGGCGGTGTGATGCGCGCCGGTGAAGCGGCGTGCCGGCGCGGCCCGGGTGACGGGCCGTCGCCACGGGGGAGGAGCAGCCGCCGGGCTCCTCGTTCTCCTCGGTGTGTGTGCGTGCGGGTGGGGGCGGAACGCGACGACGACCGAATGGAGTTCAACAGAATGAACGTTACTTCTGGTCTCTACACACTGGACGTGACCGGAAGGGACATCGCGGCCGAGGCCGCGATGCTGCGGGAGCAGGGCCCGGCCGTCGAGGTCGAACTGCCGGGCGGCATACGGGCCTGGGCGGTCGTCCGGCAGAGCCAGGTGGAGCGGCTGTTGCTGGACCCGCGGGTCTCCAAGGACGCGCGGCGCCACTGGCCCGCTTTCATCGAGGGGCGCATCACGCCCGACTGGCCGCTCTTTCCCTGGGTCGCCAACGAGAACATGCTCTTCGCGTACGGCGCGGAACACGGGCGGTTGCGCAGACTCGTCGCCGGCGCCTTCACCGCCCGCCGGACCGCCGCACTGAAGCCCCGGGTCGAGGAGATCACCACGTCCCTCCTCGACGCGCTGGACGCCGGATCCGAGGGCGGGCCGGTCGAACTGCGTTCCGGCTTCGCCGAGGCGCTGCCCCTGCGGGTCGTCTGCGAGCTGTTCGGGGTCGAGGAGAGCGAGACGCGCACGGCGCTCTGCGCCGCGCTGCGGGTGGTGTTCTCCTCCAGCGTCTCCGCCCAGACCATGGAGGCCGCCCGCGGCACCGCCTTCCGGCTGCTCGCCGAGCTGGTGTCCGCCAAGCGCAGGCAGCCGGGCGACGACCTGACCTCCTCGCTGATCGCCGCCCGGGACGACGGTGACCGGCTCAGCGAGAACGAACTCCTCGGCACGCTCTTCCTGATGATCGCGGCCGGACAGGACACGACGTCCACACTCATCGTCAACGGCGTGGGCTCGCTGCTGACCCACCCGGAGCAGCTGGAGCATGTCCGGGCCGGGCGGGCCGGCTGGGACGACGTGGTCAACGAGACCCTGCGCGTCCACAGCCCCGCCTCCTACTCGCCGATGCGGTTCGCGGTCGAGGACATCGACCTCGACGGCGTGCTGATCCGGCAGGGCGACCCCATCCTCGTCAGCTTCGCGGCGGGCGGTCGCGATCCGGAGCGGTACGGCGAGGACGCCGCTCGCTTCGACCTGCTGCGCACCGACCGTGACGTCCTCGGCTTCGGGCACGGGGCGCACCGCTGCCTCGGCGCCCCGCTGGCGGTCCTGGAGGCCACCGTCGCCTTCCGCGCCCTCTTCGAGCGCTTCCCCGACCTGGCCCTCGGCTGCCCGGAGGAGGAGCTGCGCCCGCTGCCCACGTTCCTGCTGAACGGCTTCGGGGCGCTGCCGGTGCTGCTGCGGAAGTGAGCCACAGGCGGCCGGCGGAGGCCGGGGCGGCCCGGGAGCGGTGCGGGGCGCGGCCGGTGGAATCACGCCAACCATGGAGGTGCTGAGAGCGGCCACTGGTCGTATTGAGTGAGGCGTTCGTCCTCGGCGTGCCGTGCCGGCGGCCGAGGGCGCGGCTTGCCGCGCGTTCCCTGACGGGGCCCGTTTTCGCGGGCCCCGTTTGCTTGTTTGCCGAGCGGCGTACGACGGTGGGTCGCGGAGCGGCCGGCCGGCGGGACCTCGGGGTTTCCGGGGGGCCGTGGTGGCGGTCGGTGGCGGTCGGCAGAGGGCTGTCGCCGATCGGGGCCGTTCCGGCGGCGGGTCCGGCCGGCCCTCCGGTGCGCCCTGGCGTCCATTGACCGTCCATTGGATATCCATGGGCCGCCCACTGGCCGCCCATCGGGCGTCCATCCGCTGTCCACGACCGTCAAGCGGCGCTCCACTGGTGGCTCTTCGAGGGCCGGTTCCTGGGTCGATTTCCGGGCTTTCCCAGGTCCGAGGCCTTACGAAGTAGGGAAACCGCGCAGCTGGTTTGTTACAGTGAGGAGTCTGCGGCCCCCGACGGCGACCGAACGGAACCCCGTCCTCCGCAGCACTGACCGCCGGTGAGCAACGGAGTCCGCCATGGCCAAGCAGGAACGCGCGATACGGACGCGCAATGCGCTCGTCAACGCCGCGGCCGAGCTGTTCGATCGGGACGGGTTCGAGGTCGCCTCGCTCGCCACCATCAGCGCCAAGGCGGGGGTCAGTAGCGGAGCGCTGCACTTTCACTTCGCGAACAAGGCGGCGCTCCTAGACGCGGTGGTGTCCGTGGCCGGAGAGCGGCTGCTGTGGATCACCCGGCAGCGGGACGCCCTGTCCCTCCAGGTGCTCATCGACGCCAGTCACGACCTCGTGCAAGGGCTCGGCCAGGACGTCGTGCTGCGCGCCGGGTTCGCGCTCAGCTCCCACCCCGAGCGTGGCGACGCCACCCAGGACCTGCGCCAGGACTGGCAGACCTGGGTCGAGGTCACGGTCGAACGTGCGGAGCGCGAGGGTGCCCTGATGCCCGACGTGGCCACAGGTGACCTGTCGACGGCCGTGGTGGCCGTCGCGGCCGGCCTGGAGGCCCTGGGCGGCCGGGACCGCCGCTGGCTCGACCGGTCGACCCTGACACGCTTCTGGACACTTCTGCTGCCGCGTGTCGTCGGCCCGGCGGCCCAGGAGCTGTTCGTGGCCTCCGGGCACGTCGGGGTCGAGGAGTCGCCCTGCGGGGTGCCGGTGGCCAGTTCGGTGGCCGAGCGGTAGCGGCGTAGCGCGTCGGCTCGACGAGCCCCTGGGGTGTTCTTGCCCGGGGGTGGCTTCTTGCTGCCCTGAAGGGCCGTCATCTTGCGTCGCTGGGTTGCCGCGTGCCGCGTGCCGCGTGCCGCGTTGCCGCGTCGCTCTGTCGCGCTGCCGCCACGTCGTGCTGTCGCCTGGCATGCAGGCGTGCTGTCTCGGCGGGCGGCGGGCGGCGGGCGGCGGGCGGCTGTCGTGGTGGGTGGGCAGTTGCCGCTCGATGATCCAAAGCAGACTGTCGTCGCTGTTTTCTGGTGTCAAAGCCTGGATGGCGTGGCAAGTTGCACACGGCATATGTGCCTGGAGTGACCATGTAGGTGCCGTTTTGTCGGCTCGCTCGCTCTGGTGAACCTCGAGGTTTCTGAGGTCTATTGCCGCTTCCCGCTTGACAAACAGCGGAGCCGGTTTGTTTTCTAGGGGGTGTTGCTGAAGCCGTCCAAAGCGTGGGGGATAGTATGCGGTTCAACCTTCTCGGTCCGCTCGAACTGATCACCGCAGAACGAGCACTGCCTCTGGGCGGAGTCATCCAACGGGCCACTCTCGGCTATCTCCTGCTCAACCCGAACAAGACCGTCGCCACCAGCCGGCTCGTGACCGCCCTCTGGGGCGACGACGCACCGACCACTTCGCGCAAGATGGTGCAGAACGCGGTCTCGGGCATCCGCAGGATCTTCGAGCAGGCCGAGCTGGCAGGCAGCGGTGTCCGTCTCACCACCGCGCCGCACGGCTACCAGCTGCGCCTCGAACCGGAGACCGTCGACGCCTTCCGCTTCCGGCGGCTCGCCGCCCAGGGCCGCGCCGAACTCGCCGCCGGCTTCCCCGACGCGGCCGTCGACTCGCTCACCCAGGCGCTGTCCCTGTGGCGGGACTCCGTCCTCGTCGACCTCGCCGAGACCGGCATCAGCTGGCCGACCTTCGCCCAGCTGGAGCGGGAGCGGCTGACCGTCTACGAGGACTGGGCCGCCGCCGGGCTGGAGCTGGGCCGGCACCGCGAACTCGTCGGCGAGCTGGAGCAGATGGCGTCCGTCGTGCCCACCCGGGAACGGCTCTGCCACCAGCTGATGCTCGCGCTGTACCGCTGCGGTCAGCAGACCGAGGCGCTGGCCGCGTACCGGCGTACCCGGCAGGCGCTGGTCGACGTCCACGGCCTCGACCCGACGCGGGACCTCCAGGAGCTGGAGCGGGCGATCCTCAACCAGGAGCCGCGGCTCCTCGGGCGCCGGCCGCAGCTGGTCTGACGTCCCGGACTCCCAGACCTCCCGGACTCCCGGACCTCCGAGACTCCGAGACCCCCGAGACTCCCAGACGTCTGAGACTCCGAGATCTGCGAGACGCCGAGATCTCGGGGAACGCTCATCCCGCGGTAATTGGAAAAACCTCTGGGGTGGGCTAGGGGATCCCTCGGACGGCCCGGACTTCTACGTTCTCTATCAGGAACGGGGAAACGTTTCGCGGCCGGTTCAGGGAGGGTCAGGAAAATGCAGGCACAGCACTCCGAGTCCACCGTCGAGGAAGACGACCCGCGCATCGGACTCAATGTCGCGCTCGATGCGGCGATCAGCATTTTCACCGGAAATCTCGGGTCGTACAAAGGAACTCCGAACGAGAGCGTCACCGACCGAGTCGACCGTTATACGGCGCTCGCCTGGCACCACCCCGCGCTGATTGCCGAGTGAGCGCCGAGAAAAGGGGGCGCCCGGAATTTTCCGGGCGCCCCCTTCGTGCTGGTCGGGCCGGGCTCATGCCTGGAGCATCTCCGCCACCAGGAAGGCGAGTTCGACCGACTGCTTCGGGTTCAGCCGCGGGTCACAGCTGGTCTCGTACCGCTGCGCCAGCGCCTGCTCGTCGATGTCCTCCGCGCCGCCCAGGCACTCGGTGACGTCGTCGCCGGTCAGCTCGATGTGCAGACCGCCCGGGTGGCTGCCGAGCGCCTTGTGCACCTCGAAGAAGCCCTTCACCTCGTCGAGGATGCGGTCGAAGTGGCGGGTCTTGTAGCCGCTGGCAGCCTCCACCGTGTTGCCGTGCATCGGGTCGCACTGCCACACCACGCGGTGGCCGCTCGCCTCCACCTTCTGCACGATCGCCGGCAGTACGTCCCGGACCTTGCCGTTGCCCATCCGGCTGATCAG
The DNA here is from genome assembly GCF_040298625.1 of Streptomyces sp. NPDC001532. Classification (NCBI taxonomy): domain Bacteria; kingdom Bacillati; phylum Actinomycetota; class Actinomycetes; order Kitasatosporales; family Streptomycetaceae; genus Streptomyces; species Streptomyces sp. NPDC001532. The sequence continues at coordinate 163,909 of NZ_JBEPAL010000007.1, forward strand.
CGTGACCCTGCCGGGCACGTTGTCCGGGTCGAGCCGTTCGACGTACTCCACCGCCTGCTCGGGCGTGGTGCCCGGGCCCAGCTTCAGGCCGACCGGGTTCGCCAGCAGCGAGGCCAGGGCGACATGGGCGCCGTCCAGCTGGCGGGTGCGCTCGCCGATCCACAGCATGTGCGAGGACAGGCCGTACAGGCGGGGCTCGCCGGCCGGGGACGCCGCCCAGCGCAGCAGGCCGTCCTCGTACTCCAGGAGCAGCGCCTCGTGGCTGGCGTAGATCTCCGTGGTGTGCAGGGCGCCGTGGTCCGCTCCGGACGCGGTCATGAACGCCAGGCCGCGGTCGATCTCCGCCGCCAGGGCCTCGTAGCGCTCGCCGGCCGGGGAGGTGCGGACGAAGTCACGGTTCCAGTCGTGCACCCGGCCGAGGTCGGCCAGGCCCGAACCGGCCAGCGCGCGGACCAGGTTGAGGGAGGCCGCCGAGTTGGCGTACGCGCGCAGCATCCGCTGCGGGTCCGGGACGCGGGCGCCGGGGGTCGGGTCGAGGGAGTTGACGATGTCGCCGCGGTACACCGGCAGGCCCAGCGCGTCCGTGGAGTTGGAGCGGGGCTTCGCGTACTGCCCGGCGATCCGGCCGATCTTCACGACCGGGAGGCTGGCGGCGTACGTCAGCACCACGGCCATCTGGAGCATGGTGCGGATGTTCGCCGTCACGTGCGACTCGGTGTTGCCGTCGAACGTCTCGGCGCAGTCGCCGGCCTGGAGGAGGAAGCCCTGGCCGTTCGCGACCCGGGAGAGCTGGGCCTGGAGGCGGTCCACCTCTCCCGGTACGACCAGGGGCGGGAGCTGTGTCAGGGCGTCCCGGGCGGCGTGGGCGCGGGACGGATCCGGCCACTCGGGCTGCTGGGCGGCCGGCCGGGCCACCGCGGCCTTCACCTGGGCTTCGATGTCTTCGGGGAACCGGGGGGAGCGGGCTGCTGCCGCTCCCTGGGCCGTCATGTCGCCGATGGTTGGATTCATGCCCGCAGGCTAAGAAGGTCGCGGCCACGCGGGGGTCACTGCGGTTGCACTGCGTGGCAACCGGGGGCCTCGGCGGCGCCTTCGGCGCACCTGGGGGTGCGTGGTGGGGTGGCCTCGGCTTCGCCTTCGGCCCTTGTCGTTCCCACCCGCACCGCCCGTGCGAGCCGTGGTTCGGTGCGGGTGGCCCCTGTGGGGCCTGCTCGCCGTCGGCGGGTGCGGGTCGTGGAGGGGGCTTGCCTCGGCTTCGCCGTCGGCGGGTGCGGGTCGTGGTCGGGGTGGCCTCGGCTTCGCCTTCGGCCCTTGTCGTCGCCGCCCGCACCGCCCGTGCGAGCCGCGGCTCGGTGCGGATGGCCCCGTGCGGCGTGCTCGCCGTCGGCGGGTGCGGGGCGTCAAGGGGCGGGCGGCCTGGGCCGCATCGCGCGGCTCCGCCCCGCGGCCCAGTCCCCGCTCACGCAGGCGTCACCGACGCCGTCCTCTCCGCAGCCGTCCCCTCGGCCGCCCTCTCGGCCGCCCCCTCGGCCGTCGCCCCAGCCGCCCCCTCCAGGTCGAAGAACTCCCGGTACAGCCGCAGCTGGTGGGACAGCATGTGTTCGCCGTGGTGGACCGGCAGGCCACGGGCCGCCGCGGTGCGTAGGAGGCGGGTGTCGCGGGGGGTCATGATGATGTCCGCGACGACCGTGCCGGGGGCGGCCTCCGTCGGGTCGAAGGGGAGCGGGTCGGTGTCGCGCAGGCCCAGCGGGGTGGCGTTGACGATCAGGTCGGACGCGCGGACCGCGGCCGGTCCGCCCGCGCGGACGCGGTTGCCGGCGTAGGGCGTCAGGCGGTCCAGGACCGCCCGTACGCGGTGTGTGTCGAGGTCCACGACGTCGAGGGACGCGACGCCGGCCGTCGTCAGCGCCGCCGCGATCGCGCCGCCCGCGCCGCCCGCGCCCAGCAGTGTCACCCGCTTGCCGGCCGGGGTGTGGCCGGCCGCGGTGAGGCCGGCGACGAAGCCGGCGCCGTCGAAGTTCTCCGCGTACCAGCGCCCGTCCGCCCCGCGCCGCAGCGCGTTCGCGCCGCCCGCCAGTTCGACCGCCGGGCTGAGCACGTCGGCCAGGTCGCGGACGGCAGCCTTGTGCGGGACGGTCACGAGGAGTCCGTCCACGTTCGCCGCGCGCTGCAGACCGCGGACCACCTCGCGGAGGTGGGCGACGGGGGCGTGCACCGGCACGAGCACCGCGTCCAGGCCGAGTTCGGCGAACACCGGGTTCAGCATTTCCGGCGCCCGCACCTGTTGCACCGGATCTCCGAGCACCGCGAACAGTCGGGTGTTTCCGGAAATCACCGGTACGTGGGTACGGGAATTCGGGATCATGGTCGGCTCCTCCGATCGTCATTACCGGCCGCCTCTTGAACAGGGCCGATCACGGCGGCAATTACCTTCGCATTGAGTCACACCCCCCTGTCCCGGCATGCGGCCGGGCGGCAATACAGGGCCCTCCTAGGGGGGTTGATAGTGGATCGGATCGGCGGCGGAAATGTGACGCTGTTGTCTCCGCTGCAGAAGTCTTTCACTCGACGAGAGGTGTCCGCCATGCTGCGAACCGAATTGATCCGGCCGGTGCCCGACCTGCTGAGGGCGAATGCCGATCGCTTCGGGGCCAAGGTCGCGTACCGCGATGCGCGGCGGAGTGTGAGCCACGCCGAACTGGAGGCGCGCACTCGACGGCTCGCCGGCCACTTGGCCGGTCTGCGACTGCAACCGGGCGACCGGGCCGCGATCCTGCACGGCAACAGCGTGGAGTTCGTCGAGAGCTACCTCGCGATCACCCGTGCGGCGGCCGTCGGTGTCCCGTTGAACCCGCGCCTGACCGAGGCCGAGCTCTCCTACCTCCTCGACGACAGCGGCGCCCGAGTGCTGATCACCGAGCCCGCGCTGCTGGAGGTCGTGTCCCGGCTGGTCCAGGACCGGCCGCAGCTGAAGGTGGTCGTCACCGGCGACGAGGGCGTACCGGTCGGTGCCCCGGCCGGTACCGTCCACTTCGAGCAGCTCGCCGAGACGGAGCCCGCCGAGCCGGCCCGCGACGACCTCGGCCTGGACGACGTCGCCTGGATGCTCTACACCTCCGGCACCACCGGCCGGCCCAAGGGCGTGCTGTCCACCCAGCGCAACTGCCTGACGTCGGTCGCCGCCTGCTACGCCCCGATCCCCGGCCTCACCCACGAGGACCGGGTCGTCTGGCCGTTGCCCCTGTTCCACAGCCTCGCCCACATCGTGTGCGTGCTGACGGTGACGGCGGTCGGCGCCACCGCCCGGATCGTCGACGGCTTCTCCGCCGGGGAGATCCTGGACGCCGTACGCGAGGAGAAGGCCACCTTCCTCGCCGGCGTGCCGACGATGTACCACTACCTCGTCCAGGCCGCCCGCGAGCGTGGCTTCACCGCCCCCGAGCTGCGGATGTGCCTGGTCGGCGGCGCCATCACCACCGCCGAGCTGCGCCGCGCCTTCGAGGACACCTTCGGCGCGCCGCTGCTCGACGCCTACGGCTCCACCGAGACCTGCGGCTCCATCACCATCAACTGGCCCACCGGCGCCCGCGTCGAGGGCTCCTGCGGTCTGCCCGTGCCCGGCCTGGACGTGCGCCTGGTCGACCCGGAGTCCGGCGAGGACGTGCCCGTGGGGGAGGAGGGCGAGGTCTGGGTCAAGGGCGCCAGCGTGATGGTCGGCTACCACAACCAGCCCGAGGCCACCGCCGCCGCCCTCCAGGACGGCTGGTTCCGCACCGGCGACCTGGCCCGCCGCGACGAGCAGGGCTACTTCACCGTCACCGGCCGCATCAAGGAACTGATCATCCGCGGCGGCGAGAACATCCACCCCGGCGAGGTGGAGGAGGTGCTGCGCACGGTGCCCGGCGTCGCCGACGTCGCCGTCGCCGGCCGCCCGCACGACGTGCTCGGCGAGGTCCCGGTCGCCTTCCTGGTCCCCGGCCCGCAAGGCGTCGACCTCGAGCGGCTGTTCGAGGCCTGCCGGGAGAACCTCGCCTACTACAAGGTCCCCGAGGAGGTGTACGAGGTCGAGCGCGTCCCCCGCACCGCCTCCGGCAAGATCATGCGCCATGTGCTGCTGGAGCGCCCGGCCCGGCTGCGCGCCTCCGGCGACGGCCGCTACCCCTCCCTGTTCCGCACCGACTGGCTGCCCCTGCCCTCCGTGCCCGCCCCGCGGCCCGCCGCCGCCGCCCGCTGGGCGCTCGCCGGCGACATCTACGGCACCGGACTGGCCGCCGCCCTGGAGGCGCTGGGCCACACCGTCGACACCCACCTCTCCCTCGGCGGCCTCGCCGCGCTCGCCGACGTCGACGCCACCTGCGGCATCGACGCCCTGGACGCCCTCACCGAGGAACTCGCCGGCGGAGCCGACGCCCCCGACGTCGCGGTGCTGCTGCTCGGCGACGACACCCACGGCACCGGGGCGGCCCGCCGCGCCGAGGCCGCCGAGGCGCTGGTCGCCCGCCTCACCGAGACCCTGGACGCCTGGCTCGCCGAGGAGCGCACCACCGGCCTGCCGCTGCTGCTCGCCACCCGCGACGCCGTCGCCACCGGCCCCGACGACGCCCTCGACGGACTCGCGCACGCCGCGGTGTGGGGCCTGGTCCGCGCCTACCAGTCGGCTCACCCCGACCGGTTCCTGCTCGTCGACCTCGGCGCCGACGAGGAGAACGACGAGTCCCGCCTGGCCGCCGCGCTCGCGCTCGCCGTCGCCTCCCGCGAACCGCAGACCGCCGTCCGCGAGGGCGTCGTCCTGCGCCCGCGTCTGGTCCGCGCCGTCGCCGCCGCCACGCACGGCGGCCGCGCCGCCGCACCCGACACCAGCGGCACCGTCCTGGTCACGGGCGCCGACGGGGTCGCCGCCGAGCACATCACCCGGCACCTGGTCGCCGTCTACCGGGCCCGCAAGGTGCTGCTGGTCAGCAAGGGCGGCCGCAAGGACGCCGCCGCCGCGGCACTGCGCGACGACCTCGCCGAGGCCGGTGTCGACGTGCGCCTGGAGGCCGCCGACGTCGCCGACCGCAAGGCCCTCGCCAAGCTGTTCCCGAAGGCGCCCGCGCCGGTGACCGCGATCGTGCACACCGCGGGCCGCGAGGACCTGGACAGCGAACGCGGCCGCCGCCAGGCCGTCCGCGGCGCCCTCGCGCTGCACGACTTCACCAAGAACTCCACCCTCGCCACGTTCGTCCTGGTGCCCACCGCCGACGGTCTGCTCGGCACCCCGGGCCACGGCGCCGCCGCCGCTGCCGCCGCCGCGGTCGACGCCCTCGCCGGCCACCGCCACGCCCTCGGCCTGCCCGCGCTGTCCTTCGCGCTCGGCCCCTGGGACGGCACCGCCGACACCGCCCCCGGCCACCCCGCCGCGGCCGGCACCGGCACCCTGAGCACCCACGAGGCGCTGGCGATGTTCGACGCCGCGCACACCGTCGCGCAGCCCCAGCTGACCGCCGTACGCCTCGATCCGCTGGCCGCGGAGCCGCTGCCCGCGCTGTTCGCCGACGTCGTGGACACCCCCGCCACCACGGCCGCCGCGCCCGACGCGGACTCCACCGACGCGCTGCGGGCCCGCCTGGCCGGTCTCCCCGAGGCCGAGCAGGACCGCGTGCTGCTGGAGCTGGTCGCCACCCAGGTCCGCGCCATCACCGGCCTGACCGCCTTCGACCCGTCCCGCAGCTTCAAGGAGCTGGGCTTCACCTCGGCCACCGCCGTGGAGCTGCGCAACCGCCTCACCGAGGACTCCGGGCTCCACCTGCCGGTCACCCTCGCCTTCGACCACCCGAAGCCGGTCGCGGTCGCCGCCTACCTGCGCAAGCGGCTGCTGCGCTCCGCGGACGAGGACTCCCCGGCCGAGCTGCCCGAACTCGCCGTCTCCGACGAGCCGATCGCGATCGTCGCGATGGGCTGCCGGCTGCCCGGCGGCGCGGTCACGCCGGAGGAGCTGTGGCGGCTGGTCGCCGGCGGTGTCGACGCCATCAGCGAGTTCCCCGACAACCGCGGCTGGGACCTGGACGCGCTGTACCACCCGGACCCCGACAACCCCGGCACCTCCTACACCCGGCACGGCGGTTTCCTGCCGCAGATCGCCGAGTTCGACGCCGCCTTCTTCGGGATCTCCCCGCGCGAGGCCGTCGCCATGGACCCGCAGCAGCGACTGCTCCTGGAGACCTCCTGGGAGACCTTCGAGCGGGCCGGCATCGACCCGACCTCGCTGGGCGGCTCGCACATCGGCGTCTTCAGCGGTCTGATGCACCACGACTACGGCAGCACCGTCCACCAGGTGCCCGAGGGCACCGAGGGCTACCTCGGCATCGGTATCGCCGGCAGTGTCGCCTCCGGCCGGGTCTCCTACACCCTCGGTCTGGAGGGCCCCGCCCTCACCGTCGACACCGCCTGCTCGTCGTCCCTGGTCGCCCTGCATCTCGCCGTGCAGGCGCTGCGCGGCGGCGAGTGCTCCATGGCCCTGGCGGGCGGCGCGGCCCTGATGCCGACGCCGGGCGTCTTCGTGGAGTTCTCCCGGCAGCGCGGTCTCGCCGAGGACGGCCGGGCGAAGGCCTTCTCCGCGTCCGCGGACGGCACCGCCTGGTCCGAGGGCGTCGCCGTGGTCCTGCTGGAGCGGCTGTCGGACGCGCGGCGCAACGGGCACACCGTGCTCGCCGTGGTCCGCGGCTCGGCCGTCAACCAGGACGGCGCCTCCAACGGCCTGACCGCGCCCAACGGCCCCTCCCAGGAGCGGGTGATCCGCCAGGCGCTGGCGAGCGCGCGGCTGACGCCGGCGGACGTGGACACGGTCGAGGCGCACGGCACCGGCACCACGCTCGGCGACCCGATCGAGGCGCAGGCGCTGATCGCGACCTACGGCCAGAACCGGCCGCAGGAACGGCCGTTGTGGCTGGGTTCGCTGAAGTCGAACATCGGGCACGCGCAGGCCGCCGCCGGTGTCGCGGGTGTCATCAAGATGGTCATGGCGCTGCGCCACGAGGAACTGCCCAAGACCCTGCACATCGACGAGCCGTCGCCGAACGTCGACTGGTCGGCCGGAGCGGTGGAACTCCTCACCGAGGCCCGCCCCTGGCCCAAGGAGGAGGGCCGTGCGCGCCGCGCCGGTGTCTCGTCCTTCGGGGTGAGCGGCACCAACGCGCACGTCGTCATCGAGGAGGCGCCCGCCGCCGACGAGACCCCGGTGGAGCGGGCGGAGTTCACCGGGCCGCTGCCGCTGGTGGTGTCCGGCCGCTCCGAGCAGGCGCTGCGGGCGCAGGCCGACCGGCTCGCCGACCACCTCACCGAGTCGCAGGCCGAACTGCGGGACGTCGCCTGGTCGCTGCTGACCTCGCGCGCCGCCCTGGAGCACCGCGCCGCCGTGGTCGCCGAGGACCTGGCCGAGGCCGTCGCCGAACTGCGCTCGATCGCCGGCGGCGAGGGCGGCACGGTGGCCGCCGACGGCCGCCTGGCGGTGCTGTTCACCGGTCAGGGCGCCCAGCGGATCGGCATGGGCCGCGAGCTGTACGGCAGCCTGCCGGTGTTCGCCGAGGCGTTCGACGCGGTCGTCGCCGAACTGGACCGGCATCTGCCGAGGCCGCTCAAGGACGTCGTCTTCGAGGACGCGGAGGAGCTGAACCGCACCGAGTTCACCCAGCCCGCGCTGTTCGCGATCGAGGTCGCCCTGTACCGCCTCGCCGAGTCGTGGGGCCTGCGTCCGGACTTCGTCGCCGGGCACTCCATCGGCGAGCTGGCCGCCGCGCACGTGGCGGGCGTCTGGAGCCTCGCCGACGCGGCCCGTCTGGTCGCCGCGCGCGGCAGCCTGATGCAGGCGCTGCCGTCGGGCGGCGCGATGATCGCCGTGCAGGCGACGGAGGAAGAGGTGCTGCCGCTGCTGACCGACGGCGTCGGCATCGCGGCGATCAACGGCCCGAACTCCGTGGTCCTCTCCGGCGAGGAGGCAGCCGCGGAAGCGGTCGCCGCCGCCTTCGAGGCGCAGGGCCGCAAGACCAAGCGCCTCACCGTCAGCCACGCCTTCCACTCGGGCCTCATGGACCCGATGCTGGAGGAGTACCGGCAGATCGCCGCCGGACTGACCTACCACGCCCCGCGCATCGGTGTCGTCTCCAACGTCACCGGAAAGCTCGCCACCGCCGAAGAGCTGTCCTCCCCGGACTACTGGGTCCGCCACGTGCGCGACGCCGTCCGCTTCGCCGACGGCGTGACCACCCTGCACGAGCTGGGCGTCACCACCTTCCTGGAGGCCGGCCCCGACGGCGTCCTCACCGCCCTCGCCCAGGGCTGCCTGCCCGACGCCGAAGGCACCGCGTTCGTCACCCTGCTGCGCGGCGGCGTCCCCGAGCCGCGCGCCGTCATGACCGCCCTCGGCCGGCTCTTCGAGCACGGGGCCGCACTGGACGGGGAGCACGTCCTCGCCGGTACCGACGCCCGCCCCGTCGAGCTGCCGACGTACGCCTTCCAGCGCGAGCGCTACTGGCTGGAGGACGCCGGCGGCGCGGCCGACGTCTCCGGCGCCGGGCTCGCCGGAGCCGGGCACCCGCTGCTCGGCGCGGTCACCCAGCTGCCCGACTCCGGCGGCGTGCTGGCCACCGGCCTGCTCTCGCTGCGCACCCACCCGTGGCTGGCCGACCACGCCGTCTCCGGCACCGTCCTGGTGCCGGGCGCCGCGCTGATCGAGCTGGTCGTGCGGGCCGGTGACGAGGTCGGCACCAGCGCCGTCGAGGAACTCGTCATCGAGGCACCCCTGGTCCTGCCGGAGCGCAGCGGCGTCCGCATCCAGGTCGTCGTCGGCGGCGCCGAGGACGGCCGGCGGACCGTCAGCCTGTACTCCACCCCGCAGGACGCCGGCCCGGAGACCCCGTGGACCCGGCACGTCACCGGCAGCCTCACCGAGCAGCCCGCCGACGCCGCCTTCGACCTGACCGCCTGGCCGCCCGCGCAGGCCGAGAAGGTCGACCTGGACGGCTTCTACGAGGGCCGGGCCGCCGCAGGCCTCCACTACGGGCCCGTCTTCCAGGGCGTACGGCAGGTCTGGCGGCGCGGCGACGAGGTGTTCGCCGAGATCGCGCTGCCCGAGGAGTCCGCCGCCGACGCCGCCCGCTTCGGACTGCACCCGGCCCTCCTCGACGCCGCCCTCCAGTCCAGCACCTTCTGCCCCGGCCAGGAGGCCGACGCCGAGCAGACCCGGCTCCCGTTCGCCTGGAACCAGGTCGCCCTGCACGCCTCCGGCGCCTCCGCGCTGCGCGTCCGGGCCGTTCCGGCGGGCTCCGACGGCGTCTCCCTCCAGCTGGCCGACCACTCCGGCGCGCCCGTCGCCGCCATCGGCTCGATGGTGCTGCGGCCGGTCGCCGCCGACCAGCTCGGCGCCGCCCGCACGCCGGTCCACGACGCCCTGTTCCTCGTCGACTGGACCCCGGTCGCCACCGAGGACGGCGCGGCGGAGGTCGCCGCCGGGACCGGCGACACGGTCGCCGACTTCACCGAGCCGGCCGCCGACGGCCCCGCCGGCGCGCTCGACCTGACGGCACGGGTCCTCGCCGCCCTCCAGAGCCACCTGGCGGAGGAGGACGGCCGCCTGGTCGTCCTCACCCGCGACCCGCTGACCGACCCGGCCGCCTCGGCGGTGTGGGGCCTGCTGCGCTCCGCCCAGTCCGAGAACCCCGACCGGATCGCCGTGGCCGCCCTCGACGACGACCCCGCCTCCCGCACCGCGCTGCCCGCCGCGCTCGCCACCGGCGAACCGCAGCTGGCGGTCCGGGCCGGCCGGGTCACCGCGCCGCGCCTGGCCCGCGCCGCCGGCTCCGACGCCCTGGCCGTCCCGGCCGGCACCGACGCCTGGCACCTGGACGTCACCGCCACCGGCACCCTGGAGAACCTGGCGCTGCTGCCCAGCCCCGAGGTGCGCGAGCCGCTGGCAGAGGGCCAGGTGCGGATCGCGGTCCGCGCCGCCGGACTGAACTTCCGGGACGTCCTGATCGCGCTCGGCATGTACCCCGGCAACGCCCATTTCGGCGGCGAGGGCGCCGGCGTGGTCCTGGAGACCGGGCCCGGCGTGACCTCCCTCAAGCCCGGCGACCGCGTGATGGGTCTGCTGCGCGACGGCTTCGGCCCGCAGGCGCTCGCCGACCACCGGCACCTCGTGCGGATGCCCACCGGCTGGACGTACGAGCAGGCCGCGAGCGTCCCGATCGTCTTCACCACCGCCTACTACGGCCTGTTCGACCGGGCCGGGCTGAGCGAGGGCGAGTCGGTCCTCGTGCACGCCGCCGCCGGCGGTGTCGGCATGGCCGCCGTCCAGCTGGCCCGCAACGCGGGCGCCGAGGTCTTCGGCACCGCCAGCCCCGGCAAGTGGGACGCGCTGCGCGCGGGCGGCCTCGACGAGCGGCACATCGGCAACTCCCGCGACCTGGCCTTCAAGGAGCGCTTCCTGGAGGCGACGGGCGGACGCGGCGTGGACGTCGTGCTCGACGCGCTGGCCCACGAGTTCGTGGACGCCTCGCTCGACCTGCTGCCGCGCGGCGGACGCTTCCTGGAGATGGGCAAGACCGACATCCGCGACCCGGAAGAGGTCGCCGCCGCTCACCCCGGCGTCGCCTACCAGGCGTTCGACCTGGTGGAGGCGGGCCCGGACCGCGTCCATGAGATCCTCACCGACCTGGTCGACCTGTTCGAGCGGGGCGCTCTGGCCCCGCTGCCGGTGAAGGTCTGGGACGTCCGCAAGGCCCCCGAGGCCTTCCGGTTCGTCAGCCAGGCCCGGCACATCGGCAAGGTCGTCCTCACCGTCCCGCGCGCCCTCGACCCGGAGGGCACCGTCCTGCTCACCGGCGGCACCGGCACCCTGGGCCGCCTGGTGGCCCGGCACCTGGTCGAGGAGCACGACGTCCGGCACCTGGTGCTCACCAGCCGCCGGGGCATGGCCGCCGAGGGCACGGGCGAACTCCTCGCCGAACTCGCCGAGCTGGGCGCCCACGCGCGGATCGAGGCCTGCGACGCCTCCGACCGCACGGCCCTTCAGAGCCTGCTCGGCTCCCTGGAGCAGCCGCTGACGGCGGTCGTGCACACGGCCGGTGTCCTCGACGACGGCGTGATCTCGGCGCTGACCCCCGAACGGCTGGCCAAGGTCTTCCAGCCCAAGGTGGACGCGGCCTGGAACCTGCACGAGCTGACCCGGGACCTGGACCTGTCCGCGTTCGTGGTCTACTCGTCCGCCTCCGGCGTCTTCGGCAACCCCGGCCAGGGCAACTACGCCGCCGCCAACGGCTTCCTCGACGGCCTCGCCCGGCACCGCCGCGCACTCGGCCTGCCCGGCACCTCCCTGGCCTGGGGCTTCTGGTCCGAGACCAGCAACATGACCGAGAACCTGGACAGCGCGGCCCTCCAGCGCAACAAGCGGGACGGCATGCTCGGCATCACCGCCGAGATCGGCAACGCCCTCTTCGACGCCGGCCTGCGCTCGCCCGAGGCCGCGCTGGTCCCGGCCCGCCTCGACCTTGCCGGCCTCCAGGCCCGCGCGTCCGGCAACCCCGTACCGCTGCTGCTGCGCGGCCTGGTCCGGCAGACCCGGCAGGCCGCCAAGTCCGGCGCCGCGTCGACCGGTTCGCTGGTCCAGGAACTCGCGGCGCTCTCGCCGCAGGAGCAGGAGCAGCATCTGCTCGACCTGGTGCGGGCCCAGGCCGCGACCGTCCTCGGACACTCCGCCGCCCACACCATCGACGGCGAGAAGGCCTTCAAGGACGCCGGCTTCGACTCGCTGACCTCGGTCGAGCTGCGCAACCGGCTCTCCGCCGCCACCGGAGTGCGGCTGTCGGCGACCGTCGTCTTCGACTACCCGACCCCGGCCGTCCTGGCCCGTCACCTCCGCACCGAACTCGGCATCGACGACCAGCCCGCCGCGGCCGTCGCGACCACCACGCGGCACGCCTCCCAGGACACCGCGGGCGCCGACGAGCCGATCGCGATCGTCGCCATGGGCTGCCGCTTCCCCGGCGGCGTCACCAGCCCCGAGGACCTGTGGCGGCTGGTCGACGAGGGCGTCGACGTCATGGGCGGCTTCCCCGACAACCGCGGCTGGGACCTGGACACGCTGTTCGACCCGGACCCGGACGCCATCGACAAGTCGTACGTCGACCGGGGCGCGTTCCTGCACGACGTCGGCGACTTCGACGCCGGCTTCTTCGGGATCTCCCCGCGTGAGGCGCTGGCGATGGACCCGCAGCAGCGGCTGCTGCTGGAGGTCACCTGGGAGACCCTGGAGCGGGCCGGCATCGACCCGGCGGCCCTGCGCGGCACGGACACCGGCGTCTTCACCGGCATCATCAGCCACGACTACACCGTCCGACTCCAGCAGGCCCCGGCCGAACTCCAGGGACTGCGGCTGACCGGCACCGCGGGCAGCGTCGCCTCCGGCCGCGTCTCCTACACGCTCGGCCTGGAAGGCCCGTCGCTCAGCGTCGACACCGCCTGCTCCTCGTCCCTCGTCGCGATGCACATGGCCGTGCAGGCGCTGCGCGGCGGCGAGTGCTCGATGGCGCTGGCGAGCGGCGCCATGGTGATGGCCACCCCGGACACCTTCATCGAGTTCTCCCGCCAGAGGGGCCTCGCCAAGGACGGCCGCGTCAAGGCGTTCTCCGCCGGCGCGGACGGCACGGCCTGGTCCGAGGGCGTCGGCGTGCTGCTCCTGGAGCGGCTGTCGGACGCGCGGCGCAACGGCCACCAGGTGCTGGCGCTGGTGCGCGGCACCGCCGTCAACCAGGACGGCGCCTCCAACGGCCTTACCGCGCCCAACGGCCCCTCACAGCAGCGGGTCATCAAGCAGGCCCTCGCCAACGCCGGCCTCACCCCGGCCGACGTGGACGCCGTCGAGGCGCACGGCACCGGCACCGCCCTCGGCGACCCGATCGAGGCCCAGGCGCTGATCGCCACCTACGGCCGGGACCGCGACGACCGGGACCCGCTGTGGCTCGGCTCGGTGAAGTCCAACATCGGCCACTCGCAGGGCGCCGCAGGTGTCGCCAGCGTCATCAAGATGGTGATGGCGCTGCGCAACGAGGAGCTGCCGAAGACCCTGCACGTGGACGAGCCGTCGCCGAAGGTCGACTGGTCGGCGGGCGCGGTGGAACTCCTCACCGAGCCCCGCCCCTGGCCGCGCGACGACGCGCACGCCCGCCGGGCCGGCATCTCGTCCTTCGGCGTGAGCGGCACCAACGCGCACGTCGTCATCGAGGAGGCACCGGACGCCGAGGAGACCGCCGCGACCCGCGACGCCTTCACCGGCCCGCTGCCGCTGGTGGTGTCCGCCCGCTCGGCGCAGGCCCTCAAGGCCCAGGCCGGCCGGCTGGCCGACCACCTCGCCGAGGAGCCCGCCGACCTGCGGGACGTGGCCTGGTCGCTGGTCAGCAGCCGCGCGGCGCTGGAGCACCGGTCCGTGGTGGTGGCGGCCGACCGCGACGAGGCGGTGGCCGCGCTGCGCGCCCTCGCCACCGGCGACGCCGGCCCGGCCACCCTGGACGGCCGCCTGGCGGTGCTGTTCACCGGCCAGGGCTCGCAGCGGATCGGCATGGGCCGCGAGCTGTACGGCAGCCTGCCGGTGTTCGCCGAGGCGTTCGACGCGGTCGTCGCCGAACTGGACCGGCATCTGCCGAGGCCGCTCAAGGACGTCGTCTTCGAGGACGCGGAGGAGCTGAACCGCACCGAGTTCACCCAGCCCGCGCTGTTCGCGATCGAGGTCGCCCTGTACCGCCTCGCCGAGTCGTGGGGCCTGCGTCCGGACTTCGTGGCCGGGCACTCGATCGGTGAGCTGGCCGCCGCGCACGTGGCCGGGGTGTGGAGTCTCGCGGACGCGGCGCGTCTGGTCGCGGCGCGCGGTCGTCTGATGCAGGCGCTGCCGTCGGGTGGTGCGATGGTCGCGGTGCAGGCGACGGAGGCGGAGGTGCTGCCGCTGCTGACCGACGGGGTCGGCATCGCGGCGATCAACGGCCCGAACTCGGTGGTGGTCTCCGGTGAGGAGGCCGCCGCGGAAGCGGTCGCCGCCGCCTTCGAGGCGCAGGGCCGCAAGACCAAGCGCCTGACGGTCAGCCACGCCTTCCACTCGCTGCTGATGGACCCGATGCTGGCCGAGTTCCGGCAGATCGCGGCCGGACTGACGTACAACGCGCCGCGCATCGGTGTCGTCTCCAACGTCACCGGAAAGCTGGCCTCCGCCGAGGAGCTGACCTCGCCGGAGTACTGGGTCCGCCACGTGCGTGACGCCGTCCGCTTCGCCGACGGTGTGGCCGCGCTGCACGAGCTGGGCGTGACCACCTTCCTGGAGGCCGGCCCCGACGGCGTCCTCACCGCCCTCACCCAGGAGATCCTGGACGGCTCCGACATCCGGCTCGCGACCCTGCTGCGGCGCGGCCGGGACGAGGCGGAGGCGGTGCTGTCCGCGCTCGGCACGGTGTACGCCGCCGGCCGCGCGGTCGACTTCAAGCCGCTGTTCGACGGCACCGGCGCCCGCCGCGTCGAGCTGCCGACGTACGCCTTCCAGCACGAGTGGTACTGGCCGCAGGTCTGGGGCGGCGGCGGTGACGCGGCCTCGCTCGGACTCACCGGCGCCGACCACCCGCTGGTCGGGGCCTGGGTGGCACTGCCCGAGTCGGGCGGGGTGCTGGCCACCGGCCTGCTGTCGGTCCGCACCCAGCCGTGGCTCGCCGACCACGTCGTCGGCGGCACGATCCTGGTGCCCGGCGCGGCCCTGGTCGAGCTGGTGGTGCGCGCCGGTGACGAGGTCGGCACGAGCGTCGTCGAGGAACTGGTCATCGAGGCCCCGCTGGTCCTGCCCGAGAAGGGCGGCACCCGCATCCAGGTGTCGGTGTCGGCGCTCGACGAGCTGGGCCGCCGCGCGGTCTCCGTGCACTCGGCACCGCAGGACGCCGGGCCGGAGGCCGGGTGGACCCGGCACGTCAGCGGCTTCCTCACCGAACAGAGCGAGGACGCGGCGTTCGACTTCGGCAGCTGGCCGCCCGCCCAGGCCGAACCGGCCGACCTGGACGGCTTCTACGACCGCCAGCTCGCCGCCGGCTACGGCTACGGCCCCGCCTTCCAGGGCGTCCAGGCCGTGTGGACCAAGGGCGAGGAGGTGTACGCGGAGGTCGTCCTGCCCGAGGGCCAGTCCCCGGACGGCTTCGGCATCCACCCGGCCCTCCTCGACGCCGCCCTCCAGACGACCAGCTTCCTCGGCACCGGCGAGGACGGGGTCACCAAGCTGCCGTTCGCCTGGAACCAGGTCGCCCTGTACGCCTCCGGCGCCTCCGCGCTGCGCGTCCGAGCGGTCCGCTCGGGCGCCGACGGCCTGGCCCTGGAGCTGGCCGACCACACCGGAGCCCCGGTGGCGGCCATCGGCACCCTCGCCATGCGGGAGATCTCCGCCGACCAGCTCGGCGCGGCGAGTGGCCCGGCCCACGACGCGCTGTACCGCGTCGACTGGATCCCGGTGTCGCTGCCGCAGGAGAGCGGCCCGACGCCCTCGCCGGTCGCCGACGAGGCCGCCGTACGGGCCCTGGCGGAGTCCGCCTCGGTGCCGCAACTGCTGCTGCTGGACGTCTCGGAGACGGGCCGCGACGACAAGGCCGCCCACGAGGTGGTCGCCCGGACGCTGGCCGTGCTCCAGGCCTGGCTCGGCGAGCCCCGGTTCGACGGGTCCAGGCTGGTCGTCCGCACCGCCGGCGCGGTCCGGGACGTGACCGACCCGGCCGGCACCGCAGTCTGGGGCCTGGTCCGCACCGCCCAGTCGGAGAACCCGGGCCGGATCGTCCTGGTCGACTCCGACGAGGCGTCCGCCGAGCGGCTGCGCGCCGCCCTCGCCACCGGCGAACCGCAACTGGCGCTGCGCGACGGCGAGGCCACCGCACCGCGGCTCGCCCGCGAGACGTCCGCGGAGCCCCGCCGCCTCGACCCCGAGGGCACGGTCCTCATCACGGGCGGCACGGGCACCCTGGGCGCCCTGCTGGCCCGGCACCTGGTCACCGAGCACGGCGTCCGCCGGCTGGTGCTGACCAGCCGCCGGGGGCCGGCCGCCGAGGGCGCGCGGGAACTGCTGGACGAGCTGACCGGGCTGGGCGCGCGGGTGCGGATCGAGGCCTGCGACGCCGCCGACCGCGCCGCCCTGGAGAGCCTGCTCGGCTCCCTGGAGCAGCCGCTGACGGCGGTCGTGCACACGGCCGGTGTCCTCGACGACGGCATCGTCTCCGCGCTCACGCCCGAACGGCTGGCGAAGGTGCTGCGGCCCAAGGTGGACGCGGCGTGGAACCTGCACGAGCTGACGAAGGACCAGGACCTGGCAGCCTTCGTGCTCTACTCGTCCGCCGCCGCCGTCTTCGGCAACCCGGGCCAGTCCAACTACGCGGCCGCCAACGCCTTCCTCGACGGCCTCGCGCGACTGCGCCGGGACACCGGGCTGGCCGGCACCGCACTCGCCTGGGGCCTGTGGGCCGGGGCGACCGGGATGACCGCCCACCTCGACGGCGGCGACCGCGACCGCGGCAAGCGCGGCGGCATGCTCGGCCTGCCCGACGTGGAAGGCCTGGCCCTGTTCGACGCGGCCCTCGGCTCCACCGAGGCGCTGCTCGTACCGGCCAAGCTGGACCTCGCCGAACTGCGCGGCCAGGCCGCCGGCGGCGGGACGATCGCACCGATCCTGCACGGCCTGGTCCGGCCGCCCGCCCGCCGCGCCGCCAAGTCCGCCGCCGCGCCGGCCGGCGAGACGCTGGCCCAGCGGCTGGCCGGACGCACCCCGCAGGAGCAGCGCCAGCTGCTGCTCGACGTGGTGCGGGTGCAGGTCGCCGCGGTGCTCGGAGTGGCCAACCCGGCCACCATCGACACCGGCCGGGCCTTCAAGGACGCGGGCTTCGACTCGCTCACCGCGGTCGAGTTCCGCAACCGGCTCACCGAGGCCACCGGCGTACGGCTGCCCGCGACGCTCGTCTTCGACCACCCGACCCCCGCGGCGCTCGTCGAGCTGCTGCTCGAACAACTGGAGCCGGAGATGCCGCACACCGACGACGGGCTCTCCGTCCTCACGGAACTGGACCGTCTGGAGCGGGCCATGGCGGCCCGCCCGGCCGGCGCCACCGGCGACCTGGTCGCCCAGGCCCAGCTGGTCGCCCAGCGGCTGAAGGACCTCACCGCCCAGTGGGAGAGCCTGCACCCCGCCCAGCAGGAGACCGAGGAGGACCTGCTGGACCTGGACACCGCGTCCGACGACGAGATGTTCGCCCTCATCGACAGCGAGCTCGGTCTGTCCTGAACGGACGACACGGAGACCGAAAGGACACAGAGGCAGACATGAGCAACAGCACCGGAAACCCGGCAAGCCCCTCGGGCAGCACCGAGGACAAGCTCCGCGACTATCTGAAGAAGGCCCTCACCGACCTGCGCCGCGCCAACGGCAGGGTCCGTGAGATCGAGGAGGAGCGGCACGAGCCGATCGCGATCGTCGCCATGGGCTGCAAGCTCCCCGGCGGCGTCACCGGCCCCGAGGACCTGTGGCGGCTGGTCGCCGACGGAGTCGACGCCATCACCGAGTTCCCCGACAACCGCGGCTGGGACCTCGACACGCTCTTCGACGACGACCCCGACCACACCGGCACCTCCTACGCCCGGCACGGCGGATTCCTGCACGACGCGGGCGAGTTCGACGCCGCCTTCTTCGGGATCTCCCCGCGCGAGGCGCTGGCGATGAACCCGCAGCAGCGGATCCTGCTGGAGACCTCCTGGGAGACCTTCGAGCGGGCCGGCATCGACCCGACCTCGCTGGGCGGTCGGAGCATCGGCATCTTCACCGGCGTCATGTACCACGACTACGCCCCCACCGGACGGCACATCCCGCCGGCCGTGGAGGGAATGCTCGGCATCGGCAACTCGGGCAGCGCCACCGCGGGCCGCGTCTCCTACACCCTCGGCCTCGAAGGGCCCGCGGTGACCGTGGAGACGGCCTGCTCCTCCTCGCTCGTCGCGATCCACCTCGCGGCCCAGGCCCTGCGCAACGGCGAGTGCACCATGGCCCTCGCCGGCGGCGTCGCCGTCATGGCCACCCCGGACGGCTTCGTCGAGTTCTCCCGCCAGCGGGGCCTCGCCAAGGACGGCCGCGCCAAGGCCTTCTCGGCGGCCGCCGACGGCACCAACTGGTCGGAGGGCGCCGGACTGCTCCTGCTGGAGCGGCTGTCGGACGCGCGGCGCAACGGGCACCAGGTGCTCGCCGTCGTCCGCGGCTCGGCCGTCAACCAGGACGGCGCCTCCAACGGCCTGACCGCGCCCAACGGGCCCTCCCAGCAGCGGGTCATCAAGGCCGCCCTGGCCAGCGCCCGGCTGACCCCGGCGGACGTCGACACGGTCGAGGCGCACGGCACCGGCACCTCGCTCGGCGACCCGATCGAGGCCCAGGCCGTCATCGCCACCTACGGCCAGAACCGGCCGGAGGACCGGCCGCTGTGGCTGGGCTCGCTGAAGTCGAACATCGGGCACGCGCAGTCCGCCGCCGGTGTCGCGGGCGTCATCAAGATGGTGATGGCGCTGCGGAACCAGGAGCTGCCGAAGACCCTGCACGTGGACGAGCCGTCGCCGAAGGTCGACTGGTCGGCGGGCGCGGTGGAACTCCTCACCGAGGCCCGTCCCTGGCCCAAGGAGGAGGGCCGCGCCCGTCGGGCGGGTGTCTCGTCCTTCGGCGTGAGCGGCACCAACGCGCACGTCGTCATCGAGGAGGCACCGGACGCCGACGAAGTCGTCGAGGAACGCGAGGGGTTCAGCGGCCCGCTGCCGCTGGTCGTCTCCGGCCGCTCGGCGCGGGCGCTGCGGGCCCAGGCGGCCCGGCTGGCCGACCACCTCACCGAGGAGCCGGCCGACCTGCGGGACGTGGCCTGGTCGCTGCTGACCGGCCGCGCCGCCCTGGAGCACCGGGCCGTGGTGGTCGCCGCCGACCGCGAAGAGGCGGTGGCCGGACTCCGCGCCCTGGCCGCAGGGGAGACCGCTTCCTCCACGACGGGCGGCGGCCGGATCGCCGTACTGTTCACCGGCCAGGGCTCGCAACGCCTGGGCATGGGGCGTGAGTTGTACGCGGCCTATCCGGTGTTCGCGGAGGCGTATGACGCGGTGGTCGCCGAACTGGACCGGTATCTGCCGAAGTCGCTGAAGGACGTGGACGGCGAGGAGCTGAACCGCACGGAGTTCACGCAGCCCGCGCTGTTCGCGATCGAGGTGGCGCTGTTCCGGTTGGCGGAGTCGTGGGGTGTGCGTCCGGACTTCGTGGCCGGGCACTCGATCGGTGAGCTGGCCGCCGCGCACGTGGCGGGCGTCTGGAGCCTGGCGGACGCGGCGCGTCTGGTCGCGGCGCGGGGCCGGTTGATGCAGGCGCTGCCGTCGGGTGGTGCGATGGTCGCGGTGCAGGCGACGGAGGCGGAGGTGCTGCCGCTGCTGACCGACGGGGTCGGCATCGCGGCGATCAACGGCCCGAACTCGGTGGTGGTCTCCGGCGAGGAGGCCGCCGCGGAAGCGGTCGCCGCCGCCTTCGAGGCGCAGGGCCGCAAGACCAAGCGCCTGACCGTCAGCCACGCCTTCCACTCGCTGCTGATGGACCCGATGCTGGCCGAGTTCCGGCAGATCGCGGCCGGACTGACGTACAACGCACCGCGCATCGGTGTCGTCTCCAACGTCACCGGCAAACTGGCCACCGCCGAGGAGCTTTCCTCGCCGGAGTACTGGGTCCGCCACGTGCGCGACGCCGTCCGCTTCGCCGACGCGATTCCGGCGCTCCAGGAGCAGGGCGTCACCGCGTTCCTCGAACTGGGTCCCGGCGGGGTGCTCACCGCGCTGGGCCAGGAGTGCGTCGCGGACGACTCGGACGCGCTGTTCGTGCCGTTCCTGCGCAACGGTGCCGCCGAGCCGCACAGCGCGGTGACGGCGGTCGGCCGGCTGTTCGCGGCCGGGCTGCCGACCGAGCTGACCGCGCTCGCCGCCGGCGGACGCCGCGTCGAACTGCCGACGTACGCCTTCCAGCGCGACTGGTACTGGCTGCGCCCCCTGGAGACCCGCACCGACGCGGCGTCCCTCGGGCTGACCTCCGCCCAGCACGCCGTGCTGGGCGCCGCGGTGGAGCTGCCGGACTCGGGCGGGGTGCTGGCCACCGGTGTGCTGTCGGTCCGCACCCACCCCTGGCTCGCCGACCACGCCGTCGGCGGCACGGTCCTGGTGCCCGGCGCGGCCCTGGTCGAGCTCGTGGTGCGGGCCGGTGACGAGGTCGGGGCCGGCACGGTCGACGAACTCGTCATGGAGGCACCGCTGGTGCTGCCGGAGGGGCCGGGCGTCCGTGTCCAGGTGGTCGTCGGCGGCCCGGACGAGGACGGCCGGCGTTCCGTCGGCCTGTACTCCACGCCGCAGGACGCCGGCCCGGACACCCCGTGGACCCGGAACGTCACCGGCACCCTCACCGAGCAGACGCGGGAGCCGGCGTTCGACCTGAGCGCCTGGCCGCCCGCGCAGGCCGAGCCGGTCGACCTGACCGGCTTCTACGAGAGGAAGGCCGCCGCCGGGTTCGGCTACGGCCCCGCCTTCCAGGGCGTGCGCGCCGTGTGGACCAAGGGCGAGGAGGTGTACGCGGAGGTCGAGCTGCCCGAGGGCCAGTCCCCGGACGGCTTCGGCATCCACCCGGCCCTCCTCGACGCCGCCCTCCAGGCCACCGGGTTCCTCGGCGAGGAGAACGGGGAGACCCGGCTGCCGTTCGCCTGGAACCAGGTCGCCCTGCACGCCTCCGGCGCCGCCGCGCTGCGCCTGCGGGCGGTCGCGGCGGACGGCGACGGCATCGCGCTGGAGCTGGCTGACCGGACCGGCGCCCCGGTCGCCGCGATCGGCGCCCTGGTCACCCGGCCGCTGTCGCCGGACGCCTTCGCGGCGCGGAAGGCCGTCGCCCAGGACGCGCTGTTCCGGGTGGAGCGGACACCGGTCACCGTCACCGGTGGCGCCGACGTCCGTACCGCCGTCCTCGGCACCGACCACCCGGACCTGCCCGCGCTGGTCGCGGCGGTGCGGGCGGGGGCCGAGCGGCCGGACGTGGTCGTCGCCGACCTCACCGAGGCGTCGGCCGCCGAGGGTCCGGAGCGGGCGCGCGCCCTGGCCGTGCGCGCCCTGGACCTCGTCCGGACCTGGTCCGCCGCTCCCGAACTGGAGCCGGCCCGTCTGGTCCTGCGCACCCGCGGTGCCGTCGCCGACGCCACCGACCCCGCGGCGGCCGCCGTATGGGGCCTGGTCAGGTCCGCGCAGTCCGAGAACCCCGGGCAGTACGTCCTCGTCGACACCGACGGCAGTCCGACGCCCGGCGAGCTCGCCGCGGCGGTCGTCGAGTCCGGCGAACCGCAGCTGATCGTGCGGGAGTCCGTGGTCACCGCGCCGCGTCTCGCCCGTGCCGGCCTCGTCGACGCGGACGGCTTCGGCGTCCTCGACCCGGAGGGCACGGTCCTGATCACCGGCGGCACCGGCACGCTGGGCGCGCTGCTGGCCCGGCACCTGGTCACCGAGCACGGGGTGCGGCACCTGGTCCTGACGAGCCGCCGCGGACTGGCGGCCGAGGGCGCCGAGGAACTGCTGCACGATCTCGCCGGGCTGGGCGCGCGGGTGCGGATCGAGGCCTGCGACGCCGCCGACCGCGCCGCCCTGGAGAGCCTGCTCGGCTGCCTGGAGCACCCGCTGACGGCGGTCGTGCACACCGCGGGCGTCCTCGACGACGGCGTGGTCACCGCGCTCACCCCGGAGCGGCTGGACACCGTGTTCCGGCCGAAGATCGACGCGGCCTGGAACCTGCACGAGCTGACCAAGGACCAGGACCTGGCCGCCTTCGTCCTGTACTCCTCCATCGCGGGCACCGTCGGCAGCGCCGGCCAGGGCAACTACGCCGCCGCCAACGCCTGGCTGGACGCGCTCGCCCGGCAGCGCCACGAGGCGGGCCTGCCCGCCGTCTCCCTCGCCTGGGGCGTCTGGGAGCAGGACGGCGGTATGCAGGACACCCTCGCCCGCAGCGACCGCGAGCGGATGGCGCGCAGCGGGATGCGGCCGCTGACCGGGGCCGAGGGCATGGCCCTCTTCGACGCCGCCCTGCGCGGCCCGGAGGCGGCCCTGGTCGCCGCCCGGTTCGACTTCCCGGCGCTGCGCGCCCGTACGTCGGAGGAGGCCACCCCCGCCCTGCTGCGGGCCCTGGTCCGCCCGGCCCGCCGGTCGGCGCAGACCGCCGCCGCCCCGGCCGCCGCCGAGTCCTTCGCGGAGCGGCTGGCCGCACTGCCGGCCGAGGAGCGCGCCCAGGCGCTGCTGGAGCTGGTCGCCGAGCAGGCCGCCGCCGTCCTCGGACTGGCGGGCGCGGACCAGGTGGAGGACGACCAGGCGTTCAAGGACCTCGGCTTCGACTCGCTGACCGCCGTCGAACTGCGCAACCAGCTCGCCGCCCGCACGGGCGTCCGGCTGCCGGTGACGCTCGTCTTCGACCACCCGACCCCGGTCGCCCTGGCGAAGCGCCTGCACGAGGCGCTGGCCCCGGCCCCCGCCCCGGACGCCGGACCGGCACCGCAGGCACCGGAGGCGCAGGAGGCCGAGGCGGCCGCCGGGCTGATCGCCGACATGGACGTGGAGAGCCTCGTCGCCCGTGCCCTCAGCGGCGCGGCCAACTGATTCGGTCTCGGACCGGGAGAGAAGATCATGACTGTTTCCGACGGAAAGCTCGTCGAGGCCCTGCGCGCCTCCCTCACCGAGAACGAGCGGCTGAAGCGGGAGAACGAGCGGATAACCGCGGCCGCCCAGGAGCCCATCGCCATCGTGGGCATGTCCTGCCGGCTGCCGGGCGGCATCGCCTCCCCGGAGGAGCTGTGGTCCCTGGTGTCCGGCGGGCGCGACGGCGTCACCGGCTTCCCCACCGACCGCGGCTGGGACCTGGACAACCTCTACCACCCGGAGCCCGGCCACCCCGGCACGACGTATGTGAAGGAGGCCGGCGTCCTGCACGGCGCCGGCGCCTTCGACGCGGGCTTCTTCGGCCTCTCCGACCGGGAGGCCCTGGGCACCGACCCGCAGCAGCGGATCCTGCTGGAGCTGGTCTGGGAGGCGCTGGAGCGGGCCGGTATCGACCCGCACACCGTCCGCGGCTCCGACACCGGTGTCTTCGCGGGCCTGATGTACCACGACTACGCCAACGGGGTGCGCAAGCTTCCCGAGGGGGTCGACGCCTTCCTCGGCCTCGGCAAGTCCGGCAGCGTGCTGTCCGGCCGGGTCTCCTACCTGTACGACCTGACCGGCCCGTCCGTGACGGTGGACACCGCCTGCTCGTCCTCCCTCGTCACCCTGCACATGGCCGTGCAGGCGCTGCGCGGCGGCGAGTGCTCGATGGCGCTCGCCGGCGGTGTCGCCGTGATGGCCACGCCGGACGCCTACGTCGGGTTCGCCGCCCAGCGCGCGCTCGCCCCCGACGGCCGCATCAAGGCGTTCTCGTCCTCCGCCGACGGCACCAACTGGGCCGAGGGCGCGGGCGTGCTGGTCCTGGAGCGGCTGTCGGACGCGCGGCGCAACGGGCACACCGTGCTCGCCGTGGTCCGCGGCTCGGCCGTCAACCAGGACGGCGCCTCCAACGGGCTCACCGCGCCCAACGGCCCCTCCCAGGAACGCGTCATCAAGGCCGCCCTCGCCGCCGCCCGGCTCGCTCCGGCGGACGTGGACACGGTCGAGGCGCACGGCACCGGCACCACCCTCGGCGACCCGATCGAGGCGCAGGCGCTGATCGCGACCTACGGCCAGAACCGGCCCGAGGACCGGCCGTTGTGGCTGGGTTCGCTGAAGTCGAACATCGGGCACGCGCAGGCCGCCGCCGGTGTCGCGGGTGTCATCAAGATGGTCATGGCGCTGCGCCACGAGGAACTGCCCAAGACCCTGCACGTCGACGAGCCCACCCCGAAGGTCGACTGGTCGGCCGGAGCGGTGGAACTGCTCACCGAGGCCCGTCCCTGGCCCAAGGAGGAGGGCCGCCCGCGCCGCGCCGGTGTCTCCTCGTTCGGCATCAGCGGCACCAACGCCCATGTCCTGCTGGAGGAGGCCGACGCCGAGGACGAGGCCCCGGCGGGCCCCGCGGCCGGCCGTCCCGTCGCCTGGGTGCTGTCCGCCAAGTCCGCCGACGCGCTGCGCGAGCAGGCCGCCCGGCTGGACGCCTTCCTCGCCGGCGCGGGCGACGACGTCACCCCGTACTCGGTCGGCCGCTCGCTGGTGCTGACCCGTACCGCCTTCGACGAGCGGGCCGTGGTCGTCGGCGACGGCCTGGACGCCCTGCGCGCGAAGGTCCGCGCCGTCGCCGAGGGCGACACCTCGGCGCCCGGGATCGCCCGCGGCAGCCGTACGAAGGGCCGCCTGGCGGTGCTGTTCACCGGCCAGGGCTCGCAACGGCCCGACATGTGGCGGGAGTTGTACGAGGCCTACCCGGTCTTCGCGGAGGCCTTCGACGCGGTCGTCGCCGAACTGGACCGGCATCTGCCGAAGCCGCTGAAGGACGTCGACGCCGACGAGCTGAACCGCACGGAGTTCACCCAGCCCGCGCTGTTCGCCGTCGAGGTCGCCCTGTACCGCCTCTACGAGTCCTGGGGCGTGCGCCCGCAGGCGCTGGCCGGGCACTCCGTCGGTGAGCTGGTCGCCGCGCACGTCGCCGGGGTGTGGAGCCTCGCCGACGCGGCCCGCCTGGTCACGGCGCGGGGCCGGCTGATGCAGGCCCTGCCGGCCGGCGGCGCCATGGTCGCCGTCCAGGCGACCGAGGAGGAGATGCTGGAGCTGCTCACCGACGGCGTCGGCATCGCCGCCGTCAACGGGCCGCGGTCCGTGGTGGTGTCCGGCGTCGAGGCCGAGGCCGAGGCGATCGGGGAGCGGCTGCGGGCCCAGGGCAGGCGGGTCAAGCGGCTCACCGTCAGCCACGCCTTCCACTCGCCGCTCATGGAGCCGATGCTGGCCGAGTTCCGGCAGACCGCCACCGGGCTCACCTACCAGGCGCCGCGCGTCCCGGTCGTCTCCAACGTCACCGGGAAGATCGCCACACCCGCCGAGCTGACCTCGCCCGAGTACTGGGTGCAGCACGTCCGCGCCGCCGTCCGGTTCGCCGACGGGGTGCGCGCCCTGCACGAGCACGGCACGACCACCTTCCTGGAGCTCGGCCCCGGCGCGGTGCTGTCCGCGCTCGGGCCCGGCTGCCTGGACGACGCCGCCGACGGCGTCGCCTTCGTCCCCGCCCAGCGCGTCGACGCCCCCGACGCGCACACCGCCCTCGGCGCGGCGGGCGCACTGTTCACCCGGGGCGTTCCCATCGACTGGACGGCGCTGTTCCCGGAGGAGGCACGGCGGGTGGAACTCCCGACGTACGCCTTCCAGCGCCGCGACTACTGGCTGGAGGCCGGCACCGTCATGACCGAAACCATCACCGCCGTCGAGGAAGCGACCGAGACCACCACCCCCGGCGCCGAGCCCGAGGAAGCGGCCCTGGAGGCGACCCGGCGGCAGCTGCTGGAGCGGCTGGCCGGACTGAGCGACGCGGAGCGCACCGACGCCCTGATCGACCTGATCACCGCGGAGGCCGAGATCGCCCGCACCCAGCAGAACCCCGACGAGACCTTCGACGACGAACTCGACGGCGACAGCCCGTTCTTCGAGGTCGGCTTCAACTCGCTCAGCGCCGTCGAACTGCGCAACCGGCTCGTCGAGGCGACCGGCATCGCGCTGAGCCCGATGCTGCTGTTCGACTACCCGACGCCGCTCTACGTCGCCGAGTACCTGGTCGAGCAGCTGGCGGCCGACACCGCGAACGGGGGTGTCTGAGGTGACGCGCACGACCGTCCACGCCGACGTCCTGATCGTCGGCTACGGGCCCGTCGGCCAGCTGCTGTCGCTGCTGCTGGCCGACCGGGGCCGCACCGTCACCGTCGTGGAGCGGTGGCCGCAGGCCTACCCGATGCCGCGGGCCGTCGCCTTCGACGGCGAGGGCGCCCGCACCCTGTCCGCCGCCGGCATCGGCGGGCTGGTCGGCAGGATCGGCGAGCCGTCCGGCGAGTACCTGTGGCGCAACGCCGACGGCCAGGTGCTGCTGCACATCGACGGCGCGGAGCGGAAGCTGGCCGGCTGGCCGGAGTCCACCTCGATGTACCAGCCCGCGCTGGAGGCCGAGATGGAGGCGCGCGGCGCCGGCCTGGACAACATCACCGTGCACCGCGGCCACGAGGTGATCGCGCTCGCCGAGCACGGTGACACGGTCGAGGTCACCGCGGTCGACCGGGACGGCGGCGAGCGGGTCTTCACCGCCTCCTGGGTGGTCGGCTGCGACGGCGCCAACAGCTTCGTGCGCCGCGCGCTCGGCAGCGAGCTGTCCGACACCGGCTTCTCCCACGACTGGCTGGTCTGCGACGTCGTCCACCACGACGGGCGGACCTTCGAGCCGAACAACCTCCAGATCTGCGACCCGGCCCGGCCCCGCACCTCGGTCTCGGCCGGCCCGGGCAACCGCCGCTACGAGTTCATGCGGGTCGCGGGGGAGACCATCGAGGGGCTGAACACCCCGGAGGCCGCCTGGGAGCTGCTGAAGCTGTTCGACGCCACCCCGGAGAACTCCACCCTGCGCCGCCACCACGTCTACAGCTTCAAGGCGGGCCACGCCGACCGCTGGCACGGCGGCCGGCTGGTGCTCGCGGGCGACGCCGCCCACCTGATGCCGCCGTTCGCCGGGCAGGGCATGTCCTCCGGCTTCCGGGACGCGGGCGCGCTGGCCTGGCGGCTGGACGCGCTGCTCGCGGGCACCGTCGGGCCGCAGGTGCTCGACGACTACGAGGAGGAGCGCCGCACCCATGTGAAGTGGGCCATCACCATGTCGGTCAACCTCGGCCGGATCATCTGCCAGACCGACCCCAAGGCCGCCGCCGACCGCGACCTGGTGATGAAGGCCGCCGCCGAACGCGCCGCCGCGCGCGGCGAGACCCAGCAGCGCTCCCCGCTCCAGCCGCTCGCCAAGGGCTTCCTGCGCCGCGCGGCGAACGGCAGGCCGGCCCGCCCGGCCGGCACGCTCTCCCCGCAGGCGCGGGTCGCCCGAGGTACGGCGCGGGCCCTGTTCGACGAGGTCGTCGGCCTCGGCTTCGTCCTGCTCACCACCGAGGACCCGGCCGTGCTGCTGGGCGACGCGGAGCGGGACGTCCTCGCCCGGCTGGGCGCCCACACCGTGCGGGTCCTGCCGGCCGGCAGCGACCCGGCGGCGGCGGGCCCGGGCGAGGTGGTCGACGTCGATGGCGTCTACCTGCCGTTCCTGACCGCCGGCGGCGCGACCACCGTCCTGATCCGCCCCGACTACTACGTCTACGGCGCCGCCGCCGGCCCCGAGGACGTACGGGCCCTGGTCCAGGAGGCGCATTCCGCGCTCGCGGCGCCGCTGGCGGCCGCGACCGCCTGACCCGAGGGGAGGCACCGCAGCCGGAAGCCCGCGCAGGTTCGCCGCGCGGGCTTTCGCCGTTCCTCCCCGTGCCGGGCGGTGCGGTCCGGGGCACGACGAGAAGCCGCCCCGGTCGTCGTCTCGACGACCGGGGCGGCCCGTTGTCCGTGCTCCTCGTCCTCACTCCTCCCTGGGCATCCCCGCCAGCACGTCCAGGATCACCGACTCCGGTATCCCGTCGACCAGTTCGGGCCCGTCGGGGCCGGACAGGACGAAGGCGAGACCGGTCATCGCCTTCTTGTCCAGCCGCATCAGCTCCAGCAGTTCCGACTCCGTGGGACCGGCCGGCAGCCGGTGCGGAAGTCCGTACGACCGCACCACCTCCAGGTGTTCGTCGACCCTCGCCCGGTCGATCCGCCCGAGCGCCCCGGCCAGCCGGCCGGCGAACACCGTGCCGATCGCCACCGCCTCGCCGTGCCGCAGCGCGAAGTCGGTGGCCCGCTCCAGCGCGTGCCCGAGGGTGTGCCCGTAGTTGAGGATGTGCCGGATGGAGTCGTCCCGTTCGTCCGCGGCGACGATCTTCGCCTTGCACGCCACGCTGGTCGCGATCTGCTCGACGAGCGGGCGTCCGCGCAGGTCACCGGTGCCGATGAAGTGCGCGCGGGCGATCTCCCCGTACCCGTTGCGCCACTCGCGCTCCGGGAGGGTCTCCAGGAAGTCGGTGTCGCAGAGCACCGCCGTCGGCTGCCAGTACTGGCCGACGAGGTTCTTGCCCTGCGGCAGGTTCACCGCGGTCTTGCCGCCGACGCTGGCGTCCACCTGGGCCAGCAGCGTCGTCGGCAGGTGGATGACCGGGATGCCGCGGTGGTACAGCGACGCCGCCAGCCCCACCGAGTCGGTGGTGGTGCCGCCGCCGACGGACACCACCGCGTCCGCGCGGGTCAGACCGTACTCGGCGAAGGCCCGGCACATCCGGTCCACGGTGGCGAGGCGTTTGTCCTCCTCGCCGTCCCGCGCCTGCAGGTGCAGGGCGGGCACACCGGGGTCCGGGAGCATGTCGCGGGGCCTGGCGGAGACCACGGCCACCTTCCGGGCGCCGAGTTCGGCGATCACCCCGGCCAGCAGGTGGCGTACGCCCGGACCGATGTGCACGGGGTAGGAACGCTCGCCCAGTGCCACGTCGATCCGGCGTGCGGAACGGGTGTCCGCGGTCGTGACAACAGTCATCTAGAAGTCCTTTCGGTCGTGGGGGAGAGGGTGGTACGGACGTGAAGAAACGCTTCTCCAGAACCTCCGGAGCTGCCGGAGCGTCAGCCGGGTCATGCCGTCGTCAGGACGGTCGCCCCGGCCAGCGTCGCCGGGACCGGCGTGCCGGCCGCGAGCGTGGTGCGCACCGCCCGGGCCGCGCGGGCACCGGTGCGGGCCGCGACACCCAGCCGGTCATGGGTGAGCAGGACGTGGTCGTAGAGCAGGAAGTTCACCGGCACCCCGTCCTCACGGCCCGCCGCGACCAGGTCGCGGACCGCGGTGACGTACGCGTCCCACAGCCCGGTGCTGCCCGGCAGCCGCCCGCACACCGGGGCCAGCGCCCAGGCGTCCGCCTCCGCCGCCAGCTCCACCCGCTCGTCCGGGCCCAGCACATCGGTGCCGAACTGCCAGAAGTGGAAGAGGAAGGCGGCCCGTTCGCCCTCGGAGGTCAGCGCGCTCAGCCGCCACAGGTGCGCGGCCGCCAGACACTGCCGCTGCTCCTCGTCCAGCCGGCCGCCGCGCAGCAGCTCCAGCGCGAAGGTGCTGGACACCGTGGCCAGCCGGTCGGCCATCCGCAGGGTGCGCGGCGTGCGGTACTTGGCCGTCTCCGGCAGATGCGCGCCCGTGATCATCGGCCAGTTGTGCTCCGAGGTCTGCGCCCGCAGCCGGCGCTCCAGCTCCTTCAGCACCGGCTCGGTCGAGTGGAACCACAGCCCGAGGTCGGGGCCGGCCGCCGGGCCGGGCCGGCGGAACTGCCACAGCGCGTCCGGGTCCTCGGCCCGCAGATGGCCGACCAGATCGGCGGCCATCGTGGAGAGCACCCGGGCGGTGTGCTCCTCCGGACGGCTGCGCATCGGGTTGGGCAGCCGGACGAAGAGCCATTGACGGTTCATCGCGGAAATCACCTCGCGCGAGTCGGGTGGAAAAAGGTGGATTGGCGCCGAGATTAAGGTGCGCGGGCGGCCCTAACCCGAGGACGGCCCGGACCGGTTCGTCCGCGCGGAAAGATAGGGATGAGTTAGGGGGAGGGCAGGGAGGGGGCACCCCGACGGCACGGGTTCAGCAAGGCCGCGCTGGAACCACGATGGACGCCGGGTTACCGCCCGGTGGGCCGCGATCCGGACACTCACCGCCATGAGTGGCATCACGGGTTATCTCGGCATCGACGTCGGTGGCACCAAGGTCGCCGTCCGGGTGGAGGGCGCGGGCGCCGACCCGTACCGCACCACCTTCCGCTGGTCCGCCGACGGAGGAGTGGCCGACGACATGGCGGCCCTCGCCCGCACCCTCGCGGAGGTACGGCGCCACTGGCCCGGCCCGCTGCGCGCCGCGGGCGTGGCCATGCCCGCCACCCTCGACCCGGACGGGCGGGTCACCGCCTGGCCCAACCGCCCCGGCTGGGCGGGTCTCGACCTCGCCGCCGAACTGCGGGCCATGCTGCCCGGCACCGCCGTGGCCTGCGCCGACGACGGCGACCTCGCCGCGCTCGCCGAGGCACGCGCCGCCGGCCACGACGACCTGCTCTACCTCGGCATCGGCACCGGAGTCGGCGGCGGCGCGGTGGTCGGCGGCGCGCTGTTCCCGGGGACCGGGCGGGGCTCCTTCGAGATCGGTCACCTCGTCGTCGACCGCTGCGGCACCCGCTGCGACTGCGGCCGCGTCGGCTGCGTCCAGTCCCGCGCCTCCGGACCGGCGATCCTGCGCCGCGCCGCCGAACTGCGCGACGCGCCCGTCGAACCCGCCGAGCTGCGCGAGGCCTGGCAGCGCCGCGACTCCTGGGCCGTCGTGGCCCTCGACGAGGCCTCGGCGGTGCTCGCCGCGGCCGTCGTCGGCACGGCGGAACTCCTGCACCCCACCGCCGTGGTGATAGGCGGCGGCTTCGCCGACGCGTTCCCCGACCTCACCTCCCTCGTCGCACGGCACAGCCAGGCCCTGGCCCGCCCCGGCCACCCGGCCCCGGCGCACCACCGAGCCCGCCTCGGCGGCCTCTCCTCCCTGCACGGCGCGCTGCACCTCGCCCGGACCCTTCCGGCACCGACGTCCGTGCCGGCCTGATGAGCGGCGACTCTCGCCCTGACGCAGCCGCTCTGACCTGCGGGTTTCAGGCGGTCCTGGGATCCCGGACGGCCAGTGGGCGGCAAATTCCCGGGCAGTGGACCGGCGCCCGGATAGTGGTCACTGCTCAGGCCATGGATGTGACTGCCACCTGGCCCGCCTTCTGAAATCCCTTGCGTCCCAACGAACTTCCTTAGGAGTGCCGTGCACACCAGACGAACGATTCTCCGGGCCGGAGCAGGAGCAGGGCTGGCGCTCACGGCATCGGCCGTCGCCGCCGGCGGCGTGACCCTGGCGCAGGCCTCCACCGCGAGCGCCGCCGACTTCGGCGGCCTCGGCACCAAGCTCCAGGGCGACCTGGTCCTCCCCGGCGACAGCGGCTACGCCGCCGCCAAGCAGAACCAGTTCGCGGAGTTCGACGCCATCAGCCCGACGGCCGTCGCCTACTGCGAGACCCCGGCCGACGTCCAGGCCTGTGTCAACTTCGCCCGCGCCAACGGGATATCCGTGCGGGCCCGCAGCGGCGGCCACAACTACCGCGGCTGGTCCACCGGCGAGGGCCTGGTCGTGGACACCTCCCGGCTGCGGCACGCCACCGTCGGCAGCAGCACCGTCCGCGTCGGCCCGGGCCTGCAGTCCATCGACGCCCTGCACGCCCTGGCCCCGCACGGCAAGCAGGTCATCGCCGGCACCTGCCCGACCGTCTGCCCCGGCGGCTTCCTCTCCGGCGGCGGCATCGGCTACCAGACCCGCAAGTTCGGCCTGGGCAGCGACCGGGTCCGCTCGGTCCAGCTGGTCACCGCCGACGGCCGGCTGATCCGCGCCTCGTCCTCGCAGTACTCGGACCTGTTCTGGGGTCTGCGCGGCGGTGGCGGCGGCAACTTCGGCATCGTCACCGAGTTCGAGATCGCCCCGATCGCCGCCCCCAGCATGGTGTTCTTCAACACCACCTGGTCGTGGGACAAGGCGGAGGAGGTGTTCGCCGCCTGGCAGGCCTGGCAGCTGAGCAGCTCGGTGAACCTCGGCTCGGCCCTGATCTTCATGCTTCCCGACGCCGCCCCCGGCGCCGTCCCGGAGATCATCGTCACCGGCGGCTACCACGGCCCGGAGTCCGAGGCGATCGCCGCGCTGGACCAGCTGACCGCGCTCGTCGGCGCCCAGCCCACCAGCCGCTTCCACAGCGACCTGCCGTACCACGAGGCGATGAAGACGGCCTACGGCTGCGGCGACCTCACCCAGGACCAGTGCCACCGCGAGGGCACCGGACCGGACGCCCTGCTGCACCGCACCGGCTGGCTGCGCGAGGCGTACCGCTTCTTCGACCGGCCGTTCTCCGCGAGCGACCTGAACCGGATCATCAGCGCC
The DNA here is from genome assembly GCF_040298625.1 of Streptomyces sp. NPDC001532. Taxonomy (NCBI): domain Bacteria; kingdom Bacillati; phylum Actinomycetota; class Actinomycetes; order Kitasatosporales; family Streptomycetaceae; genus Streptomyces; species Streptomyces sp. NPDC001532. Next base: position 196,052 of record NZ_JBEPAL010000007.1, read on the forward strand.
TGGGACGGCGACCGCGTGGCCGGCCAGCGCCGCTTCCTGCACTGCATGGCGGTCGGCGGCAACGCCAACCGCGTCTCGCCGACGGCGACCGCCTTCCCGCACCGCACCGCCAACTTCATCGTCGGCTTCACCACCCAGCTCGACCAGCCGACCGCGCCGGACGCCGAGGCGGCCGCCGAGGCCTTCGTGGCCAAGGGCTCGGACCTGCTGGACCCGCTGGGCATCGGCGCCTACGTCAACTTCCCCGGCTCCCAGCTGCCGGACTGGGCCACCCAGTACTACGGCGACAACTACCTGCGGCTGCTGGAGGTCAAGCGCCGCTACGACCCGAACAACTTCTTCCGCCACCCGCGCAGCATCGGCAGCACCGCGCAGTGAACCACCCGGCGAAGACGCAGTGACGTACCCATCCGACGGACCTGAGGGGAATCCATCATGAGCAAGTCGAGCGGGCGCGGCACCGCGGTGGTGATCGGCGCCGGAATAGCGGGTCTCTCCGCGGCCAAGGCACTGTCCGACGCGTTCGAGCAGGTCGTGGTCGTCGACCGGGACGAGCTGCCGGACTCCGGTGACCCGCGCCGCGGCGTGCCGCAGGGCCAGCACTCGCACATCCTGCTCGTGGCCGGCCAGCAGGCGCTGGGGGAGCTGTTCCCCGGCCTGGTGGACGAGCTGGCCGAGCGCGGCGCGGTGATCTTCGACTCCGGCGAGGACGTCCATCTGTACCGGCTGGGCGCCGCCTGGAACCCGGTGCACAGCGGGCAGCCCTTCGTCTCGATGACCCGTCCGCTGCTGGAGTACACGCTGCGCCGGCGCGTCGCGGCGGTCCCGAACGTGACGATCCGCGCCGACACCTCGGTCTCCGGGCTCGGCGGTTCCGACGGCCGGGTCACCGAGGTGCTGCTGGACGGCGACGAGCGGCTGGCCGCCGACCTGGTCGTGGACTCCACGGGCCGCGGCGCCCGCTCCGACCGCTGGCTGTCGGCGCTGGGCTTCCCCACCCCGGAGGTGGAGGAGGTCAAGGTCAACGTCGGCTACGTCAGCCGGCTGTACCGCGCCAAGCCCGGCGACCTGCCGGTGCAGGCGGCGTTCGTGCAGCCCACCCCACCCGCGGAGAAGCGCATCGGCGCGGCCCTGCTGGTCGAGGGCGACCGCTGGCTGGTCTCGGTCGGCGGCTGGCACCGCGACTACCCGGCCGCGGACGAGGAGGGCTTCCGCCAGCACGCGGAGAGCCTGCCCGACCCGATCATCGCCAAGCTGATCTCGCAGGCGGAACCGCTCACCGAGCCGGTCGCCTTCCAGTACCCGGCCAACCGCCGCCGGCACTTCGAGCTGCTGGAGACGGTCCCGAGCGGATACCTCGCGCTCGGCGACTCCCTCTGCAGCTTCAACCCCCTCTACGGGCAGGGCATGACCTGCGCCGCCCAGGAGGCACTGGCCCTCGGCAAGCTGCTCACCGAGCAGGAGGGTGTCACCGCCGAGCTGTCCAAGGCGTTCTACCAGGCCGCCGCGGGCGTGCTGTTCGTGCCGTGGCAGGCGGCGATCGGCGGCGACTTCGACTACGCGGAGACGGCCGGCAGCCGGCCGGCCGCCGCCGAACTGTTCGGCCGCTACTCCACCCAGGCGCAGCTGGCCGCGCAGGTCTCCGGCGAGGTCCGCAAGGTGATCCTCCAGGTGCAGCACCTGCTGGTGCCGCCGATGGCCCTGTGGGCGCCGTCGGTGCTCGCCGAAGTGGTCCGCGCGGCCCGGCACGCACCCGAGGGCACCGAGCCGGAGTTCGGCCACGGCGGCCACGGGCGCGCGCTGTGGACGGCCCACGACCGGGACGCGGAGCGGATACGCGCCGCGCTGCGGGAGGCGGGCTGCCGCGAGTTCGACGACCGGCAGACCGGCTTCGCCGTCGAGGGCGGCGAGCCGATCCTGGTCGCCTGCCTGGACGGCGACCTGATCGCGGCCGGGGAGCTGGACCGCTATGCCGAGGCCATCGGCAAGGCCGGCTTCACCGCCACCCCGGACGCCGACGACCCGACCCTGCTCCGCGTCGTGCCCTCGGAGGCCGTGGGCGATGCGGGCTGAAAGCCGCCGGACGCGGGCGGTACCCGGCTCAGGCCGGGCCGCCCGCCGGCTCCCCCTGACCCTCCGTGACCTGCGCGGCGTCGTATGCCGCGCGGGAGGCGCTGATCGCGCTGCGGTTGCGTTCCGCCCAGCCCATCAGCGTGAGGAAGGCGTCGTGCAGTTCGCGGGCGCTGTCGGTCACGCTGTAGACGACCTTCGCCGGCACGGTGGGGTAGACGGTGCGCACCAGCAGACCATCGCGTTCGAGGCTGCGCAGCGTCAGGGTGAGCATCCGGCGGCTGATACCCGGAATGGAACGTTCGAGTTCGGTGAAGCGGACCGGTCTCTCGGCCGCCGCGAGGATGATCTGGATGCTCCACTTGCCGCTGATGCGGTCCAGGACCTCGCGCACGGCACACGGTTCGCCGATGTTCTCGAACTCCGTCTCCGGGCTGACCTCGACGGTTACACCGCTGTTCCGTTGGGACACGAAAGTGCCTCCTTCCCTGTCTGGCCATCGTTACAGATGATGAGTCCAGTAACAAGCCGTAACCCGGGCTCACGAACAGGGACCTAGATAACCCCCCTCAGAAAGGAAAAATGGCACATGTCTGCCGAAGCTCTTGCCCGGCCCGGAGGACGGCCGGGGCCGAAGATGGCACTGCTGGCGTTCTGCATGCTCATCTTCTCCATCGACTACAACATCGTGTACGTGGCACTGCCCGAGATCGGCCGTGAGGTCGGCTTCTCCGCGCAGTCCCTCCAGTGGGTCGTCAGCGCCTACTCCGTCGGCCTCGGCGGCGCGCTGCTGCTCGGTGGCCGCGCGGTCGACCGGCTCGGCGCCCGCCGGATGCTGGTTCTCGCCCTCGCCCTGTACGCGATCGCCTCGGTGGCCGGTGGTCTGGCCACCGACCCGGGCCTGCTCGTCGCCGCGCGCGTCGTCCAGGGTCTCGGCGGCGCCCTGCTCTTCCCGGCCACCCTCTCGCTGATCAACACCAGCTTCGAGGAAGGCCCGGTCCGCAACAAGGCGTACGCGGTCTGGGGCACCGCCGGTGCCTCCGGCGCCATCATCGGCTCCCTGGTCGGCGGTCTGCTCACCAACTACCTGGGCTGGGCCTGGGTGTTCTACGTCAACGTGCCGCTGTGCGTGCTCGCCATCTTCGGCTGCTACGCCTGGCTCGCGACGGACGTCACCGCCGGCGACTCCCGCAAGTTCGACATCCCCGGCGCGCTGCTCGCCACCGCCGCGTCGACCCTGCTGGTCTTCGGCCTGATCAACGGCCCGGAGGCGGGCTGGGGCTCCTCCCAGACGCTCGCCACCGTCGCCGCCGGTCTGGTCCTGGGCATCGCGTTCTTCGTCCTGGAGGCCAAGACCAACGACCCGCTCGCCCCGCCGCGGCTGTTCGGCTACCGCGGTCTGCTGACGGCGATCCTGATCATCTTCGTCTTCCAGGGCGCCATCAACACCCTGCACTACCTGTTCTTCATCCAGCTCCAGGACGTCCTCGGCTACAGCCCGCTGGAGGCCGGTCTCGCCTTCCTCCCGATGAGCGCGGTCGCCATGCTCGGCTCCAGCAAGCTGCTGCCGGCCGTCGTCAAGCGCTGGGGTGTCCGCGGGGCGCTGTTCGGCGGCCTGATCGGTGTCGGCGCCGCGATGATCGTCCTGTCGGCGACGATGTCCACCAACGCCAGCTTCTGGCCGCTGCTCCCCGGCGTCCTGCTGTGGGGTCTGTTCGCCGGCATGATCTACCCGGCGATGTTCATGGCCGCCGGTTCGGACGCCGCGCCGGACGAGCAGGGTGTCGCCTCCGGTCTCACCCAGACCTCGGCGCAGATCGGTGGCGCGGTCGGCATGGCCCTGCTCATCGCGGTCGCCAACGCCGGCCTGGACCTGGGCGAGGGCGCCTCCAACCCGATCGGTGACGTGGTCGACGGCCTCCAGCTGTCGGCTCTGGTCGGCGGTATCGCCGCACTCGCCGGTGCGTTCCTGGCCTTCCGGATCAAGTCCCAGAAGGCCGCGGAGCAGGAGTCGGCGACCTCGGACGCCGTCACCGAGGCCCCCGAGCGCGAAACGGCCCACTCCGCGTAACCAGCCCATCCCCCTTCCCCCCGAAGGCCCGCCGCCGACGCTCCCCCGACGTCGGCGGCGGGCCCCTTTTCCGCGCGGCTTCTTCCCGCGCGGCTCGAGACAGGTCCGGGCCCCTCCGCGGAGGGGCCCGGACCTGTCCGCGCGTCCGGCCCCACGGCGGCCCGAGGGGCGGGTGCGCGGCGGTGCGGGGGCGCCCGTGCGGAGGGCTGAAGGCGGTGCGGGGACGCCCGTGCGGGGGTCTGGAGGCGGTGCGGAGGGCCTGACGGGGGCACCTCGGAGGGGAACCAGGGCGCACCCGGGAAACGGGCCGGAGACGGGCGCCAGGCGTGTCACGAACACCGCCGGCACTCGGCGCACACGACGGTGCCCCACCCGGTTCGACCGGGTGGGGCACCGTCAATGGGGGAGTGCGAGGGAGGCGGAGGCGGGTTCAGGACTCCGGGTCGAGGACGGTCCGGACGGCGTCCTCGTAGTCCGCCGGCCTCACCAGGACCTTGATCTCCTGCTTGCCGTCCACCACCTTGATCATGCGCTTGCCGATCAGGGTCAGCTGGCCGTTCTCCAGGGCGCGCCCCTTGATGAGCGTGACCGCGGCGTTCAGCTCGCGCGCGTACTCCCGCAGGCTCGGCTCGCCCTTCCACTCGGACAGGTCCCGCACGACGTCGTGGAAGCGGTAGATGATCTCCCAGGCGCCCTCCGCCGGGCGGCGGTTGAGCACCCACCAGTCGCCGTCCCGGTCCAGCCGGTACCCACAGCCGTACTGCTCCTGCACGCCCTCCGCCAGGCGCAGCGGCTCGATGAACGACGGGCCGGCGAAGCCGACGTCCACCAGCCAGCGCTCCTCGCCGAACCGCACGGCGTGGAACATGTGCTCCAGCTCGGGACCGAACTCCCCGTTCGCCATCCGCACCCCGGCCGACATGATGACCACGTCGAAGCCGAGCCGGCCCAGCAGGTTGCGGAACAGACCGCTGATCTCGTGGCAGACCCCGCCGCGGCCGCCGGTGATGACCGCGTCGAAGGTCGCGTCGACGTCGATGTCGACGTACTCCCAGATGTCCAGTCCGCGCCCGGCGTTGAGGGCGTTGTCGAACGGCACCCGCATCAGATGCAGCTTGTGCAGCGTCCGCAGCAGTTCGGGAGAGGGTTCCAGCGGACCGGAGTAACCCAGTTTCTTCAGATAGGCGTCTACGTCGAACACGTCGGCCTCCAAGGAGTGGCGATGCTGATCGGTGGTGGAGAGGTGAAGAGGTGAACTGGTCAAGCGGTGGAGAGGTGAAGAGGTGAAGCGGTGGAGAGGTGAACTGGTGGAGAGGGGAGAAGTCGGGGGACGGGCGGTCAGCCCGCCTTCGACGCGTTCGGCCACAGATCCGACGGCAGGTCCTGACGCCGCTGGATCTTCAACTTCCGGTACACCCGCGTCAGATGCTGCTCGACCGTGCTCGGCGTGACGAAGAGCTTCGCCGCGATCTCGCGGTTCGTGTAACCCATCACCGCGAGGGACGCGACCCGCATCTCGGAGCCGGTCAGCTCGTCGATCCGGGTCCGGTGCTGCTCCGGGACCGGGTCCGCGCCCACCGGCGCGATCCCCTCGGACCCGGCCAGCAGCTCCTGGGTGAGCGGCTGCGCCTCGCAGGCCTTGGCGACGTGCAGGCTCTGCCGGAACAGCATCCGGGCCCGCCGCTGCTCGCCCAGCGCGTTGTACAGCCGGCTCATGTCGGACAGCACCCGCGCCTGTTCGAAGCGGTCGCCGGCCGACTCCAGCAGTTCCAGCGCCTCGGTGAGCAGCTGGAGGCCGCGTCCCGGCGCGCAGGTCGCGGCGTACAGCCGCAGCGCGATGCCCCGGGTCCGGCCGCCGCTCGCGCCGGGCCGGGTCAGCTGCTCGTGGATGAGCTGCTTGGCCCGGTCGGTGTTGCCCAGCCGGATGCACGCCTCGGCCGCCCCGGCCCGCCACGGCACCGGGCCGAGCGCCTGGATGCCCCACTTGCGCTGGAGCTCCCCGCAGGACAGGAAGTCGCCGAGGGCGGCGCGGTGGTGGTTGGTGGCCAGGTGGTGGATGCCGCGCGCCTGGAGGAAGGGCAGCCCGTACCAGCTCTCGTACATGGCCGGCGGCACCGCCTGGGAGAGATGGCGCAGCGCCTCGTCGTAGCGGCCCATGCGGGTGGTGGCCACGATCAGGCTGGCCAGCGGCAGTCCCACGGCCACGCCCCAGGCCTTCGGCGGCAGCAGCCGCAGTGCCGTGCGCGCCCGGTCGGCCGCCGTGGTGAGGTCGCCCTGGCGGATCGCGACCTCGGCGCGGACGGCGTGGAACACCGCCTGCCAGGTCGGGGTGGCGCGCTCGGCGGCGTCCAGGGCCAGCCGTTCGCACCACTCCGCGGCGCTGTCCGTGCGGTCGCCGTGCAGCAGGGTGAGCAGCGCCAGGACGGCGGCCTCCTCGGACCAGTACGCGGACCGGCTCAGTCTGAGGTCCCACAGCCCCTGCTCGGCCCGCTCGACCGCCTCCGGGTGGTCGCGGATGAGCTGGCCGGCGAGCGCGGCGGCCCGTCCCAGCCACGGTTCGCTGCGCAGCACCGACACCACCGCGCCCTCGCCCGCGCGGCCGGTGCCGGCGCGGCGCGGTCCGGGGACGGTGGGACGGGCCGGGCGGGCCAGCGGCGGGTGGGCCCAGGACAGCCACTGCTCCAGGTCGGCCACCTCACCGGAGGCGTCGGCGCGGCCGGCCGGGCCGCTGCGGATGCGCTCCAGCGCGTCCACGGCCTCCTCGTTGCGGCCGTGCCACAGCAACTGCCGTACCAGCAGGGCGGATTCGGGGAAGCGCAGCCGTCCGGCCCGGTCCGCGGTGATCAGCTGGGGCAGATGCCGGGCCGCGGCGGCCGGGTCGGACTGGAACTCGGTGTGGGCGAGCCGGGCCAGGATCTCGGCCCGCTCGGCGAGGTCGCCGCTGGAGCGCTGGGCGAGTTCCAGGCAGGCGGCGGCCGCGGCGGGCCGGTCGGCCAGCAGCTCGTGGTCGGCGGCCTCGACCAGGACGCGTACCGCCCAGGGCTCGTCGGCGCGGCCGGACTCCAGCAGATGGCGGGCGACCCGGCCGGGCTGCGCGCCGGAGTCGTACAGCAGCCGGGCGGCCCGCCGGTGCAGCGCGGACAGCTCGCGCGGCGCGAGGTCGTCGAGGACGGCCTGCCGCACCGCGGGGTGCCGGAACCTGCCGTCCTCGGAGAGCAGCCCGCACGCGGCCATCGCCCGTACGGTCGGCTCCACGGGCGTCTGGGCCAGCGCGGCGAGGGTGTCGGTGTCCGACTCCTGGTCCAGCACGGCGAGCGCGCGGGCCAGCGCGAGCGTGCTCTCGTCGCCGCGGTGCAGACAGCTGAGCAGCGCCAGGCCGTAGGAGTGGCCGGCGCCCTCGTCGCCGTCGGAGCCCTCCCAGTCGTCGAGGAGCGCGCCGAGCAGCAGCGGGTTGCCGCCGGTGGCGGCCCGGAAGTACGGGGTGAGGCGCCGCGCGGCCTGCGGGCCGAGACGCGGCGTGAGGAAGTCGGTGATCCCGGCCTCGCCGAGCGGGCCGACGCGCAGCCGGGTGAGCCCGGTCTCGCGCAGCAGCTCGGCGCGCAGCTGGAGGTTGGCCGACGGGACGTCGGTGTTGTCGGTGAGCAGGACGACGATCCGGGCCGAGCGCAGTCGGCGGGAGAGGTGGAGCAGGAGGCGCAGGGACGGTTCGTCGGCGTGCTGGACGTCGTCCACGGCGATGAGGAGAGGTACGTCGACGGAACGTTCCAGCAGGGCGGCGCACAGATCGTCGGCGGACTGTGCGTCGGAGCCGGTCCGGCCGGGTGCGCCGTAGCCGGGTATTCCGGCGTAGCGGCACAGCTGGTGCATCACACCGAGGGCGTGGGTGCGCTCCGGCCGTGCGCAGATGGCGTGCAGCAGCCGGAACCCGGCGGCCTCCGCGCGGTCCGCGACGGCGTGCAGCAGTTCTGTCTTCCCACTGGCTGACGGGCCGTCGACCAGGACCATCCGCCCTCTTCCGGCGAGCGCGGCTTCCTGGACGCGGAGCAGCCGTTCCAAGTGTTCCTCGCGTTCGACAAGCATGGCTGATCCCCCATTGATGGTTGCCGCTTCGCGGCGCGATCCACTATCCGCAGGGGTGTGCCATCGGCTGGGAATCGCCCATCCACTCGAACGGAAAAGCGCATGAACGGGCGCCCGAAGAGGCGAACGGCAAGGCGCCCGGCCGGTGAGGGGGAAGTCACCGGCCGGGCGCGGGTGGTCGGCGGAGGACCGCCGTGACGTCCGCTGTTCCGTCGTTCCGTGCGTCCGCTGCTCTCCTGTCCGCTGCTCTCGTGTCCGAGTCCGTCGATCGCTCAGCCGACCACCTCCGCCACCGCCGGGCACAGGGCCAGCAGGTCGGAGGGGCGGAACAGGGTCGCGTCCGGAGCCGCGCCCAGGAGTTCCGCCGCGTCGCACTCGCCCCACAGCGCAGCCACCGCCGCGACCCCCGCGCCGCGCGCCGCCTGGATGTCGGTGACCGCGTCGCCGACCATCAACGCGTCCTCGGCACGGACGCCGAGCAGGTCCAGCGCGTGCAGCACGATGTCGGGCGCCGGCTTGGCGCGCGGCACCTCGTCGGAGCCGATGACATGGTCGAAGAAGTGGATGACGCCCAGCTGGTCCAGCAGGTGCCGGGCCCGGTCGCCGGCCTTGCCGGTGGCGATCGCGGTACGGAACCCGCGCTGCCGCAGCTCCTGCAAGGTGCCGGTGACGCCGTCGAACAGCGGCACCCGGTCGGCGAGCCGGTAGCTCTCGCGGACGAACGGCTGCTCCATCTCCAGCGGCAGCCCCATGATCTTCATGATGTCCGGAAAATATCGGCCGAGGTGGCGCTCGTACTCGTCGAACGGCGCCTGCCCGTCCCCGACGACTTCCGCGTAGGCGATGGTGAACGCCTCCCGCATCACGGGGAAACTGTCGACGATCACACCGTCGAGATCGAAGACGACCACACTCTTGGGATTCTGGAACGGGCCGGTGGGTGTGCCGGTGAGGGTTCCTGAGGACAAGGCGGTACCAGTGTTCACGGGGATCTCCCTGACGAATCTGCGCGCATGGCTGCGCGTGCTGCGGTCTCAGACCGCCGCGGCGACCGGCCGCGCCGCGGACCGGGCCCGGCGGGCGGAGCCGTAGAGGCGTTCGATGACGGCGATGGTCCGCGCCGCGTCGGCGACGGCCCGTCCCCGCTGCGCGGGATCGGCGAGCAGGTCCGGCAGGCCGTCGAGCTGACGGTCGTACTCCGCGCCGATGGGTTCCTCGGGGAACGGCACCGGCTCGGTGCGGCCCGCCCGGGTCAGCAGCAGCTCGGAGCCGCCCGCCCGGTTGGGGCTGAAGCCGAAGGTGCACCGCAGCGAGACCGTGCCCGCGCTGCCCTCGACCCGGATCGTGGTGGTGTCCAGCGCCTCGTGCGAGGCCCAGCTGGCGCGCAGCGCCACCGACACCCCGCCGGCCGTCACCAGGAACCCGCGCGCGGTGTCCTCGACGTCCCCGCCGCCCGCCTCGACCGGCTCGTCGCGCCGGCGCCAGGCGGTGCCGTGCGAGGCGGCGTTGATGAAGTCGCCCGAGACGGTGCCGAGGGCCTCCTCGTAGCCGACCGGGCCGAGCAGCGAGCCGACCGTGTCCAGCAGATGCCAGCCCAGGTCGACCAGGGCCCCACCGCCCGACAGGTCGCTGCGGGTGAACCAGCCGCCGGTGTCCGGGACGCCCTTGGCCCGCACCCAGGAGACCTCGATGTGCCGTACCTCGCCCACCTCGCGGTCCACCGCGGCGGCCAGCGCCGCCACGTCCGCGCGGTGCCGGGCCGCGCTGCCCGCCAGCAGCACCGCCCCGCCCGCCGTCTCGGCCGCGACCAGCTCCGCCGCCTCGGCGGAGGTGAGGCAGACCGGCTTCTCCAGGAAGACCGGCACGCCCCGGCGCAGCAGCCCGGCGGCGACGGGAGTGTGCAGATGGTTGGGTACGGCGACCACGGCGAGGTCGGCGTGGTCCGCGGTCAGCTCCGCCACGTCGGCGAACACCCGCACATCGGGCCCGGCCGCGGCGGCGGCCTCCTGGGCGGTGGGCGCGGGGTCCACGACGGCGGTCACCCGGTACCGGGGGTGCCGGGCCAGCCGCGACAGCCAGATCTCCCGGCCGGCCCAGCCGAGCCCCACCACGGCCACTCGGACGGCGGGCGTCACAGCGCGGCCAGGGTCTCGGCGACGATGTCCGCGATCACGTGCATCTGCTCCTCCTCGGCGAGCAGGGTCCGGTGGTGCAGCCAGATGGTGTCGGCGTACACCGCCTCGGTGTTGGGGCAGCGGGCGGCGATCGACTCCAGCGACTCCTCCGGAGCGGCGTACTCCCAGAAGCCGTCCGAGCGGTAGATCGCGCGGAAGGCGGCGAAGGCCGGCAGGCCACGCTCGATCAGCGCGTCGACCAGCTGGTTGCGGCGCTCGGCGCTCATGCCGGGCATCCGGAACATCGCCATGTAGTGCGGGTTGCGGGTGACGCGCTCGTCGATGACCTGCGGCTGCACCCCGTCGATCTCGCTCAGCAGCCGCGACAGCACCGGCCAGTTGCGCTCACGGGTGTCGATCTGGCCGCCGAGGCGGGCGAGCTGGGCGCGCAGCACGCTCGCCGAGAACTCGTTCATCCGGAAGTTGGAGCCGGAGGTCTTGTGGTAGTACAGCCGGTCCGTGCTCGGACGGCCACAGCTGTGCCGCAGGAACGCGGTCTCGCGCTGCTCGGCGTCCTCGAAGGTGACCAGGCCGCCCTCGCCGGCGGTCATCAGCTTGCCGTTCTGGAAGCTGAACGCGGCGACCGCGCCCAGCTCGCCGACCTTCCGCCCGTCCCACTCGGCGCCGTGCGCGTGCGCGGCGTCCTGGATGAGCGGCACCCCGCTGTCGGCGGACACCTTGCCCAGCGCGTCCATGTCGCAGATCTGGCCGGCCATGTGGACCGGCATGATCGCGGCGGTGCGCGGGGTGATGGCGTTCGCGGCGGCGGTCGGGTCGAGGTTGAAGGTGTTCGGGTCGATGTCCACCGGCACGGCGACGGCGCCGAGCCGCTGGGCGGCCTGCGACGAGGAGATGAAGGTGAACGCCGGCACGATGACCTCGGTGCCCGGGCCCACGCCCAGCACCTGGAGGGCCAGTTCCAGCGCGTGCGTGCCGTTGGTGACCGCCAGGGTGTGGGACGTGCCGTGGTAGTCGCCGAACTCCTGCTCGAAGGTGTCGACCTCGCTGCCGCCCATGCGCCACCACTGGCCCTGCTCCAGGGCGCGGATGAGACCGACGCGTTCGTCGTCCCCGTACTGGGGCCACACGGGGAAGTTCGGCTTGGGCCGGGATTCCTGGGTCATTTTCTTTTCCGCTCCTTGTGGTCCTGCTGGGTCCGTACCCGCTGTCGAAAGCGAATGTAGGGCCTGAATGCAGGGCCAGTCATCCCCCTACTGGGACCCCTAATTCACCCTAGGAAAGGAACTGCCGAAGCCGCCTCGAATAGGTGCACCCGGGGCCTGCAATAGCCTTTTTGTTGGTGGAGTCACCTTGGAGGCGAGATGAGCGAACTGCTACTGCTGAACGGGCCGAACCTGGGCATCCTGGGGAACCGCGAGCCCGAGATCTACGGCACCGAGACCCTGGCCGACATCGCCGATTCGATCGCGGAAGAGGTCGCGGAGCGGGGCTGGAAAGTCAAGCAGGTACAACACGACGTGGAGGGAGAGCTGGTACGAGCCATTCAGGAAAGCTATGACACGGTAGGGGCCATTGTGAATCCTGGGGCCCTGATGATCGCGGGCTGGAGTCTGCGCGATGCGCTGGCGAATTACCCCCGCCCGTGGATCGAGGTCCACATTTCGAATATCTGGGCACGGGAATCCTTCCGGCATGAATCCGTGATCGCTCCGATCGCCACCGGACTCATCGCCGGCCTGGGAGCCGACGGCTACCGGCTCGCCGCCCGTGCGCTGATGGCGAAGACACCGGTCGAAGCACGATGACCGGAACCGTCCAGATCCAGGGCCGCCCGTCCGCGGGCGGCCCCCCGGCGGTGGACCCCGAAGCCTGGATCCGCCGCTTCCAGCCGGCCCCCGAGGCACCGGTACGGCTGGTCTGCCTGCCGCACGCCGGCGGCTCGGCCGCGTTCTACCACCCGGTCGCCCGGGCGCTGGCCCCCGCGGTCGACGTCCTGGCGGTCCAGTACCCCGGCCGCCAGGACCGCCGGCACGAACCCGGCATCACCCGGCTCGGCCCGCTGGCCGACCTGGTCGCCGAGGCCCTGGCCCCCTGGACCGACCGCCCGCTGGTGCTGTTCGGACACAGCATGGGCGCCCTCCTCGGCTACGAGGTCACCGCCCGGCTGGAAGCCGCGGGCACCGCCCCCCGGGCACTGATCGCCTCCGCGCGGCGCGCCCCGTCCCGGCACCGCGACGAGTCCGTCCACCTGCGCTCCGAGGAGGGCGTGATGGACGAACTGCGGCTGCTGGGCGGCGTGGAACGGGCCTTCCTGGAGGACCCCGAACTGCGCGCGATGATCCTCCCGGCGATCCGCGGCGACTACGAGGCGATCGAGACCTACCGCCACCCGCCGCGCCCGCCGCTGCGCACCCCGATCACCGTCCTCACCGGGGACGCCGACCCCCAGGTCACCGCGGACGAGGCCGCCGCCTGGGCCACGCACACCAGCGCCGGCTTCGCCCTGCGCACCTTCACGGGCGGCCACTTCTACCTGACCGAGCACATCCCCGAGGTCCTGGACCTCATCCGCTCGGTCACCGGCGGACGGGGGTGAGAGCCGGCACCCGCGGGTCGGGCTGAGACGGAGCGGGACCCACGGGCACCGAGATACGGGGCGGACCGGGCGACGACGCCGGGTCCGCCCCGTACGTATGTCCGGCGGCGGACGGCGGACTGATTGTCCGGCGGTTCAGACCGGCTGCGTGTGCACGGCGCAGGGAGAGCTGCGCGGGGCCGGGATCGCCGCGACCGTGTCGCCGGCCGCCCGGGACGGCAGTCCCCAGGCGCTTCGAATCCGGGTGAGCAAGGGGCGCGCGCTGTAGGGCGAGAGCTCCAGCTCCTGGCGGGCCTGGGCCAGCATCTCCGGCTCACCGTCCGGACCGCGCCGCCGTGCGGCGGCGCGGCGCCGCGCGAAGTCGGGGCGGCCGAAGACGTCCAGCAGCGTCAGCGAGAACAGCACGTACGCCGAGGCCTCGTCGATCAGCAGCCGGGTGGCCTCCGGCACGTCGGCCGCCGCGGCGGCGCCCAGCTGCTCCTCCAGGTCGTAGAAGGCGACGTGCTGGAGTGCCTTCTGGAGCTCGGCGGACGGGCACGGGCACAGGTACCGCAGGTGGCCCATGAGACCGCGGAAGGACAGGAGTATCGCGCTCGTCTCCGCGGTCCACTCGTGCTTGCCGAGCAGGGTGCGGAAGCCCGCCAGCGTCTCGGACAGCTCCTCCAGGATCATCTGCCGGGAGATGTCGGTGAGTTCGACGAACCGGGTCTTGTCCTCGATCTCCATGACGCGCAGCCCGTAGCGCATCAGATCGCGCGGCAGTCCGCCCGACAGCGCGTGCGCCAGCAGGCTGTACGGCTCCGAGAGGCCCGGCGCCCGGCGCTGCAGGAGCTCCACGGACTCCGCCAGGGTGCACGGCTGCACGTGGACGATGTCGTCCAGCGAGCTGTCGGTCACCCCGCGATGCGGCAGACCCCGCCGGACGAACGAGGCGCCGACGTCCTCCGCCACCGAGATCAGGTAGTGCACGCCCGGCACGCCCAGGATCGCCTTGATCTCGCCCAGGAACTCCAGCGCCTGCGCGTCCGAGCCCAGCCGGTCCACCTCGTCGACGGCGACGACCACACGGCCGTTGAGGGCGAACCGCTCCTGCGCGATGTGGCCCAGCAGCTCGCGGAAGTCGGAGACCAGCTCCGGCATGGTGGGCGGCACGGTGGACAGCGACGACGTGTAGGCGGTCAGCAGCTGTGCGGGACCAGCGGTGACGGCCGCGGAGGAGGTCTGCACCGTCTGCAGGCGGTACAGCTGGTTGCGGCACTCCCGCACCAGCCACGGCTCCCGCTCCGGGGCGGTCCAGGACCCTGCCTTGAACAGCAGGACGCCCAGCAGGACGCAGACCGCGCGCAACGGATGGTCGTCGTCGGCCGCCAGGGCGCGCAGGGCCGGGACACGGGAGAGCAGCCCCAGGTCGGCGGCGAGGAACAGCCCCAGCGCCACGCGCCGCGTCCGGTCCGTGACCGGACGAGTGCCGATCCACCACTCCCGGTCCCGCTCGTTCCACAGCACCGCGAGCAGTCCGGCGAGCGAGAGACCGATCAGCAGCAGGAGCAGCGCCTCCGGCGCGTCGGTGGCCAGGGCGGTGACGTTGTGCCGGACGTCCCGGTCGACGAAGAGGGAGCCGGCCGCCAGGAGCACGAGGCCGAGTCCGGCGAGGCCACCAGCCCACAGCCGGAGCCCGCGGAGCAGCGCGTCCAGGCCGGTCCAGCGGCGCAGCCGCCAGAGCAGCACGCCGACGGCCGTCACCGCCAGTGCGGCACCCGCCCGCTCCCCGCTCCAGATGCCCTGGGCGGCCCCGGCGAGGCCCTCCCCGATGCCCTGGGCCTGACCACGTACCGGGCCGGCGTACCGGTCCCACGCCGAGCGTGCGCCGGCGGCCAGGCCGAGGACGACGAGCGCACCCGCCGACGCGGCGAAGAACACGTGCCGCGTCACCCTCCGAGCGGCCGGTCCGGCGTGCCGCACCACCCGGCGGAAGGCGGACAGCCGGGCGAACTCGGGCACCTCGTGGCCTCGGTCGACGAGGTACGCCTCGCACACCCTGATGTACAGCGACAGCAGGAACTCGTAGGGCGAGTAGGTCGCGGGCGCCTGCACCACCACCGAGAAGTCGGCCCCCTCGGCGCAGGTCTCCAGCAGCGTCGACTTGCCCGCCCCGCGTGGTCCGCTGACCGCGATGGTCCCGCCCCTGAGCTGCGCGACCTTGCGGGCGAGCCGCCGGGACGCCTCGTTGTCCACGACGTACTGCCGGCTGCGCGGCGAGCGCAGGCCTTCGTAACTGTCCGGCAGCAGCAGGGAGTCGTGGTCGTCGCCCAGCAGCGCCTCGACCACGCGCCGCATCAGCGGGCGCACCCCGTTCACCTGGAGGTCGCGGCGCCAGCGCCGGTCCGCGAGGTCCGCCTGCCGCTTCGCGAAGGCCAGGGACACCGTCAGCGCCAGCTCCCCCAGGTTGTGGCGTACGCGCATACGCCACAGCGGGTTGCGCCGTACGAGTGCTCCCGTCACCGCGGACGGCAGCGCGGCGAGGGCGACCCACGTCCACGGAGCCGCGACGAGGGCGGAGAGGAAGGACATCGCCAGGAGCAGGAGGACGATGGTCGCCGGGGCCGGCGGGTCGTGGAGGTAGTCCAGCCGGGTCCGCGTCGCCTCATGCTTCTCCAGCGCCGCGCGGAACCGCAGCTGGTGTGCCTGGCACGGCTCCACGGCCCGCCGCACGTTCGCCTCCGACAGCATGTGCGCGCGGACGTTCTCGGCGGTGGCCTGCGGCCGCTTGCCCAGCCGCCGCGCGACGGCGGGCTCGGCCAGGCAGTCGTCGACCGCGGCCTCGTAGGCCGCCGCCTCGCGTTCGTACGCGAAGAGGCCGCCGAGCTGCCACGGCGCGGACGGACGGAGTGCGGACATGGGCGGGACGGCCTTTCAGCGGGTGACCGAGGCGGCGGACGAAGCGGCGGACGAGCCGCGGACGCGTTCGAGTTCCTTGCGGGGGATCCGGGTGCCGCGCTTGTGCTCGATCTGGAAGAACGCCTCCAGCGCCGGTTCCTCGGGCGTCCGCGTGTCGTAGGTGACGGCGTGGGCGCCCCCGTCGTCCAGCAGCCGGCCCGCACACTGCGCGAGCGTGCCGGGACCCGAACCGCTGTAGCCCCAGGAGAGCCCCGGTGCCGCCATGCAGGGCGCGGGATACAGGACCCCCTTGGTGGTGCGCACCCAGATCGGGTCGTCGAGCACGATCTCCTTGAGGACGGAACCCGCGGGCAGCCGCCGGGGCGCGCGGCCCAGGTAACTGATCTCACGGTGATCGCTGAAGAGGAATCTGCCCTTGAAGGCGACGACCGGCGTCCCGGTGACCGGGTCGACGAAAGTTCCGACCACGTCGTTGCCGTTCGCCGCCAGGAGCCGGTGGATCGCCGTCGGCCGCACGGGGCGCAGCCGGTTGATCCACTCCGCGGCCTCCCGGGTGGGGCGGGTCCTGGTGACGCTGAACGCGCCGCCGAACGGCAGGTCCTCGTCGCTCCACATGCTGACCTGCTCCAGGCACTCCACCGCCAGGTCGTCGGTGCGCCCGCACAGCTCCGCCAGACCGAGGGCGACCGTGTCGGAGGGGACGGTCTCGGTGCGGCCGGGGTCCTCGGTGCCGGCCACGGCGGGCAGCACCATCGCCGCCCGTTCCGCCTTGGCCCGCGCGGTGCCCGACGGGCTGTGCCCGCCGCGCCTGTCGAGGATGCGCTCGATCTCGCGGCGCGTCGACTCGGCGGCCCGAGTGCGCATCTCGTGTCCGATGGTGAAGAGCGCGCCACGCACCGGCGATCCCTCGGGCTCCGTCCCGGCCAGCGCGTAGAGCGGTTCCCAGGACGGCCAGGTGACGACGTCGACGGGCACGGGTGCGTCACCCGGCTGCCACGCCGTCAGGTGCGCGGGGCGGCGCACCGCGGACGGCCACCAGGGCACCTGGGTGCCGATGTGGGCGGCGATGTCCGACCAGCGGGGCTCGTACACCGTGTCGGGACGGGCGCGGTCCACCGCTTCCAGGGCAGGGCCGTAGAGGTCGTAGTGGTGCTGGACGACCACGACGGTCGCCGCCTCCTCGTGGACGTCGAGCAGGCGGTCCGGGGTGAAGGCGGAGCGGACCGGATAGGCGACGGCCACCACTCCGGCGTCGGTCTTCCACAGTCCGGCGAAGTGGTCGGGCCCGGCACCGGTCTCCTCGTGGGTGGCGTAACGGCCCCCGAGGTAGCGGTGCTCCGTGCTGTCCGCCGGGCGCAGCAGCAGGGGGACCCAGGAGGCCAGGCGGGAATGCGAGCGGGCGAGCCAGCGGGCGAAGGCCTGGCCGTGCCACTTCGTGACTCCGTCCGTGTACTTCGGGTCGATCGGCGCGATCAGGCCGGGGTCCGACCGGATCTCCTCCCACGCGCTCTCCGACAGCCCGAACGTCTCCCGCAGCTCGGCCGAGGTCATGCGGTCCAAAGAATTCCCCTCCGTGTACGGCCTCCCCAGCGCATCCCATCATGCGGGGGACCACTGACAAGTCCTGACCGCCCGGGCGCAGTTCGGCACCACCGGGCGCCGGCCCGGCGCGGCGAGCGGCGAAGCCGGCACGGTCGCGCACCGTGTCGCTGTTGGGCCGAACGGGTGACTTGGCGTAAGAATTGGCTGGTGCAGGCGATGAGTGCGAGTCAGATCGGGGGGAGCCGGTGAACAGTCACGGACACGATGTCACCGATGAACAGTGGGAAGGGCTCGCCCAGGTCGTGCCGCTGCGGGGACGCGACGCCTGGCCGTCCGCGGTGGGGCACCGCACCCTTCCCGACGCGGAGACGGAGACCCGCCGCCGCTTCGTGGTGCTGCGCGTCAACGTCTTCGCGGACGCCCGCGAGGTCGCCGAGACCCTGATGTCCGGCATCCCCGTCCTGCTGGACCTCACCGGAGCCGAGGCCGACGTCGCCAAGCGCGTCCTCGACTTCAGCACCGGCGTGGTGTTCGGCCTGGCCAGCGGGATGCACCGGGTCGACCGCAACGTCTTCCTCCTCACCCCGCCCGGCACCGAGGTACAGGGCCTGATGGAGGGCGCCGGGCTGCCCGGCGTCTGAGCGTCGCCCGCGCCGGTAGCCCGATCGTAGGAAGGGCGTGCAAGCGGAACGGTTCGCCCGGCGGCGGGGTCCTACGGTCCGCTTATGGCTGTCTCCCCCAGGACGTGCACGCCCGGCCCCCGCACCCCGCGACAGCGGGAGCGCCCCGGCGACGACCCGCCCCCCGCGCTCCGTCCCCACCTGACCGAACTGCGTCTGTCCGCCTTCGCCGGACACCGGCGCACCGGGCTCCCGCTGGGGCCGGTCACCCTGTTCGCCGGGCCCAGCGGCACGGGCAAGACCAGCGCCCTGCGGGCCTACGAGGCGCTGGCCCGGCTCGGCGGCGGCGCGCGGCTCGGCGAGGCGTTCCGCGACCCGGCGGCCTGTGTGCCCGAGCGGGCCCGGCCCGACGCGCAGCGGCGGCGCGGCTTCCGCATCGGCTGCACCGCCGACGGGCCCGAGGGCCCGGTCCGGCTCGACGTCGCCGTCCAGGCCGAGCCGGAGCTGCGCGTCGTGGGGGAGCGGCTGACCGCGGGCGATGTGGTGCTGCTGGAGACCGCGCTGCGGGACCCGGACCGGCGCGCCGTCCAGGCCGCCTGGCACACCGCCGGCTCGGCACCCGTCACCCGCGCCCCGCTGCCCGACGACCGGCTCGGCACCGCGCTGCTGCCGCTGCGGGTGGCCGGCAAGACCGACGGGCAGCGCCGGGTGCTGGCCGCGGCCGAGCAGATGGTCGTCGCGCTGCGCTCCGTCTTCGCCTGCGACCCGCTGCCCGAGCGGATGCGGGCGCCCGTGCCCAGCGGTCCCGGTCGGCTGCTCGGCGGCTGCGGCAACGTCGCCGACGTGCTGTGGCGCACCCGCGCGGAGTGCGGTCGGCGGCACGCGCTGTTCGTCGAGGCGGTGGCGGCCGGCTGCGCCGGACCCGTCGCGGAGGTGCTCGCCGAACCGGCCGGGCACGGCACCGTGCGCGCCCTGCTCGACCGGGGCGACGGCTTCCGCACCGACTTCGCCCGGCTCGGCGACGGCGAACTGCGCTACATCGCGCTGGCGCTGGTGCTGCTCACCGGCCCCGGCGTCCTGGAGGTCGATCCGGCCGGCGAGGTGCCCGCCGCGCTCCAGGCGCTGACCGTGCTCGCCGACGGGTTCGACCGGCAGGTGGACACCGCCCAGCGGCAGGCTCTGCTGCGGCTGGCGGTGCGGTCGGCGCGCGACGGGCACATCCGCTGCGTGGCGGCGGTGAGCGACGTCTCGTGGGCGGTCGGGGAGCGGGGGGTGACAGTGGTACACCTGAAGCCGTGACAGGAGAGCCCCGAGAGCAGCGCCGGGCGCGGGAGCCGCGCGAACCGCTGGACGTGGCGCGCTTGCAGCGCAGGCTCGCCGCGTTCGCCGCGGCGCGCGACTGGCAGCGCTACCACACCCCCAAGAACCTGGTGGCCGCGCTCAGCGTGGAGGCGTCCGAGCTGGTGGAGATCTTCCAGTGGCTGACGCCGGAGGAGTCGACACGGGTGATGGCCGATCCGGGCACCGCGCACCGGGTCACGGACGAGGTCGCCGACGTCCTCGCCTATCTGCTCCAGCTGTGCGAAGTGCTCGGCATCGATCCGCTGGCGGCCCTGGACGCGAAGATCGACCGCAACGAGCGGAGGTTCCCGACGCCGGAGTGACTCGGTCCGGTATCACTCTCCGCAGTCAACTCCCGTGACGAATCCGAATTGTTGTCCAGAGATTTCCGTCTTCCTCTGGCTTTTCGTCTCTCACGCCCTCACTCTGGGTAGTGAACCAATGGAGTTCGGGCGGACGCGCGCACAGCGCGTCAGGACAGACGGGGGCAGCGCATGGACGCGGTGCGGCTCATCGTGACGAGCAGGCGTGCCCTTGCGGCGAGCGACGAAGTGCCGCAGATCATGACGGAGGTGTGGCAGGCACAGGCCCTGGCGCAGGCGATCGGCAGCCGCCTCGCCGTCTTCGGCCCGCCGGAACTGCGCGGCGAGGCACTGGGGTTGACGGAACTGGCGGGCCGCGGCTGCGGGGTGCTGGACGACCCCGACCTCGCCCCCGGCGAACTGCGCGCGGCCCAGCTCACCGAACTGGGCGACGCCCGCCAGGCGCTGACCTACCTCGCGGGACTGCTCGGTGAGGTCGGCATCGCCCTCGTCGGCATAGCCTGCGCGGCGCCCGACGAGGCGACGTACTGGCAGTGCATGGAAGCCATCGACGCGGCGGACGAGTCCCGCGACCGCGTCCGCGAACTGCTGCGCCGGCTGGCGGACAGGGAACAGGCGGTACCCGCGCGAGAGGCAGGCTGACGCCCACCTCTCACCGACGTGGCACGCCGGAAGGTCACACCCCGGGCGGCTCGGCCGCCTGGAAGTCCCGTTCCAGCGGGCCGGGATCCTCCCGCCCCGCTGCCTGGAGGTCCGCGTCCAGGGCGGACAGGTCAGCGTTCAGGGCCGCCATCAGCTCCTCCATCTGCTGCAGCAGCCCCTTCGGCTGGGCGGACCCGCCCTGCTGCGGCACGGTCTCTTCGGACATGACGGCCTCCTCGGCCCGTGGCCTCCCGGGGAGGCCGATGCGGGGGGCGCGCCGGCGCGGACCGCCGGTGCGGGCGCCGGGCGGCCCGGCTCCGCCCGAGCCAACGATCACCCCCAGGCCCGGTCACTGGCCCGGGCGCGCCCCCGCCTCGCGGTTGACGTTTTTCACCCGCGAGGGGAGAACCCCCAGGGGCGCACGGACCCCGGCCCCCGCGCACGGGCCCGGACTCCCGCGTGCGGTGGCCTCCCGGGCGCCACCGCCCCACCGCCCCACCGCCCCATCACCACCGCCGCCTCGTCGCCTGATGACCGCGGCCACCTTCCGGCTGCCCGGCGTGCTCGCCATCCAGGTCGCGCAGGTCGACCAGATGTCCGGCGGCCGCATCGAGCTGGGCCTGGGCGCCGGCTGGTTCGAGGAGGAGCACAAGGCCTACGGCATCCCCTTCCCGAAGGAGAAGTTCGGCCGCCTGGAGGAGCAGCTGGCGATCGTCACCGGGCTGTGGGCCACGGAGCCCGGCAAGACCTTCGACTTCCACGGCACCCACTACGACCTCACCGACTCGCCCGCGCTGCCCAAGCCCGCCCAGGCCAAGGTGCCCGTCCTGATCGGCGGCCACGGCGCCGTGCGCACCCCGCGGCTCGCCGCGCAGTACGCCGACGAGTTCAACATGCCGTTCGCCTCGGTCGAGGACAGCGAGCGCCAGTTCGGCCGGGTGCGCGCCGCCGCCGAGGCGGCCGGCCGCGCGCCCGGCGACCTCGTCTGCTCCAACGCCCTCGTCGTCTGCGTCGGCAAGGACGACCGCGAGGTCGCCCGCCGCGCCGCCGCGATCGGCCGCGAGGTCGACGAGCTCAAGCAGAACGGCCTGGCCGGCTCCCCGGCCGAGGTCGTCGACAAGATCGGCCGCTACGCGGCGATCGGCTCCGCCCGCGTCTACCTCCAGCTCCTCGACCTGGACGACCTCGACCACCTGGAACTGATCTCCTCCCAGGTCCAGTCCCAGCTCACCTGAGACACCGCCCTCGCGACCGTCCGCACAAGGCCCCGCGGGAGACGTCGCAGAAGGCCGCGCGATAAACGAAGGCGCAGGTCCGGCCCTGTGTGCGATCGTGTGACGGTCGTCCTGCCGAAGCCCCCAGGATCACCACCCTGGGGGCTTTCGCACGACGCCTCCCTGTCACCCGTCCCGCCGGAGAGGCCCTCCGCATGTTCCTGACGATCAGTACCACCGGCACCCCGGAACACCCCGCGACCGAACTCGGCCACCTGCTGCACAAGCATCCCGACAAGGCGCAGGCGTTCTCCACCTCCTACGGCACCGCCCACGTCGTCTACCCCGAGGCGGACGACCAGCGGTGCACGGCGGCGCTGCTGCTGGAGGTCGACGCGGTGGCACTGGTCCGGCGCGGCAAGGGCAAGGGCCGCGGCGGCGCACCCGACGCGAGCCTCGCGCAGTACGTCAACGACCGCCCGTACGCGGCCTCCTCGCTGCTCGCGGTGGCGATCGGCACCGTCTTCTCCAGCGCCGTGCGCGGGGTGTGCCGGGCCCGGCCCGAACTCCCCGGCCGGGCCAGGCCGCTGCGCGTGGAGGTGCCCGCGCTGCCCGCCCGCGGCGGCCCCGGCCTGGTGCGCGGCCTCTTCGAGCCGCTGGGCTGGGAGGTCACCGCCGAACCGGTCGCGCTGGACACCGAGTTCCCCGAGTGGGGCGACTCCCGGTACGTGCGGCTGGTCCTGGAGTCGGAGACCCGCACCGTCGCCGAGGCGCTGCGCCACCTGTACGTGCTGCTGCCGGTCCTCGACGACGCCAAGCACTACTGGGTCTCCTCCGACGAGGTCGACAAGCTGCTGCGGGCCGGCGAGGGCTGGCTGTCCGAGCACCCGGAGCAGAAGCTGATCACCAGCCGCTACCTCTCCCGCCGCTGGTCGCTGACCCGTGCCGCGATGGAGCGGCTGGAGCTGGTGCGGCTGGCCGAGAGCGACGACAGCGAGGTCGAGGCGATCGACAACGCCGTGCGGACGGAGACCGAGGCCGAGGAGAAGCCGACCCCGCTCGCCGTGCAGCGCCGGGAGGCGATCGTCGCGGCGCTGACCGAGTCCGGCGCCGCCCGTGTCCTGGACCTCGGCTGCGGCCAGGGCCAGCTGGTGCAGGCGCTGCTCAAGGACCCCCGGTTCACGGAGATCGTCGGCGTCGACGTGTCGATGCGGGCGCTCACCATCGCCTCCCGGCGGCTGAAGCTGGACCGCATGGGGGAGCGGCAGGCCTCCCGGGTCACGCTGCTCCAGGGTTCGCTCACCTACACCGACAGCCGCCTCAAGGGGTACGACGCCGCCGTCCTCAGCGAGGTGATCGAGCACCTGGACCTGCCCAGGCTGCCCGCGCTGGAGTACGCGGTGTTCGGCGCCGCCCGGCCCCGCACCGTCCTGGTGACCACCCCGAACGTCGAGTACAACGTCCGCTGGGAGTCCCTGCCGGCCGGGCACGTCCGGCACGGCGACCACCGCTTCGAGTGGACCCGCGCGGAGTTCCGCGCCTGGGCCGAGGCGGTGGCCGCCCGGCACGGCTACACGGTCGGCTTCCGTCCCGTCGGACCCGACGACCCCGAGGTCGGGCCGCCGACCCAGCTGGCGGTGTTCACCGTACGGACCATGAACGAGAAGGAGGCGAAGGCCGCATGACCGAGACCCGTGTTCCCGACGACACCCGCTCCGCCGCGGAGCGGGGCCGTGTCCTGCCCGTCACCGACCTCTCGCTGGTCGTGCTGATCGGCGCCTCCGGCTCCGGCAAGTCCACCTTCGCCCGCAGGCACTTCAAGCCCACCGAGGTGATCTCCTCCGACTTCTGCCGGGGGCTGGTCTCCGACGACGAGAACGACCAGAGCGCGACCAAGGACGCCTTCGACGTCCTGCACTACATCGCCGGCAAGCGGCTCGCGGCCGGCCGGCGCACGGTCGTCGACGCCACCAGCGTGCAGCCGGAGGCCCGGCGCCGGCTGATCGACCTGGCGAAGAAGCACGACGTGCTGCCCATAGCCATCGTGCTCGACGTGCCCGAGGAGGTGTGCGCCGAGCGCAACGCGGCCCGCACCGACCGGGCCGACATGCCGCGCCGGGTCATCCAGCGGCACATCCGCGAACTCAGGCGCTCACTGCGGCACCTGGAGCGCGAGGGCTTCCGCAAGGTGCATGTGCTGCGCGGCGTCGAGCAGGCCGAACACGCCACCGTCGTCACCGAGAAGCGGTTCAACGACCTCACCCACCTCACCGGCCCCTTCGACATCATCGGCGACATCCACGGCTGCGCCACCGAGCTGGAGGCGCTGCTCGGCAAGCTGGGCTACACCGACGGCGTGCACCCGGACGGGCGTACCGCCGTCTTCGTCGGCGACCTCGTCGACCGCGGCCCGGACAGCCCGGGCGTGCTGCGCCGCGTGATGGCCATGGTGAAGTCGGGCAACGCGCTGTGCGTGCCCGGCAACCACGAGAACAAGTACGGCCGCCACCTCAAGGGCCGCAAGGTCCAGCACACCCACGGCCTCGCCGAGACCGTCGCGCAGATGGAGGGCGAGAGCGAGGAGTTCCGTCAGGAGGTGCGGGAGTTCATCGACGGCCTGGTCAGCCACTACGTCCTGGACGGCGGCCGGCTGGTCGTCTGCCACGCCGGCCTGCCGGAGAAGTACCACGGCCGTACCTCCGGCCGGGTCCGCTCGCACGCCCTGTACGGCGAGACCACCGGTGAGACCGACGAGTTCGGGCTGCCGGTGCGCTACCCGTGGGCCGAGGACTACCGCGGCCGGGCGGCCGTCGTCTACGGCCACACCCCGGTGCCCGAGGCCACCTGGCTCAACAACACCATCTGCCTGGACACCGGCGCCGTCTTCGGCGGCAAGCTCACCGCGCTGCGCTGGCCGGAGCGGGAACTGGTCGACGTACCGGCGGAGCGGGTCTGGTACGAGCCGGTGAAGCCGCTGCGCAGCGAGGCCCCCGGCGGACACGACGGGCGGCCGCTGGACCTGGCGGACGTGTACGGGCGCCGGGTCGTGGAGACCCGGCACCAGGGCCGGGTCGCCCTGCGCGAGGACAACGCGGCGGCGGCCCTGGAGGTCATGAGCCGCTTCGCGGTCGACCCGAGGCTGCTGCCGTACCTCCCGCCGACCATGGCGCCGACGGCCACCAGCCGGGTGGAGGGCTACCTGGAGCACCCGGCGGAGGCCTTCGCGCAGTACGCGCAGGACGGGGTCGAGCGGGTCGTGTGCGAGGAGAAGCACATGGGCTCCCGCGCCGTGGCGCTGGTCTGCAAGGACGCGGAGACCGCCCGCGAGCGGTTCGGGGTGGACGGCCCCACCGGGTCGCTGTACACCCGCACCGGACGGCCGTTCTTCGACGACGACGCGGTGACCGAGGCCGTCCTCGGCCGGCTGCGGGAGGCGATCGGCGCCGCCGGGCTGTGGACGGAGCTCGACACCGGCTGGCTGCTGCTCGACGCCGAGCTGATGCCGTGGTCGCTGAAGGCGTCCGGGCTGCTGCGCAGCCAGTACGCCGCGGTCGGCGCCGCCTCCGCGGCGGTGTTCCCGGGCGCGCTGGCCGCCCTGGAGGGCGCGGCGGCACGCGGTGTGGACGTGGCGGGGCTGCTGGAGCGGCAGCGCGGCAGGGCCGCCGACGCGGCGGCGTTCACCACGGCCTACCGCCGCTACTGCTGGACCACCGACGGACTGGACGGCGTCCGCCTGGCACCGTTCCAGATCCTCGCCGCGCAGGGCCGCAGCCTCGCCGGTCTGCCGCACGACGGGCAACTGGCGCTGCTGGACCGGATGGTGGAGCACGACGGCACCGGACTGCTCCGGACCACCCGGCGGCTCCACGTCGACACCGGCGACCCGGAGTCGGTGCGGGCGGGCGTCGACTGGTGGCTGGAGATGACCGGCCGCGGCGGCGAGGGCATGGTCGTCAAGCCGGTCGGCGCGCTGGTCCGCGACGGGCAGGGACGGCTGGTGCAGCCCGGCATCAAGTGCCGCGGCCGGGAGTACCTGCGGATCGTCTACGGTCCCGAGTACACCCGCCCGGACAACCTCGCCCGGCTGCGGCAGCGGTTCCTCAACCACAAGCGGTCGCTGGCGATCCGTGAGTACGCCCTCGGTCTGGAGGCCCTGGACCGGCTGGCGGAGGGCGAGCCGCTGTGGCGGGTGCACGAAGCGGTGTTCGGGGTCCTCGCACTGGAGTCCGAGCCGGTGGACCCCCGGCTCTGAGCCGGTCCCAGGCCCGGCTGCGGCGGTTTCCGGCCAGGTCGCTCCCGTAAGGGGGCGATCTCGGCCGGACCCCGGGCCGCGGGTCCCACACGTCCCTGGTTAACCGGTGGTAGCCGTGCTAACTTCGCTGGTCCGTCAGGCAGGCATACCGACTCAGGGGGAAAGTCGGTGGGGACAGACGAGGGCTTCGGGGCAGCGGGCGAACCGGAGGACGACACCGCGCGCGCCCGGGGCCTCGAGCTGCTGTTACGGCTGACCGAGGCGCTCTGCGACCTCGGTTGCATGGCCGATCCGCAGGAGCGCACGCAGTTCGCGGCGGTGCTCGGCGAGCACCTGAGCCGGCCGGTCGACATCCGGGGCGTCAAACTCCGCGAGGACGTCGTGAGACTGG
This sequence comes from Streptomyces sp. NPDC001532, assembly GCF_040298625.1. Classification (NCBI taxonomy): domain Bacteria; kingdom Bacillati; phylum Actinomycetota; class Actinomycetes; order Kitasatosporales; family Streptomycetaceae; genus Streptomyces; species Streptomyces sp. NPDC001532. Next base: position 222,227 of record NZ_JBEPAL010000007.1, read on the forward strand.
CGCGCACCGCGCTGAACGTGAGCCGCGGTGAACGCGTACTCGTCACGGTGGTGCGGATCTTCGAAGGAGACGCCGCGGCCGACGAACTCGACCGCCTCATCGCCCCGGCCGCCCCGCCCGCCGCCACCCTGCCCGGCCCGCTCTCCGGCCACGACGAGACGACCGCCCGCGCGTTGCTCACCGAGGCCCGCGGCGAACTGTCCGCCACCCGGCTGCGCGACGACCTCGCCGCCGAGCTCAACGGCCTCCCGCTGCCCGTCGGCCTCGCCGCCGACCAGCTCTTCACCCACGTCGTCGAGTACACCGCACAGCCCGACGGAGTCCCGCCCGCCGTCCTCCTGCTCGACCACGCCGCCCGCCTCGCCCCCGCCCACCACACCGCCCTCACCGCCTGGGTCGACGGCTGGGCCCACCGCGCCGGACTCACCGACGCCGTCGCCCGGCGCCGCACCGGGCGCGCCGCCGCCGTGGCCCACGACCCCGACATCCCGCGCTGCCTGATCATCGCCGTCGAGCCCGCCCGGGACGGCTCCGGCGAGGTCGTCGTCCGCGCCTGGCTGAACAGCGCCGCCGGACGGTGGGACCCGCATCCCGAGGAGCCGGTCGTCACCACCCTGGACGGCCTCGGCCCGGCCGTGGAGACCGCGCTCCGACAGGGCGCCCGGCTCTGGGCGCCGCAGCGCGGGCCAGGCCCGAGCGGACCCCAGCAGCCACCGCCGTACGTCGAATTCGTACTGCCGTACGACCTGTTGAACCACGATGTCGCCGGACTACGGCTGCGCTCCGGAGACGGGCGTCCACTGCCGCTCGGCCTGAAGTACGGGGTGCACCTGCGCAGTCTGGAGCGGATGCGCAGCGACGACGACCTGGTCCGCGACCAGTGGCGGGAGCGCTGGCACGCCCTGCGGCAGCACGGCGTCACCGTGCACGGCTGGAGCGAACCGGACGCGGAACGCCTCGACGCGTGGCAGATGTCCCTCGCCGGGGAAGCCAGACATACGGCGGTGGTCCTGGACGCACCGGAGGACGTCTTCGCCCTGGAGGCGCTGAAGGCGGCCATCGCGGAGGGGATAGGGCTCGCGGTGTGGGACCGCAGGGGGGTGTTCGTGGAGGAGCGCAGGGAAGTCGTCACGGCCGTCTTCGCGTCCGTCCCCACCTCCGCGCAGATACCGATGGCGATCCACCGCCTGCGCCAGAAGGCCGAACTCCACAGCCAGCCCCATCTGCTGGGCCGGCACCTGGCCTTCTTCTGGGACGACCCGACCCGTCCCGTCGACATCCAGCCCACCGACCACGACGACCTGGCCAGCTAGGAGGCACCGGGATGAGCGTGCAGGAGCACACGGAACCAGGCGGCTGGCGCGTCTTCCACGCCACCGGCCGGGCGCCCGAGGTGCCGCCGTCCCTGCCGGAGCCACCGCCCTGGCGGCGGTTCCGCGGCGCCCCGGTCCAGCCGGCGCCACCGGACGACCCGGAGGCCGCCGAGCGCCGCCTCGGCCCCCGCGAGATCGTCCCGCAGCTCGGCCAGGACGAGATCGACATCGTCAACGCCGCCCTGCTGCTGCGCCGACCGCTGCTGATCACCGGCCCGCCCGGCGTCGGCAAGTCCACGCTCGCCTATGTGATCGCGCGGGAGCTGGGACTCGGCCGGGTGCTGGAGTGGAACGTGGTCAGCCGCACCACCCTGCGCGACGGCCTCTACACCCACGACGCGATGGGCCGCGCCCAGGCCATCGCCGCCTGGCAGGCCGGACTGCGCGAGGCGGCCCAGCTGGAATCCGCGGACAGTACCCCTCAACTCCCCCCGGTGTTGGGTGACTTCCTCACTCTCGGCCCGCTCGGCACCGCCCTTCTGCCCTACGATCGTCCCCGTGTGCTTCTCGTCGACGAACTCGACAAGAGCGACATCGACCTGCCGAACGACCTGCTGCACGTACTGGAGAACGGAAGCTATGACGTCCCGGAACTGGTGCGTGACGCCGCGGCGGTCGCCCGCGTCCACACCCGCGACCCCGGCGGCCACGCCGAGGTGCGCGACGGGCGGGTCGAGTGCCGGGAGTTCCCGGTCGTGGTGATCACCAGCAACGGCGAGCGTGAGTTCCCCGCCGCCTTCCGCCGGCGCTGCCTCCCGCTGGAGATGCGGGTGCCCAGCAGGGAGCAACTTCTGGCCATGGTGGAAGGGCACCTCGGCACCCGGCCGGAGGGCACCGAAAGCCTCGTCGACCTGTTCGTCCAGCGGGTCCAGTCGGGCGGCACCCACTCCCTGGACCAGCTACTCAACGCTGTCCAGATGACTACTGCGGGTGGTTTCCAGAGCGGCGGTCCCGGGCGTAAGCTCGTGGAAATGCTCCTCCGCGACCTCGCGAAGGGCCGCTGAATGAACGGCTTTCCCAGGGAGCGCGCATCCGGACTCGGCGACAGTGGCCCCGCCTCGGGCTCGTCGCCTCCTTCGGCGTACCCCGAGTCCGACGAGTACGGGGCCGAGGACGGAGCCTCGCTGACACACGCCCTGGAGTCCGAGGCCTCCGCCCGCGCCGAGCCGTACCCCGACGCCGAACTGCCGCCCCGCTGGCAGGAGGTCGCCGACGCCGTCTGGCTCGCCGCCTACTGGGACCGCCACGGTGGCCCGACCGCGCCCGGCCGGGAGAGCGCCGACGACGGACCCCGCCCCGAGGGACCCCTCGCCGAGGACGCCGCACGCCCGAGGACACCCCCGGCCGCCGACCCCGCCCCTCCCGCCGAGCCGCCGCCCCCCGGCACCGGCCCCGACGCGGACGCCCGCACCCCGGCCGGCCCCCGCCCGCTGCCGCCGCGGGAACGGCCGCCGGCCACCGGCCCGGCCGTACCGTCCACTGCCGCGCGCCGGTTACCCGTCCCCGAACCCGGCGGACCGCTCACCCTCCACCTCGGCCGCCCGCTGCTGCCCGAGCCCCAGCCCGCCTCGCAGGCGCCCGGCCGGCCCACCGCACTGCTCGCCCGCGCCCTGCACCGGCTCGCCCGGCGCGTGCCCTCCCGCGACACCCTGGAACTGGACGAGGAGACCACCGCCGAGCAGGGGGTCGTCGACGGCATGTGGATGCCCTTCCTGCGGCCCGCCCGGACCTCCGCCTTCGACCTGGTGCTGCTCGTCGACGACGCCCCCACCATGCGCATCTGGGACGACACCACCGCCCGCCTCACCGAGGCCGCCGAACACAGCGGCGCCTTCCGCGGTGTGCGCACGGTCCGGGTGAACGTGCCGCGCACCGGCGGCGCCACCCTGCGCTGGGGCAGCGGCCGGACCGCCGCCGACCCCGCCGAACTCCTCGACGGCCGCGGCGGCCGGGTCTTCCTCGTCGTCACCGACGGACTCGCGCACGGCTGGGCGGCCCCCGCCGCCGACACCCTCCTCGGCCGCCTCGCCCACGCCGGGCCCACCGCCCTGGTGCACCTGCTGCCGCCCCACCTGCGCCACCGCACCTCGCTCTACCCCTATCAGGCCGTCCTGGAGGCCGGCGGACTCGGCGCCGCCAACGACAGCCTCGAACACTGGGCGCCGCCCGGCGGCCCCGACCCGCTGCGCCCCCTGCCCGACGCCGGCGACGGCTCGGTGCCGGTACCGGTGCTGTCCCTGAAGCCCGGCTCCCTGGCCGCCTGGGCCGATCTCGTCACCGGCGAGCGCGGAGTGCGCCGCGCCCTGCCCGTCGTCCTGGCCGGCACCCTCACCAAGGGCGCGCCCGCACCCGGACTGCGCGCCCCGCGCCTCCCGCGCGCCGCCGCGGCCGCCGTGCGCCGGTTCTTCACCCTCGCCACCCCCGCCGCGCGCCGCCTCGCCACCCAACTGGCGGCCGTACCCTTCGAGTTCGACCTCATGGAGCAGCTGCGCAGGCGCGCCATGCCGGAGACCGGGCCGGACCACCTGGCCGAGATCCTGATGGGCGGGCTGATCGACTGGGACAGCGGCGGCGAGGGACGCCCGGAGTTCGCCGAAGGCGTCCGCGAGGCCCTGCTCGCCACCACCACCCGCAGCCAACTCGCCCGCACGGTCAGCCTGGTCGGCGAACTGCCGGCGGCCGGCGAACGCGGGGTCGCGCTGCGCGCCGCCCTGAGCGACCCACTGGGCGCGCGCCTGCCCGACCCGGCCGAGCGCGCCTGGGTGCGCAGCGAACTGGCCGTGATGCGCGCGTTGTCGGGGCCGTACTCCGAACGCGCGAAACGGATAGAGCCCAACCTCTCGCGGACCGCCACCGAGCCCCCCGAATGGGTGCAGGACGGCGCATACTCCGGTTTGTCCGGAAATACACCCGGTGAGGTGAACCACGACGGCGACGGGGGATCATCCGGCGGCGGAACAGGCAGTGATCCAGGGGCGAACGTCCCCGATCCCCCTGACCCCCCTGGAGACCCCGTGCCGAGCCCGGTAACCGAAGCGACCCGACAAGAAGCCCCGGAGGCTGAGCCGCCCATGCAGCGCCCCACCACGACCGCACCGCCGGCCCTTCTGGTGAACGTTCCCCTGCGGAACAACTCGTTCGTCGGCCGCCAGGCGCTGCTGCGGGCCGTGGAGGAGCAACTGAGCGCCCAGGACACCGCGGCGGTGCTGCCGCACGCGCTGCACGGCCTCGGCGGGGTGGGCAAGTCGCAGCTGGCGCTGGAGTACATCTACACCCACCAGCACGAGTACAACGTGATCTGCTGGATCCCCGCCGAACGCGAACCCATGATCCTCGCCGCGCTGGCCACGCTCGCCGCCCAGCTCGGCGTCGCCCCGACCAGCCAGGACAGCGTCGGCGCACCCACCGCCAACACCGCCGTGCCCGCCGTCCTGGAAGCGCTGCGCGCCGGAGCGCCGTACGACAACTGGCTGCTGGTGTTCGACAACGCCGAGGACATCGACGTGGTCCGCCGGTACTTCCCGGCGAACGGTCCCGGCAAGGTCATCGTCACCTCCCGCAACCGCGGCTGGGAGCGGGTGGCCACCCCGCTGCCGGTCAACGTCTTCGAGCGCGAGGAGTCCATCGAACTGCTCCAGAAGCGCTCGCCCGACCTCACCGCCCAGGACGCCGACCGGCTCGCCCGGGCCCTCGGCGACCTGCCGCTCGCCGTGGAGCAGGCGGGCGCCTGGCTCGCCGTCACCGGCATGCTCGTCGACGAGTACCTGGGCCTGCTGGAACAGCGCAGCCCGGACATCCTCGAACTCGACACCGGCCACCCCGACTACCCCGTCAACGTGGCCGCCGCCTGGGACATCTCGCTGGAACGGATCGAGGAGAAGAACCCCGGCGCCCGCCAGCTCCTCGACATCTGCGCCAGCATGGCGCCCGAGCCGATCCCGCGGTCCATGCTGCGCGGCAGCCGCGGCGTCAACATCACCCCCGAGGTCGACCCGCTGCTGCGCGAGTCGATCAAGCTGAACCGCGCCATCCGCGACCTCAGCCAGTTCTCCCTGGTCAAGGTGGACCCCCGGTCCGACACCCTCCAGATGCACCGGCTGCTCCAGACCGTGCTGCTCGCCAAGCTCGCCCCCGAGGAGCGCGAGCGCATGCGGGACGCCGCCCACCAGCTGCTCTCGGCCGCCAAACCCGGCAACTACGGCTCCTCCATGGAGTGGCGGGCCTACCAGGCGCTGCTGCCCCACGTCCTCGCCTCCCAGGCGGTGACCAGCACCGACACCTTCGTCCGCGACCTGGTCTACGACACCACGCTGTTCCTCTACTACTGGGGCGACCACGAGGGCGCCGCCGAACTCGGCCGGCAGGCCTGGACCGCCTGGCTGGGCGCCTCCGGCGAGGAGGACGCGGACGTGCTGCGGATGGGGAAGAGCTACGCCTTCCTGCTGCGGCAGATCGGCCAGATCCGCGAGTCCATCCCGATCACCGAGCAGGCCCTGGAGGTCTCCCGGCGGACCGGCGTCGACCCCGAGGTCCTGATCGACTCGCTGTGCGAGATGGCCGACGCCCGCCGCTACCAGGGCCGGTTCGAGGAGGCCCGGGGCCTCGGCAAGGAGGCCACCGAGCTGGCCCGGTCGCTGTTCGGCCCCGACGACCCCACCACCCTGCGGGCCACCCACAGCTGGGGCGTCGACCTCAGGCTGTGCGGACAGTTCCGGGACGCGCTGCCGCTGGACCAGGAGAACGCCCGGCAGCGCGAACTGCTGCTCGGCTCCGCCAGCTTCTTCACCCTCAACACCCTCAACGCGCTCTCCATCGACATGCGGGAGAGCGGCAACTACCCCGAGGCCCGGGACTTCCAGGAGGGCGTCTACCGCAGCGCGCGCACCGCCTTCGGCGAAGAGCACCCGCTCACCCTGCGCATCGCCCGCAACCTGGCGGTGTGCCGGCGCCGCGACGGGGCGCTCGCCGAGGCCGCCAAGCTGTCGGAGGAGACCCTGCGGCGGTTCAACGCCCGGTACGGCCCCGATCACGCCGACTCGCTCTCCACGGCCATCAACTACGCCGTCGACCAGCGGCTCGCCGGAGATCTGGAGAGCTCCCGGCAGCTCGGCGAGGACACCGTGCGGCGATACGCGGCACGGCTCGGCCCGGACCACGCGTACACCCTGCTCACCAAGGCCAACCTGGCCGCCACCCTGCGGGGACTGGGCGCGCTGGAGGCGGCCCAGGAGCTGGAGGAGGACGCGGCGGGCCGGCTCGCCGAGTCGCTGGGAGCCGGCCACGTCACCACCCTGACGGTGGCGATCGGCCGGGCCAACACGGCGTACGCGCTCCTGGACTTCGACCGTGCCCGCGCGCTGGACGAGGCCAACCTGCCGAGGCTCGCCGAGGTGGCCGGTGAGGAACACCCGCTGACCTTGGCCTGTGCCGCGAACCTCGCCCTGGACCTGCGCGGCCTCGGCCGGGGCGCGGAGGCCGACGAGCTCCAGCGCAAGGCCGTGGCCGGCTTCACCCGGGTGGTGCGGGGCGACCACCCGTGGCTGAAGGCGGCGGACGCCCGGCGGCGCATCGAGTGCGACATGGCGCCGATGCCGCTGTAGCCGCCGCGGTGATCCGCGGGGACGGATATGGCCGTCGCCGTGCGGCGGACCGCGGTGGGGTGCCGCGGTCCCGGTCCGCTCCGGGGCGTCAGCTCGCCTCCGGGGCCGGTGCCGTCTGGGACTCCACCGGGGTCGGCGCCGCGGTCACGGCCGGTGCGGCGTCCGGGGCAGTGTCCGGGGCCGGCTCGGGGCGCGGGGCCTTTCGGGCGTCGCGGGCGGCGAGGCGGCGGACCAGATGCAGCAAGGGCTGGGTGAGCAGTGTGGTCGCGAGGGCCATGAAGACCAGGACGGTGTAGAGCGGGCCGCTCAGCAGGCCCGCCTGGTACCCGGCGTTCAGCGCGATCAGCTCGGTCAGGCCTCGCGCGCTCAGCAGGACGCCCACGGTACGCGCGTCGTCGCGGCCGAGGCCGCTCAGCCGTGCCGCGAGCGTGCCGCTGCCCACCTTGGTGACCACCGCCAGCACGGTCACCACCAGCAGCGTGATCCAGCCCGCGCCGTCGACGCCCCTCAGCGCCACCGACTGCCCCGAGAGCACGAAGAAGAACGGCAGCAGCAGCGAGCCGACGTCGTGCAGCGGCCGGACGAGATCCGGATCGAGGGTGCCGTCCTCCTCGCGCGGCACCACCACCCCGGCCAGCAGCGCCCCGAAGATCACATGCAGCCCCAGGGAGTGCGTCACCCATGCCGATCCCAGCGCGAACCCGATGAGCAGCGCCAGCCGCAGCGAGGGCTCCAGCCGGGTGCGCCACAGCAGCCGCCGCAGCAACGGCCGGGCCGCCAGCAGCATCAGCGCGGTGAAGCCGACGGCGAGCAGCGCCCGCCATGCCCAGCCGAGCGGCTGCCCCTGCCCGCTGTCCAGCATGGTCCCGGCGAGGACCGTCCAGCCGATCACGTCGAGCACCCCGGCGGCGGACACCGCCACCACTCCGGGCACGGTCGGCGCGAGACCGTTCTCCCGCACGATGGCGGTCAGCACCGGCACCGCCGTGATCGACAGCGCTATGCCGGCGAACAGCGCCATCGACGGCGTCAGCTCCCGGGGCATGCCGAGCCCGCGCAGCCAGTCCTGGAAGAGCAGCGCACAGCCGCTGCCCACCGCCATGGGCACCAGGAAAGCGGCCAGCGCGGTGGTGACCGCGGTCCGCGCCCGGTCGCCGAGCACCTTCAGATCCAGCTCGTAACCGACCGCGAACAGAAACACCACGAGCGAGAACTGCGCGAAACCTGTCAGCGCCGGCTCGATGGCCTCAGGGAAGAGGGCGGCGTACGCCTCCGGCGCCAGCGCACCGAGCAGGGTGGGGCCGAGGGCGATTCCCGCCGCCAGCTGGCCGACGATGTACGGCTGTCTCATCCGCCGCGCCAGCCATCCTCCGGCGTGCGCGGCCACCAGGACGAGGGCCGAGGCACCCACGGAATGCGAGATCATCGCGTCAGGGCTCACGGTGTCTCCCCGCTCTCCGGACGTCTGGGGCCGAAGGCCCCAACCTCCTTAGAATACTGGTCATCTGACGTTCCGTCGGAAGTTGTACACAGTCCTGGACCGGGCTCGCGGGGGGCATATGACAGCGGTGGTTCTCATCCATGGCACGGGCGTACGCGAACCGGGTTTCTCCGCGCTCGCGGGGCGCGTCGCGGCCGGACTGACCGCGCTGCGCGACGGATTACGCATCGTGCCGTACTACTGGGGAGGAAGGCACGGCGCCACGCTCGCCGCCGGGGGTGCCAGTCTGCCGCCGTCCCCGGGTGCCGCCGGCCGCGGCCCGGCCCTCGCCGATCTCCCCGCCTCCGGCGACACCGACGACACCGCCGCCTGGGCCGCCCGGTACGCCGACCCCTGGGCCGAACTCGCCCTCGCCGCCGCCGGAGCGCCGCCGGCCGCCGAACGGCCGCCCGGCCGGCTGCCGCCGGAGGGGTCCGTCCAGACCCGGCTCGCCGCCCTGGCCGCCCAAGGGGACGCGCCCGCAGCCGAGTTGGGACCGGGACTCGCGCGGGCCGCCCTGGAGCTGGCCGCCCACCCGCTGCTCGGGCCCGCCGCCGAAGCCCTCGACCCGGAAGAACTGGCCGTCCTCGCGGGCCGCGCGCTGACCGCCCGCCTCCTCGCCGACGCCCTCGACGCGGACAGCCCGCTGGTGCCGGTCGGCGACGTACGGGACGCGGTGGCCGAACGGCTCGCGAGGGAGCTGGGCGCACCACCCCGGGGCACCGAACGGGGCGTGCGCTCCCTGCTGATGCGGACGGCGGGTTCGGCCGCCTCCCGGGTCGCGGTGCGGCGCAGACGTGCCCTGACGGAGGCCGCCCACCCGGCCGCCGGGGACATCCTGCGCTACCTGAGCCGCGGGGCCGCCGTCCGCGCCGAACTGCGCCACCTGGTCGCCGGGCTGGAGCCGCCCGTCGTCCTGGTCGGCCACAGCCTCGGCGGCATCATCGCCCTGGACACCCTGGTCGCCGAGCCGCTGCCCGCCGTACGGCTGCTGGTGACGGCCGGGTCGCAGGGGCCGTTCCTGTACGAGTCCGGTGCGCTGCCGTCCCTCGAACACCCCGCGCCGCTGCCGCCGCACGTCCCCGGCTGGCTGAATCTCTACGATCCCCGCGATCTGCTGGCCCACGTGGGCGGCGCCCTGTTCCCCGGCCGCGTCACCGACGTCGCCGTGGACAGCCGCCAGCCGTTCCCGGCCTCGCACAGCGCGTACTGGACCAACCCGGACGTGTACCGGCACATCGTGGAGCGGCTGCCGTGACCGGCCGCGTCGCCCCGGGCCGGGTGCACGCGCTGATCGTCGGCATCGAGCGGTACGACGCCGGGGACGGCTGGGACCTGCCCGGGCCCGCCCGGGACGCCGTCGCCTTCCACCGGCTGCTGCGGGCCGCCGGAGTGCCGCCGGACCGGCTCCGGCTGCACCTCGCGCCGCTGCCGCCGTACGTCCCCGACGTGCCGTACCAGTCCGCCGACCACGCCACCCTGCGCCGTGTCCTGGTCCGTGAGCTGCCCACCGCGCCCGGTGACGTGCTCTGGGTGTGGTGGGGCGGGCACGGCGTCCTGGACCGGTCCGGCGGGCTGCGGCTGTTCTGCGCGGACGCCACCACCGGCGACAAGGTCGGCATCGACCTGGAGTCCGCGCTCACCCGGTACGCCGGTGACGCCGTCCCCGGGTTCGCCGACCAACTGTGGGTCGTGGACGCCTGCGAGAGCTTCGAGGAGGCGCTGAACTTCCGCGATCCGCTGCCCGCGCAGGCGCTGCCGGTGGGGCGGCGCTCGCTGGCCCACCGGCAGGTCGTGCTGCGGGCCGCGGGCCGCGGCCGGGTCGCCGCCAACGATCCCGGGCGGGCCACCGGGCTGTTCTCCGACGTCATGCTCGGACTGCTGGCGGAACGCGCCGCGGTGCTGCCGGGGCCGCCCGATCCGGAGGAACTGTTTCCGGCCGTGCGGGCACGCATCGCGGCCCTCAGAGAGGCGGGCCGTACTCTGCAGTACCCCGAGATCCGGCTGCGCAGCCCGGAACGGGACGAGATCCTGCCGCGCGTGGAAAGCGCGGAACGCGCGGAGGGCGGCCGGACCCTCTCCCCGCTCCTGCGGGCCGTCGAGGCGCTGCTCGCGTACCCGCTGATGCAGGACCCGACCGAACGGCAGACGCTGGTCGCCGCGTTGAACCCACGTGTCACCGCGACACTGCCCCGTCACACCAAGGCGCGCACCGACGCCACCGGCATCCTCACCGCCCTCCGGCGGCGCCACCCGGACGGGCTGTGGGAGCTGTACGACGCCGTGCTGTCCCTCGACGACGATCCCGAGCGGCAGTCGGAACTGGCCGCGGCGCTGCGGGAGTTGGCCGCCGGAGGCACAGGCCGCGACGGTCGCCGGTGATCAGGTGGCGTGATCGTACGGTTTCCGATGCGGGCATGAGTGGCCATGATGGAACTGGACACGGGGCATCGCGTGCCACCGTGCGAGATAGGGGGACGCATCTTGGACCAGCCGCCCGCACTGCACACTGCCGAAGCCGCCGCCAGTGAGCCGTCCCGCACGACGGGTGCCCTCGGCTGGGAGTCGGATCTGGCGGATCTCGCGGCGCTGCCGCTGACCGCCGTGGACGGTCTCGCCCCGCTCGACCCCACCGCCCGCCTCCTCGAGGATGTCCTGCGTTCGCGCAGCAGCATCCGGGGCGGCGGAGAGACGGGGGGCGGCCGGGCGGACTAGGAGGGCACCCCCTACGGGGACACCCCTGGCGGCGTCGCGCACACCCGGTCGCGCCGGTCGCCGGTCACCGCCGCGGTCACCCCTGCCCGCACACACGACGGAGGTCCCGGCATGAGCCGCGCACAGCGTCCTGCCCCGTTCCGCATGCCGGAGCCGCTGTTCGCGGAGCTGGCCACCGGCGGCGGCTCGGCCGAGGCGATCGCCTTCCTGGAGGGCGGTGAGCGGGCCCGCCGGCTGCTGCTCCTGCGGACCATGCTCGACCGCCTCGAAGGAGCGGACACCCCGCTGACCCCGGCCGCCGAGGCCTGGCAGGCGGTGAAGGCGGCGGCCGAGCGGGCGCCGGAGGCCGTGGAGCGGCTGCTGCTCGCCCCGGCGACCGGCCGCTGGATCGCCCACATACTGCGCAGGGTGCACGGCGGCGCGACGACCGGCCCGCCGCTGTGGGCGGAGGCGGGGCACCTGTGCGCGCTCGCCGCGGCGGCGGCCGTGCACGCCGGTACGGAGACCGGCCTGCGGGTGCCGCTCACCGACGGGCGGCTGCATCTGCCGGGCCTCGGCGTGCTCCGGCTGCCGGGCGGGCGGTGGGGATGTTCCGTGGGGCGGGCCGTGACGCGAGGCGGCCGGCTGACCGTCACCGGGCCGGGCCGGGACGGGCGGCCGGTGACGGTGACCTGCCGGCCGGCGACCGAACCCATCGGCGGCGGGCCCCCGGCGGCGGGCGGCCGGGACACCGGCCCGCAATGGATCCCGCTGCGCACCCTCACCCTCGCCGGCGCCGCCGGCCCCGTCCCCATCCCCCTCGACGACCTCGACCCCTACCGGGACCTCGACGACCCGGTGCCGCCCGCCCGGCTCGACGCCGACGAGGCCGAGGCATGGCAGCGGATCTTCGCGGAGGCGGCCGCGATGCTCGCCGGCGCGGCGGACGGCGGGCCCGGACGGCTCGACCCGTCCCTGGTCCGGGCCGTCGTCCCGTGGGGGAGGACCGCCCTGCTGCCGCCGGCCCCGCAGACCGTTCCGCTCTCCGCGTCCAGCGGCGACTCCTACGGCGGGATGGTGATAGCCCGCCCCGCGACCGGGACGGCGCTCGCCGAGGCGCTGGTCCACGAGTTCCAGCACAGCAAGCTGGGCGCGCTGCTCCACCTCTTCCCGCTCCTCGACGACGACCGCGTCGAGCGCTATTACGCCCCTTGGCGCGCCGACCCGCGCCACCTGTCCGGACTGCTGCACGGCGCCTACGCCTTCACCGGCGTCACCGGCTTCTGGCGCGACCGAACGGCCGAACCCGCCCACGCCGACGCCGCCGCCTACCACTTCGCGCTGCGCCGCGTCCAGGCCCGGCTGGTGGTGCGCACCCTGCTGGCCAGCGGCCGCCTCACCCCCGCCGGGCGGCGCCTGGTGACCGGCCTGGCCCGCACCCTCGACGCGTGGCTGCGCGAGCCCGTCGAACCGGCGGTACTGGCCCGCGCCCGCACCGCGGCGGCGCTGCACCGCACCGAGTGGCGGCTGCGCAACGTCCTGCCGGAGCCGCAGGAGGGGCTCGGCGCGGTCCGCTTCCGCCCGGACCGCCGCGGCTGGCCCGACCTGCGCACCCACGCCTTCGCCACCCGCCCCACCACCCCCCGCACCCCCGACGAGCACCTCGCCGCCGCCGATCCGGCCGCCGCCCTCGACGGGTACGCCGAGGTGCTGAGCCGCGACCCGGCCGACCCGCACGCGCTCGCCGGCTGGATCGTCGCCCGGGCCGCCCACGAGCCCGGCCCCGCCGCGCGGCGGCTGCTGGCCCGGCCCGAGCTGCTTCAGCCGCAGCCCAGCGGCTGAGGCCGGTGCCGGGGGTCAGGCCCTCGCGCTCGCGGCTGACGGATGCCCGCGTCGCCCGCGTGACGGATCAGGGGTGAACACGCGCCCGAATGGTCAGGATGAAAGGCATGGGATTCCATGTCGACTCCGAGGCCGGGCGGCTGCGCCGCGTCATCCTGCACCGGCCGGATCTGGAGCTCAAAAGGCTCACCCCCAGCAACAAGGACGCCCTGCTCTTCGACGACGTGCTGTGGGTGCGCCGGGCGCGTGCCGAGCACGACGGGTTCGCCGACGTGCTGCGCGACCGCGGCGTCGCCGTCCACCTGTTCGGCGATCTGCTCACCGAGGCCCTGGAGATCCCGGCGGCCCGAGCGCTCGTCCTGGACCGGGTCTTCGACGAGAAGGAGTACGGTCCGCTCGCCACCGACCACCTCCGTGCCGTCTTCGAGACCCTGCCGGCCGGCGAGCTGGCCGAGGCCCTGGTCGGCGGTATGACGAAGCGGGAGTTCCTGGAGGCCCACGAGGAGCCGGTGTCGGTGCGGTTCCACGCGATGGACCTGGACGACTTCCTGCTGCGCCCGCTGCCGAACCACCTGTTCACCCGGGACACCTCGGCCTGGATCTACGACGGTGTGTCCATCAACGCGATGCGCTGGCCGGCCCGGCAGCGCGAGACGGTCCACTTCGAGGCGATCTACCGGCATCACCCGTTGTTCGGCGGTGAGTCCTTCCATCTCTGGTCGGAGGGCCAGGCCGACTACCCGTCCACCATCGAGGGCGGTGACGTCCTCGTCATCGGCGAGGGCGCGGTCCTCATCGGGATGAGCGAGCGCACCACTCCGCAGGCGGTGGAGATGCTCGCGCACAAGCTGTTCGCGGCCGGCTCGGCACGCACCATCGTGGCGCTCGACCTGCCGAAGAGGCGGGCGCTGATGCATCTCGACACGGTGATGACGATGGTCGACGGCGACACGTTCACGCAGTACGCCGGTCTCGGCATGCTCCGCTCGTACACGATCGAGCCCGGGGTGGGGGAGAAGGAGCTGAAGGTCACCGACCATCCGCCGGAGCACATGCACCGGGCGATCGCCGCCGCCCTGGGGCTGAGCGAGATCCGGGTGCTCACCCCCACCCAGGACGTGCACGCCGCCGAGCGCGAGCAGTGGGACGACGGCTGCAACGTGCTCGCGGTCGAGCCGGGCGTGGTCGTCGCCTACGAGCGGAACTCCACCACCAACACCCATCTGCGCAAGCAGGGCATCGAGGTGATCGAGATCCCCGGCAGCGAGCTGGGCCGGGGCCGGGGCGGGCCGCGCTGTATGAGCTGTCCGGTCGAACGGGATGCCGTATAGCCATTCCGCAGGGTGCATATAAATGTTGAGGATCGTATAGAATTCCAAAAGTCCCTGTAGTCGTACCCCTGGAGCGCCCCCCATGGCGACAGTCCCGACCGCCCTCGCCGGCCGCCACTTCCTCAAGGAGCTCGACTTCACCGAGCAGGAGTTCCTGGGGCTGGTCGAGCTGGCCGCCGAGCTGAAGGCGGCCAAGAAGGCCGGGACCGAGACGCGGTACCTGCGGGGCCGGAACATCGCGCTGATCTTCGAGAAGACCTCCACCCGCACCCGCTGCGCCTTCGAGGTCGCCGCCGCGGACCAGGGTGCCTCGACCACCTACCTGGACCCCTCCGGCTCGCAGATCGGCCACAAGGAGTCCGTGCGGGACACCGCCCGCGTCCTCGGCCGGATGTTCGACGCCATCGAGTACCGGGGCGACAGCCAGGCCGGCGTCGAGGAGCTGGCGGCGTACGCGGGCGTGCCCGTCTACAACGGCCTCACCGACGACTGGCACCCCACCCAGATGCTCGCCGACGTGCTCACCATGACCGAGCACACCAGCAAGCCGCTCAAGGAGACCGCCTTCGCCTACCTCGGCGACGCCCGCTTCAACATGGGCAACTCCTACCTGGTCACCGGCGCCCTGCTCGGCATGGACGTGCGGATCGTCGCCCCGAAGTCCTACTGGCCCGCCCAGGAGATCGTCGACCGGGCCCAGGAGCTCGCCGAGCGCAGCGGCGCCCGGATCACCCTCACCGAGTCGGTCGAGGAGGGTGTGCGCGGCGCCGACTTCGTCGCCACCGATGTCTGGGTCTCCATGGGCGAGCCCAAGACGGTCTGGGACGAGCGGATCGCCGCGCTCGGCCCGTACGCGGTGACCATGGACGTGCTGCGCGCCACCGGCAACCCGGACGTGAAGTTCCTGCACTGCCTGCCCGCCTTCCACGACCTGGGCACCAAGGTCGGCCGGGAGATCCACGAGACGCACGGCCTGGACTCCCTGGAGGTCACCGACGAGGTGTTCGAGTCGGAGCACTCCGTCGTCTTCGACGAGGCCGAGAACCGCCTGCACACCATCAAGGCTGTGCTCGTCGCCACGCTCGCCTGAGCTGTCTCTCGCCTGACCAGGCCTTAAGCTGTCCGGCGGCCCGGAGCCACCCCTTCCGCGGCCGCCGCGCGCCCCCACCCGGGCGCACTCCGTCCCCAGAAACGAGCACCACCCGCATGCCCCGCATCAAGTCCCCCGCCCTCCTGGTCGCCGATTCCGGCGCCGATCGCGAGGGTCACGGCCTCCGTCGCACGATGGGCCTGTTCCAGCTGATCTGCTTCGGCGTCGGCGCGATCGTCGGCACCGGCATCTTCGTCGGCCTCTCCGACTCCGTCGCCCAGGCCGGCCCGGCCGTCGTCGTCTCCTTCGTCCTCGCCGCGATCACCTGCGTCCTCACCGCGTTCGCCTTCGCCGAGCTGGGCGGCGCGATCCCGGTCTCCGGATCCTCGTACTCCTTCGCCTACGCCGGACTCGGCGAGACCACCGCCTTCCTCGTCGGCTGGTGCCTGCTCCTGGAGTACGGCGTGTCGGTCTCCGCGGTCGCGGTCGGCTGGAGCCAGTACGTCAACGAACTCCTCGACAGCCTCCTCGGCGTCCAGCTGCCCACCGCGCTCTCCGCGAGCCCCGGCGACGGCGGGGTCGTCAACCTGCCGGCCGTCCTGGTCATCGCCATGGCCGCCGTGCTCCTGGTGCGCGGTGTGCGCGAGAGCGCCCGTGCCACCGCCGCCATGGCCGTGCTCAAGCTGGCCATCCTCGTCGCCTTCTGCGCGATCGGCTTCAGCGCCTTCCAGGACGACAACCTGATGCCGTTCGCGCCCGCCGGACTCGCCGGCATCGGCGCGGGCACCACCGCCGCCTTCTTCTCGTACATCGGTTTCGACGCGATCACCACCGCCGGCGAGGAGGCGAAGAACCCGCGCCGGGACATCCCCGTGGCGATCCTGGTCTGCATCGGCGTGGTCACCGTGCTCTACAGCGCGGTCGCGCTCGCGGCCATCGGCGCCATCGGCGGCGACGAGGTCGGCGGCCGGCCCGCCGCGCTGTCGTACGTCGTCGACCGGGTCACCGGCTCGGGCGTCGGCGGCGGCATCATCGCCTTCGGCGCGGTCGTCGCCATCGCCTCGGTGGTGCTCGCCGTGATGTACGGCCAGAGCCGCATCCTGATGTCGATGTCGCGGGACGGACTGATCCCGCGCGTCTTCGAGAAGGTCTCCCCGCGCACCGCCACGCCGGTCGCCGGCACGCTGATCATCGCGGTGGTCTTCGCCGTCCCCGCGGCGTTCTCCTCGCTGGACGCGGTGGTCAACCTGTGCACCATCGGCACGCTCGCCGTCATGGCCGTGGTCAACGTCGCGGTGATCGCGCTGCGCCGCCGCGAGCCGGACCTGCCCCGCACCTTCCGGGTGCCGCTGTACCCCGTGCTGCCCGTGCTCGGCGTCGGCTGCTGCCTCTACCTGATGTACGAGACCGGCTGGACCACCTGGCTCCAGTTCGCCGTGTTCCTGGTCGCCGGACTGCTGGTCTACCTCGGCTACGGCCGCCGCCGGTCGCGGCTGGCCCAGGTCACTCCGGACGCGGACGCCACTGACGCGGTACCGCAGCCAGTCTGAACCACACCGCCTTGCCGGACTCGGTGGGGCGGTGACCGCAGGACGAGCTGAGGGCGCGGATCAGCAGCAGCCCGCGCCCGCCCTCCTGCCAGGGATCGGGCTCGATGTCGGCCGGATGCGTCAGATCGCCCGGCGGCGCCGGGTCCGGGTCGTGCACCTCGACCTTGCAGCCGGTCGGCAGCAGCTCCACCACCAGCTCTATCGGCGTGTCCCCGGAGGTGTGCTCCACGGCATTCGCCACCAGCTCCGCCGTCAGCAGCTCCGCGGTGTCGGTGTCGGCCCCGTGCTCCAGCTCGGCCAGGGCGGTGCGGACCAGAGCGCGGGCCACGGGCACGGCCGCGGCGGAGTGCGGCAGCGCGATGCGCCAGGAGGCCGGCGAGTGAGGCGGCACGAAGTGCCTCCGTGAGGGGTGGTGGCCGGGTGACGGGCGGGTTGCGGGTCGTTCGTGCAAGGCGAGTCCGTTCATGCCGCAGGTTTCCCGCGGTCGGGACACAGGCTGTCCTGACACAAGCTGTCCTGCTTTCAACCTGATGAATGGTACGGCGCCGCCCGGCAGTCCTCCGAGGGCACCGTCCGGGACTCTCGCCCCGGCACCGGGCGGCCTACCCACCGCGACGGCCCGCCGCGCCCGGCTGCTCCCGCCGTTACCGGGTTGTGGACGACCGGACGATGTTCGGTCACACCGTGACGGATACCCGCTCCGGCACCCGGTCTATCGCGCACTCATGACGACAGTCACATTCGAGTGATAACTTCGTAGGGCAACCTCCCGAGGAGGCCGCCCGTCATGAGTCCCTTCACCGGCTCCGCCGCGCGCACCCCCCGCTGGCAGCACCTGCGCGTCGACCTCACCGACGGCATCGCCACCGTCACCCTCGCCCGCCCCGACCGGCTCAACGCCCTCACCTTCGGCGCCTACGCCGACCTGCGGGACCTGCTCGCCGAGCTGTCCCGCGAGCGCTCCGTGCGCGCCCTGGTACTGGCGGGGGAGGGGCGCGGCTTCTGCTCCGGCGGTGACGTCGACGAGATCATCGGCGCCACCCTCGCCATGGACACCGCCCAGCTCCTCGACTTCAACCGGATGACCGGCCAGGTCGTACGGGCCGTCCGGGAGTGCCCGTTCCCGGTGATCGCCGCCGTGCACGGCGTGGCCGCCGGCGCCGGCGCGGTCCTCGCGCTGGCCGCCGACTTCCGCGTCGCCGACCCCAGCGCCCGCTTCGCCTTCCTCTTCACCCGCGTCGGCCTCTCCGGCGGCGACATGGGCGCCGCCTACCTGCTGCCCCGCGTCGTCGGCCTCGGCCACGCGACCCGCCTGCTCATGCTCGGCGAAGCGGTCCGCGCCCCCGAGGCCGAGCGCATCGGCCTGCTCAGCGAGGTGACCGACGAGGGCCGCGCGGACGAGGCCGCGCAGGCCCTCGCCCGCCGCCTCGCCGAGGGCCCGGCCCTGGCGTACGCCCAGACCAAGGCCCTGCTGACCGCCGAGCTGGACATGCCGCTCGCCGCGGCGGTCGAACTGGACGCCTCCACCCAGGCCCTGCTGATGACCGGCGAGGACTACCGCGAGTTCCACACGGCGTTCACCGAGAAGCGCCCGCCCAAGTGGAGGGGACGGTGAGCGAGCCCGGCCGCCCCCTGCGCACGGCGGTCATCGGCGGAGGCCCCGGCGGCCTCTACGCCGCCGCCCTGCTGAAACGCCTCGACCCGCGGCGCGCCGTCACCGTCTGGGAGCGCAACGCCCCCGACGACACCTTCGGCTTCGGCGTCGTCCTCTCCGACGAGACCCTCGGCGGCATCGAACACGCCGACCCGGTCGTCCACGCCGCCCTGCGACGCGACTTCGTCCGCTGGAACGACATCGACATCGTCCACCGCGGCGTCCGCCACACCGCCGGAGGCCACGGCTTCGCCGCGCTCGGCAGAAAGCGCCTCCTGGAGATCCTCCAGAACCGCTGCCGCGACCTCGGCGTCGAACTGCGCCACCACCGCGAGGCGCCGGACCCCGCCCGGCTCGCGAAGACCCACGACCTGGTCGTCGCGGCCGACGGCGCGGGCAGCGGCACCCGCGAGGCCTACGCCCACGTCTTCCGGCCCACCGTGACCGCCCACCGCTGCCGCTACCTCTGGCTCGCCGCCGACTTCGCCTTCGAATCCTTCCGCTTCGAGATCGCCGAGACCGAGCACGGCGTGCTGCAACTGCACGGCTACCCCTACGCGCCCGACGCCTCCACGGTGATCGTCGAGATGCGCGAGGAGGTCTGGCGCGCCGCCGGATTCGACGTCCTCGACCGGCAGGAGTCCGTCGACCGCTGCGCCAAGATCTTCGCCGAGGCGCTGCGCGGCCGGCCCCTGCGGTCCGGCAGGTCGGCCTGGAGCACCTTCCGCACGGTCGTCAACGACCGCTGGTCCGCCGGCAACGTGGTCCTCCTCGGCGACGCCGCCCACACCGCGCACTTCTCCATCGGCTCCGGCACCAAGCTCGCCGTCGAGGACGCCCTGGCCCTCGCCGCCTGCCTGGAGGAACGGCCCACCGTCGACGAGGCGCTCACCGCCTACGAGGAGGAGCGCCGACCGGTGGTCGCCTCCACCCAGCGCGCGGCCCGCGCCAGCCTGGAGTGGTTCGAGAACCTGGGGCTCTACCTCGACCAGCGGCCCCGCCAGTTCGCCTTCAACCTGCTCACCCGCAGCCGCCGCGTCACCCACGACAACCTGCGGCTGCGCGACGCCCACTTCACCGGTGCCGTGGAGCGCGAGTTCGGCTGCCCGCCCGGCACACCCCCGATGTTCACCCCGTTCCGGCTGCGCGGACTGACCCTGCGCAACCGGGTCGTCGTCTCGCCCATGGACATGTACTCGGCCGCCGACGGCCTCCCCGGCGACTTCCACCTCGTCCACCTCGGCGCGCGGGCGCTCGGCGGTGCCGGGCTGGTGATGACCGAGATGGTGTGCGTCAGCGCCGAGGGCCGGATCACCCCCGGCTGCGCCGGCCTCTACACCGGCCGTCAGGCCGAGGCATGGCGGCGGATCACCGACTTCGTGCACGCCCAGGCGCCGGGCACGGCGATCGGCGTCCAGCTCGGCCACTCCGGCCGCAAGGGCTCGACCCGGCGGATGTGGGAGGGCATGGACGAACCGCTGCCGGACGGCAACTGGCCGCTGGTGGCCGCCTCCGCACTGCCGTACAAGCCCGGCGGGCAGACCCCGCGGCAGCTCTCCCGCGCCCAGCTCACCGATCTGCGCGAGCAGTTCACCGCCGCCGCCGTACGGGCCGCCCGCGCCGGGTTCGACCTGCTCGAACTGCACTGCGCGCACGGCTATCTGCTCTCCGGCTTCCTCTCCCCGCTGACCAACCTGCGCACCGACGCCTACGGCGGCTCGCTGGAGAAACGGCTGCGCTTCCCGCTGGAGGTCTTCGACGCGGTACGGGCCGTGTGGCCCGAGGAGCGGCCCATGACGGTCCGGATCTCCGCCACCGACTGGGCCGACGGCGGCACCACCGCCGAGGACGCCGTGCGGATCGCCCGCGCCTTCGCCGCGCACGGCGCCGACGCGATCGACGTGTCGACCGGGCAGGTGGTGGCCGAGGAGCGGCCGGAGTACGGGCGGTCGTACCAGACGCCGTTCGCCGACCGTGTCCGGCACGAGACGGGCGTCCCGGTGATCGCGGTCGGCGCGATCTCCTCCTGGGACGACGTCAACTCCCTGATCCTGGCCGGGCGGACCGACCTGTGCGCGCTGGGCCGCCCGCACCTGTACGACCCGCACTGGACCCTGCACGCCGCCGCCGAGCAGGGCTACGACGGTCCGGGCGCCGTCTGGCCGGACCCGTACCGGGCGGGCAGCCGGCGCCCGCGGACCGGCCGCACCGACGCGCCCAGGCCCCGGCTCACGCTGGGGAGCTGAGGTCCGCCATGCCCGCCGTGAGGGTCGCCCCGTCCGCCGGGTCGATCACCAGGAACGCGCCGGTGTGCCGGGAGACCGCGTAGTCGTCCAGGGCCAGCGGCTCGGCGGTGCGCAGCGCGATCCGGCCCAGGTCGTTGGCGGTCAGCTCGGCCGCCCCGCCGAGGTCCCGGACGGTCGCCTTGACGGTCCGCGTGGTGTGCCGGACCAGCACCCGGTCGCCGGGCCGCAGCGGACGGTCGGCCAGATGGCAGACGGCGCCGCGGACGTCCCGGGTCGGCGTGGGCGCGTCGGCCCCCGCGGTGATCATGTCGCCGCGCGAGACGTCCCGCTGGTCGGCGAGGCGCAGCGCGACGGACTGCGGCGCGTGGGCGGTCTCCACCGGCCGGCCGAGCACGTCGATGCCGGTGATCTCGGAGGTCTCGCCGGACGGGTGGACGGTGATCCGGTCCCCGACCGACAGCGCGCCCGAGGCCAGCTGCCCCGCGTAGCGGCGGGCCTCGCCGTGCCGGATGACGTACTGGACGGGGAGGCGGGCGGGCGCGTGGGCCGGGCCGGTGCCGACGGGCACCCGCTCCAGGAACTCCAGCAGCGCCGGACCGTCGTACCAGTCCGTGCGCTCCGACCGCTCCACCACGTTGTCCCCGGCCAGCGCCGACACCGGCACCGGCGTGAAGCCGGGCAGGCCCAGCTCGGCGGCGTGGCCCGCGAAGTCCTCCACGATCCGCTCGAACGGCTGCTGCTCGTAGCCGACGAGGTCCATCTTGTTCACCGCGAGGACGGCGTGCGGGACGCGCAGCAGGGCGGCGATGGCGGCGTGCCTGCGGGTCTGCTCGA
>NZ_JBEPAL010000008.1:0-238232 GCF_040298625.1 Streptomyces sp. NPDC001532
CCTACCTCGACTACGGCGACTCCATCGAGGCCGTCAACGACAACGTCCGCGAGACCATCACCCGCAACGACGCGGACGAGGTCTGGGACCTGTTCCGCAAGTTCACCAAGCGCTTCTCCTTCCGCGACGAGGGCGGCGCCGACGCCGTGCGCTCCCTGCTCGATACGTACGGCGGCACCCGCATCGTTCACGGCCACAGTCCGATTCCGTACCTGCTGGGCGAGGTCGGCTCCGAGGACGGCGAGGACAGCACCGGTCCGCTGGTCGAGGGACCGCACGTCTACGCCGACGGGCTCGCCATCGCCATGGACGGCGGAGTGACCATGGCCGGAAAGCTACTGGTCCAGCAACTCCCCCTGACTGGCTGAGCGTTCACCGGGCAGGCGTCCCCGGACGGCGGACCGTCGCGTGACGGTCCAGGCCGGGGCCCAATTTCGGTAAACCCCCTGTCACCCCCCACCGTCACCGCTCTACCATCGCCTTATCCGTAGCAGGCTCCCCTCCGTTTCTGCCCGACGGCTCGTCAGCGTGCGAGCCCCAAGCCCTACGGAGCATCGGGGGATGCAGATGAACAGCGTTCCGCAGCACCTGCTGAGTGAGGACCGCCAAGAGTACGAGCGGCTCCTCGACGAGGCGCTGCGCTCCGCCCCTCACCACCCGGAACTGGCCGCTGTCGGACAGCGGCTCACCACCGAACAACTGCGCACCATGGCACTCGGCGCCTCCGCCCTCATCACGGCCGCCGCGGCGACCGAGTACCAGCACTATGTGAAGGTCCGCGAGGAACTGCGCCGGCCGGCGCCGTCCACCGCGTCACCGGTCCGCACGTCCGACTCCACCGAGCCGGGTCCCAGTCCGCTGGGGCTCGCCACGACCGTGGGAGAGGCCGCCGAGACCGTGGGCGCGGGCGCCGTGGCCGTGGTCGCCGTCCTGGCTCCCGTCCTGGCCGGAACCGCGGCGGCGATCTTCCTGCTCGTCGGCTACATCCTGAAGATGCTCGACCCCGAGCGGGCCTTCGCCCGCACGATGCTGACCACCGGATGGGTGTTCGGTGCCGTGACCGCCCTGGCGATCCTGGTCGCCGCCGTCGGACTGCTGCTCACCGCCCTGCGCAACCGGCCCTCACCGGAGACCGGTGCGTACGGCGAACCGAGCGGCGAGCTGACGCTGGCCAGAGAAGCCTGGCGCGAGGCACTGCTGGAGCGCGGCATCCTGCCGTTCCTGCGGGACGCCCTCGCCGAACCCGGCACGGCCGCGCTGCGGCGCACGACGCCCCCGGCGCCGACCAGCCGCATGCCCCACCTGGGCTACGGCCGCCCCGGCTTCACCAGTCCGGGCGACGGCTCGGCGGCGGGGCACCGGCCGAGCTTCAGCAGCCCGGACTACTCCAGCCCGGAGTTCGGCGGCCCGGAGCACCGGCCGGAGTGACCGTCGGCTTGCGCCCCCACGCGGGGAGCGCAAGCCGAAGACGGCTGGTCGCCGACGTGCCGCGAGGCCGGGACCGACGTCGGGTCAGTCCGCGATCGGCAGGTAGACCCGGTTGCCGGCCGCGGCGAACTCCTTCGACTTCTCCGCCATGCCCTGCTCGATCTCCACCCGGGAGCCGCCGTGTTCCCGGCGGATGTCCTGGGAGATCTTCATCGAGCAGAACTTCGGCCCGCACATCGAGCAGAAGTGCGCTGTCTTGGCGGGCTCGGCCGGCAGCGTCTCGTCGTGGAACTCGCGGGCCGTGTCCGGGTCGAGAGCCAGGTTGAACTGGTCCTCCCACCGGAACTCGAAGCGGGCGTCGGACAGTGCGTCGTCCCACTCCTGCGCCCCGGGATGCCCCTTGGCGAGGTCGGCCGCGTGCGCGGCGATCTTGTAGGTGATGACGCCGGTCTTGACGTCGTCCCGGTTGGGCAGCCCCAGGTGCTCCTTGGGCGTGACGTAGCAGAGCATCGCCGTGCCCCACCAGGCGATCATCGCGGCACCGATGCCGGAGGTGATGTGGTCGTAGGCCGGAGCGATGTCCGTCGTCAGCGGGCCGAGCGTGTAGAACGGCGCCTCTTCGCAGATCTCCTGCTGGAGGTCGATGTTCTCCTTGATCTTGTGCATCGGGACATGGCCCGGGCCCTCGATCATCGTCTGCACGTTGTACCGCTTGGCGATCCGGTTGAGTTCCCCGAGCGTGCGCAGCTCGGCGAACTGCGCCTCGTCGTTGGCGTCCGCGATGGAGCCGGGGCGCAGGCCGTCACCGAGGGAGTACGTGACGTCGTAGGCGGCGAGGATCTCGCAGAGCTCCTCGAAGTTCTCGTAGAGGAACGACTCCTTGTGGTGCGCCAGGCACCACGCGGCCATGATCGAGCCACCGCGGGAGACGATGCCGGTCTTGCGGTTGGCGGTGAGCGGCACGTACGGCAGCCGCACGCCCGCGTGGACCGTCATGTAGTCCACGCCCTGCTCGGCCTGCTCGATGACCGTGTCCTTGTAGATCTCCCAGGTCAGCTCCTCGGCCTTGCCGTCGACCTTCTCCAGCGCCTGGTAGAGCGGCACGGTGCCGATGGGGACGGGGGAGTTGCGCAGCACCCACTCGCGGGTGGTGTGGATGTTGCGGCCGGTGGAGAGGTCCATGACCGTGTCGGCGCCCCAGCGGGTCGCCCAGGTCATCTTCTCGACCTCCTCCTCGATGGAGGACGTCACCGCCGAGTTGCCGATGTTGGCGTTGACCTTCACCAGGAACCGCTTGCCGATGATCATCGGCTCGATCTCCGGGTGATTGACGTTGGCCGGCAGCACGGCCCGGCCCGCCGCGATCTCCTCGCGGACCACCTCGGGAGAGACGTTCTCCCGGATGGCCACGTACTCCATCTCCGGCGTGATCTCGCCCCGGCGGGCGTACGCCAGCTGCGTGACCGCCTCGCCGCCACAGCCGCGGCGCGGCTGCCGCGGGCGGCCCGGGAAGACCGCGTCGAGGTTGCGCAGGCCGCCACGCGGCGAGGTGTGCTTGATGCCGTCGTCCTCGGGACGGACGGGCCGGCCCGCGTACTCCTCGGTGTCGCCGCGGGCGATGATCCAGTTCTCGCGCAGCGGCGGCAGGCCCCTGCGGACGTCGGTATCGACGTGCGGATCGGTGTACGGGCCCGAGGTGTCGTACAGCGTGACCGACTGCCCGTCGGTGAGATGCACCTGACGGACCGGCACCCGCAGGTCGGGGCGGGTGCCCTCGACATACGCCTTGTGCCAGCCGATGGACTTCCCGGCCTCCTCGTCCGCCGACGTCTCCGTCGAGACCTCGGCGTTCTGCGTGGAGGCAGGCGTGCGCGCGTCCTTGATGGTCATGAGACCTACTCCCTACGCCGGCATTACCCGGTAACAGGTTCGGCGGTCGACGCAGCGGTATCCGTCTGCCGACGTTTCGTGGGGAACGTCACTCGCGTGAGATGACGTTCCACGTGAAACATCGCTGGGACGGAGGTCAGCGCCCTCTCAGCCCGGTGCTCCGAGCTCCCGCGTGTACAAAGGTGCCCCCACGCTAGCGTCAATTCGGGCGCGGTGACCAGGGGGCCTCGTTCGTTCTTGCGATGATCGGTCGGTGACCACGAGCCAGCACCCCCCGTTCCCACCGCCCGAGCCCCCGTATGGCGCCGGCCCCGGAGCCGGCAATGGTCCAGGAGCCGGCAACGGTCCCGGAGGCGGACCTGATGCGGGCGGCGGGCACGGTCCTGGGTCCGGTGACGGGCATGGGCACGGACATGGGCATGGGCACGGGGCTGGTGGTGGACACGGGTCCGGAGGCGGAGGCGGGCACGGGTCCGGGGGCGGGCATGGGTCCGGGGGCGGAGGCGGACACGGGTCCGGAGGCGGGCATGGGCACTCGCACAGTCATGGGCCCGCCGCACCGGTCTCCAAGCATCTGCGCAAGCTGATCGCCGCGGTGATCATTCCGTTCGCCACCGCCGTGCTGGTCGGGCTCGTGGTGCTGTGGCCGGGTGGCGCTCCGCCGCACGAGAGGACCGGAGTCGGCTTCGACCGGCAGACCCAGCAGGCCACCGTCACCAAGGTCGAGGAGGTGGACTGCGGTTCGGTCAACGCCTCGGCGCCTCCCCCGACCGGAGACACCTCCACCGCCGAGGGCTCCTCCGCCCAGCAGCAGGCCGACGGAACCTGCAAGAAGGCGACGATCCGGGTGGACACCGGCGAGGACACCGGCCGTACCTTCACCGAGATCGTCCAGCCGGACCAGTCGCGGCAGCTGCACGAGGGCCAGGAGGTGATCGTCGCCTACGAGCCCTCCGCGCCGGAGGACCTTCAGTACTCGGTGACCGATGTGAACCGCAGGGTGCCCATGACGGTGCTCGCCGGAATCTTCGCCCTCGCCGTGGTGATCGTCGGGCGGATGCGGGGTGTGATGGCCCTGATCGCGCTGGCCCTCAGCTTCATGGTGCTGAGCCTCTTCATCCTGCCGGCCATCCTCCAGGGCTCGAACCCGCTGCTCGTGGCCGTGATCGGGTCGAGCGCCATCATGCTGATCGCGCTGTATCTGTGCCACGGCCTCTCGGCCCGCACATCCGTCGCGGTGCTCGGCACCCTGATCTCGCTGCTGCTGATCGGCTTCCTTGGCTCGGTCTTCGTCGACTGGGCCGCGCTCACCGGCAACACCGACGACAACACCGGGCTGATCCACGGCCTGTATCCGTCGATCGACATGAGCGGTCTGCTACTGGCGGGCATCATCATCGGTTCGCTCGGTGTGCTCGACGATGTGACGGTCACCCAGACCTCGGCGGTCTGGGAGCTGCACGAGGCCAACCCCACGATGGGCTGGCGGGGGCTGTACCGCGCGGCCATCCGGATCGGCCGGGACCACATCGCCTCGGTCGTCAACACGCTCGTCCTCGCCTACGCGGGCGCCGCGCTGCCGCTGTTGCTGCTGTTCTCGATCGCCCAGAGCAGCGTGGGGACGGTCGCCAACAGCGAGCTGGTGGCCGAGGAGATCGTGCGCACCCTGGTGGGCTCGATCGGCCTGGTGGCGTCGGTGCCGGTCACCACGGCCCTGGCCGCACTGGTCGTCTCCGCGGACCGCCCTGAGACCGCGCCCGCCACACCCGGGATGGCCGGCGCCGGCAACGGCGGCGCGAACGGTGTCCGGACCCCGACGGGCCGCGGCGGCCGGGGGCGGCGGCGCAAGCGCTGACGTGGTGCTGAGGCTGATGCTGAGGACGAGGACGAGGGGAGTGGCGGGTATCGGGCGGGGGCTGTGCGCCCCCGCCGGACGTCGATACGCCTAAATGCCAAAACGCCAAGCAGAAGCGTTACGCCAACCGTAGTAAGCGCTGCTTCAGCCCGCGCTCTGCTCCTCGGCGAGGATGCGGTCCAGCGCCTCGTCGAGGTGGGCGTCGAAATCGGCGAGCGAGCCCTCCTGCCCCAGCGGCACCAGCTTGTCGGTGCGGTCGAGGAAGGCGACGAGCGGCGCCGACGAGGAGCGGAACAGCGCCTGGTCGGCGCCGACCTGAAGCCGGATCAGCACCTCACCGAGGGAGTCGGGCTCGACCGGGGAGACCCGCACATCACCCTCCCCACAGGGCCGACCCACGCCGTCGATCAGCAGCTCGCGACCGAAGGCCCAGGTCACCGGGGCGTCACCGGGCAAGTGAAAGGTCAGTCGCACCGCATAGGGATCACACGTCTCGTAGCGCAGCTCCACCGGAATGCGGAAGGACAGCTCCTCGGACACGAGAAAGCTCATCATGACCTCTGCCTGTACGGACTCGCGCATCGTGTAACCCCGTCTTTTGCCGTCGACTGGCCGGGAATCAACCGTTGAATACTGGTGGCATCTTGCTGAAAGTACACGGGAGATCACAAGGAGTGAGTTTTCAGATACTGATAGAGATCGCCAGCGACCCCAGAAGGCGACCCACCTCGCTCTGCAACTGCCGTGCGGCGGGCAGCAGTCGGTCCGCCTGGTGGCACGGCAGGGAGATGGCCATCGTCGCGGCCGTCGTACCCACCGTGATCGGGATGGCCGCGCAGACCGTCCCCAGCGCGTACTCCTGCCGCTCCACGACCGGCTCCATCCGTCCCACCCTCGCGAGGCGCTGGAGCAGCATGCGGTTGTCACGCACGGTGTACGGAGTGATCGACTGCACGGGGTAACGCTCCAGGTGATCGCGACGGGTCGCCTCGTCGAGCTGCGACAGCAGGCACTGTCCGATGGCGTGCGCATGGCCGGTCTCCCGGAAGTCCGCCCACTCCTCGACCGCCGGGTTGCCCGGGGTGTCGGAGACGCACACGACCTCGATCTCGCCTTCCCGGTAGATCGCGTAGTACACGGGCACGCCGATCGAATCCCGCCAGTGGGCGAGCGCCTCCGCAATCGTGCTGCGACGTTTCTCCTGCGCTCCGCTGCTGCTCAGTCGCTCGGCTGCCGCACCGAGGAAGAACAGGCCCTTCTCCCGGCGCAGATAGCCCTCGTGCACCAGGGTGCGCAGCAGGTGGTACGTCGTGGGCAGCGCGAGGCCGGTCATACGGGCCAGTTGCTTGGCGGGAGCGCCGTACTCGTGCTCGGCGACGCACTCCAGGAGGCGCATCGCGCGCTGGACCGATCCGATGAGGGTCGAGGTCGGCTGCTGCGCGGCAGGGGCCTCGGGAGGGGCCGCGAGAGGAGTGCCGGGGCGGGATGACGGCACCGGGGTCGACCGGGCCTGAGGGGGCGCCGGGCGGGACAAGAGGGCCGGGGTCGCCGGGCGACATGGGGAGGGTGGACCGGATCGGGGGGCGGGCGCAGCCGCACTGGGTGGGATGGCGGGGCCGGATCGGGTCGCAGCCGTACCTGGAGGGGAGGGCGGGCCCGACCGGGTCGTAGTCGTACCGGGAGAGGCCGTTTGGCCGGATCGGGTCGTGGGTGAGGTGGCGGGGCCGGGTCGGGTGGCGGGGCCAGAGGGGGCCGTGGACGGGGTGGTCGGGCCGGGACGGGCAGCCGGTCCGGATGAGGTGACGGGGCCGGCAGGGGTGCCCGACGGGCGGGACCGCGGTGTCGGCTGTTGCGGAGGGGCCGCTTGCTCCTGCGGGCGCCTGGGGGACGCTCCCGGCGGTGAAGGCTGCTCGGGGGGCCGGACGCGAAGGGGAGGGGCGGGGTGAGGAGAGCGGGTGGGGGCGGGGGGTGCTTGTGATCCTGCGGGGGCGGTGTCAGCCGTGGCCATGGGGCACTCCCGAAGCGCGAGGGGGGCAGCCCGTGCGGGGGAACACGGGTGGGATGTACGGGGGTGTACGCCGCTCGCGGGGTCGTCGTCCCGCGGGGGGGGGTTCCGGACTCTAACCGTCCGCCATGGCCCGCAGACGCTCTGTCCGGGGAAACTTCCCTCGCCCGAGGGAACCGGTCCTCCTCGTCACCGGTCCCCGTCACCCACTCGTCTACCAGTCGCCCCGCGAGGACGAACCGGCCGTGAACTTCCGCACCACGTAGACGAGTCCGCCCACCAGTGCCACGAAGAGCAGCACCTTGAACAGCAGAGCGATCACGAAGCCGACCACACTGGCTATCAGACCGCCGAACACCACCAGGGCGATGACCGGCACCGCGACCCACTTCACCCACCACGGCAGCCCCGCGAAGATCTCTCGCATCGCCCTCGCCTTTCTCTCGCTCTCGATGTCCTGCCCTCGATGCTAGGTCCGCGAGCAGGCCCGACGGGGGCCTCGCATCCCTTGTCCTCCCCTGACCGGTCCCCTAGGGAATCGAGGGCCGACAGGTCAGCTCTCGGGCGGAGAGAACACCACCAGGACCCGCAGATCCTCGCTGATGTGGTGGAACTTGTGAGCGACGCCGGCCGGGACGTACACCACACTGCCGCGCGCGACCTGGGTGGTCTCCATGCCGACGGTGATCGCGGCACGGCCGCTGACGACGAAGTACACCTCGTCCTGATTGTGCGGTTGCTGCCGGTCGTGCTCCCCCGCGTCCAGCGCGTACAGGCCGACCGACATGTTCCGCTCCCGCAGAAACTGCAGGTAGGCCCCGTCGTTGGCGGCGCGCTCCGCCTCCAGTTCGTCCAGCCGGAATGCCTTCATCTTTAGGTAGCCTCGCGCCCCTGCTCGTAGCGGATCTCGTCTGCCACGATCAGACACATGATGAATTTCCTAGTCAAGACGATTGCCAACGCGGGTGCCCTCGCCGTCGCCGTGTGGCTGCTCGACAAGATCACCCTCACCGGTGACAGCACGGGCAAGAAGGTGGGCACCCTGCTGCTGGTGGCGCTGATCTTCGGCGTGGTGAACGTCCTGGTCAAGCCGATCGTGCAACTGCTCAGCCTGCCGCTGCTGATCCTCACGCTCGGTCTGTTCACCCTGGTGGTGAACGCCCTGATGCTGCTGCTGACCTCGTGGCTGGCCGACAAGCTGGACCTGAGCTTCCATGTCGAGGGCTTCTGGACCGCCGTCGTGGGCGGCCTGATCATCTCGATCGTCTCCTGGGCGCTCAACGTCGTCCTGCCCGACAAGGACTGAGTGCGATGACGTACCGCGTCTGTTTTGTCTGCACCGGCAACATCTGCCGCTCCCCGATGGCCGAATCCGTCTTCCGCGCCCGCGTCGAGGAGGCCGGGCTCGACGGCGTGGTCGTGGTGGACAGCGCCGGCACCGGCGGCTGGCACGAGGGCGACCCGGCCGACCCGCGCACCGTCGCCGTACTGGAGGAGCACGGGTACGACAGCGCGCACACCGCACGCCAGTTCCGCGCCGACTGGTTCGACCGGCTCGATCTGGTCGTCGCCCTGGACGCCGGCCACGCCACGGCGCTGCGCCGTCTCGCGCCCGGCGAGCAGGACGCGCGGAAGGTGCGGCTGCTGCGCTCCTACGACCCGGCGGCCGGCGACGACCTCGACGTCCCGGACCCTTACTACGGGGGCATGGACGGCTTCGAGGAGTGCCTTGAGATGGTGGAGGCGGCGAGCGCCGGTCTGCTCGCCGCGGTACGTGAGCACGTGGAAGGACAGGCGGCATGAGCGATTCGGGGCGTTTGACGAGCGGTGACGGCACCCGCGCGGTGCGGGCGGGGCTGCCGGAGCCGGTGAAGTACGAGCCCACCCTGCCGGGGCCGGTGTTCGCCGCGCACTTCCACCTGCCGGGCGAGCCCACCGGGCCGTACACCTACGGCCGCGACGAGAACCCGACCTGGACCCATCTGGAGCAGGCGATCGGCGAGCTGGAGGCGCCCGGGGAGGACGGCGTCGAGACGCTGGTCTTCGCCTCCGGCATGGCCGCCATCTCCTCGGTGCTCTTCTCCCAGCTGCGCGCGGGCGACACGGTCGTCGTGCCCAGCGACGGCTACCAGGTGCTGCCGCTGGTACGGGCGCAGCTGGAGGCGTACGGCATCGAGGTGCGCACCGCGCCGACGGGCGGCGACGCGCAGCTGGACGTCCTGGACGGGGCGAAGCTGCTGTGGATCGAGAGCCCGTCCAACCCCGGTCTGGACGTCTGCGACATCCGCCGGCTCGTCGAGGCGGCCCACGCGCGCGGCGCCCTGGTGGCCGTCGACAACACCCTCGCCACGCCGCTCGGCCAGCGCCCGCTGGAGCTGGGCGCCGACTTCTCCGTGGCCAGCGGCACCAAGCAGTTCACGGGGCACGGTGACGTCCTGCTGGGCTACGTCACCGGACGCTCCGGCGAGGCGATGACGGCCGTACGGCGCTGGCGCAAGATCATCGGGGCGATCCCGGGCCCGATGGAGGCCTGGCTGGCGCATCGCTCGATCTCCACCCTCCAGCTGCGCGTGGACCGGCAGAACGCCAGTGCCCTGGTGGTCGCCGAGGCGCTGCGGCAGCGGCCCGAGGTGACGGGGCTGCGCTATCCGGGCCTGCCCGAGGACCCGTCCCACAAGATCGCCGCGCAGCAGATGCGCCGCTTCGGCTGCGTGGTGTCCTTCACGCTGCCGACGCGGGAGCGAGCGGAACGTTTCCTCGAAGCGCTGCGGCTCGTGGACGACGCGACGAGCTTCGGCGGGGTGCGTTCGACGGCCGAGCGGCGCGGGCGCTGGGGCGGGGACGCGGTGCCGGAGGGCTTCATCCGGCTCTCGGTCGGCGCCGAGGACCCCGAGGACCTGGTGGCCGATCTGCTGCGGGCGCTGGACGAGTCGGCCGGCTGATCACGACGGCGGCCCCGGCCCCGTCCTCGGCGGGGCCTTCCTCCTCGGCCGGGCTGCCCTTCCGGCGGGCCTCCTCCTCGACGGGCCTTCCTCGTCGGCGGGCCTTCTCCGTCGGCGGGTCTCCTCCTCCGTAGCCCCGGCCGCTGCGGTGCTCTCGCTCTTCCGGCTACCCGCCATACGTCGAACGGACGGTCCGAGCCTCCCCCCTCGTGGCTCGGACCGTCCTCGGTTCTGCGCGCGAAGAACCGCGCGAACAAGGCTAGTTGACTCTGTGTCAGTGTCCAATCACCGTAGCGACAGAGACCTATCGACTTATTTATAGTTGGGCCCTGCCCGAGGGCCGGGAGGCAGCGAGGTAAGGGGGCACACCACCATGGACCTGGCCTTGCTGCGCACCTTTGTGACGGTGCACCGGGCCGGCTCCTTCACCCGCGCTGCCGCCCTGCTGGGCCTCTCCCAGCCCGCCGTCACCTCGCAGATCCGCACTCTGGAACGCCAGCTGGGCCGTCCGCTGTTCCTGCGGCAGGCCCGCGGCGTGACCCCGACGACCATCGGCGACGAGCTCGCCCACAAGGCCGCCCCGCATCTCGACGCTCTGGTGGAGATAGCCGAGACCGGGCTGGACGAAGAGTCCTCCTTACGCACCCTGCATCTCGCCGGACCTCCTGAGTTCACCGCTGCGCGAGCCTTGCCGGCCCTGGCGGCGCTGACCGGCGAGGAGGGACGGGGGCTGTCCCTGCGCGCGTCCTTCGGGAACGCCGAGGAGGTCCTGGAGGGGGTGGCCGCCGGGCACCACGATCTCGGCATCAGCACAGCCCGTCCACGAGGCGCCCTGCTCATCCCCACCCCGCTCTGCGATGAAGAGCATGTCCTGGTCGCCGCCCCGCGCTGGGCCGAGCGCATCGGCGAGGGGACGCCGCGCAGCAAAGGGGCGGCCGCCCTGGAGAACCTGCCCGTCGTCGAGGTTCACGAGTCCCTGCCCTTCGTCGCCCGTTACTGGGCCTCCGTCTTCAACTCCCGCCCGGCCGCCTCCGGAACGGTGATCGTCCCCGATCTGCGCGCGGTGCTCGCCTGCACGATCACCGGCGCCGGACTCGCCGTACTGCCCCGCTATCTGTGCGCCGACGCGCTGGAACGAGGGGATGTCGTCGCCCTGCACGATCCCGCGATACCGCCGCTGCGTACGTACTTCCTGGTGGTGCGTACCGGGACGCTGGCGATGCCGCATATCGCACGGGCTCACGAGTGGTTGCAGCAGTCGGCGGCCGACTGGTGCTGAGCGTCACTCCATGAGCCCCATCGGTCACGTTTCGCGATGTTTCACGTGGAACCAGCGGGGCCACATTTCAGTCATGACCGTCCGACCCGTGGTCAAGCGCACCGCCCGTGCCGTTCTGCTGGACGGTGACGACCTGATCCTGATCAAGCGCACCAAGCCCGGTGTCGATCCCTACTGGGTGACGCCCGGTGGCGGGGTCGAGCCGGAGGACCCGACCGTCGTCGACGCCCTGCACCGCGAGGTCTACGAGGAACTCGGCGCCAAGATCACCGATGTGGTGCCGTGCTTCGTGGACACGGTCGAGCACATCGGTGAGGACGGTGGGGCGACCGGGGTGAAGGTGCAGCACTTCTTCGTGTGCCGCCTGGAGTCCATGGACCCGGCACTGCGGCACGGCCCCGAGGTGGAGCGACCGGCGGGCGAGTACGAGATCGTGCGCGTGCCGTTCACCCGGGTGGGCATTGCCTCCGTTCACCTCGTCCCGCTGTCGCTGCGGCACTACCTCGACGGGAACGTCGAGGGCGTACGCGCCATGCACGCGCCCGACCTGGGCTGACGCTCCGGGGACTCGCGCCGCACTGACGGCTCCCCTGGGGCAGGCCTTGTCGTGCTCGGACGGGCTCGGGCGGCCTTGGCTCCGCTCGGGCGGCTCAGCTGCCCATGACGACGAGTTCCTCCACGGAGTCGTGCCGTATGCGGTCGGAGGGGATGCCGACGTACCTGAGCGCGTCCACCCCGCTGCGGATCATGCCGGGCGGCCCCGAGAGATAGGCGTCGAACTCGTTCCAGGGGCCGTACTCGCGGATGGCGTCGGGCAGCTGGAGGTGCGCCTGCTGGTCGATGATGGCGCGCACGGAGAGCCAGGAGTGGCTCTGCTGGAGCCGGAGCAGCGTGTTGATGTCGTACAGGTCGTGGTCGGTGCGGGCTCCGTAGAAGACCTCGACGGGTCGCCGCTCGCCGTGCTCGGCGACATCCTCGACCAGCGCCTTGATGGGGGCTATGCCGGTGCCGCCGCCCAGGCAGAGCAGTCCGCTGTCGGTGGTGTGGTCGACGGTCATGGAGCCGGCCGGCGGGCCGAGACGGATGACGTCACCGGGCCGGGCGCGGTGCACCAGGGCGTTGGAGACCCACCCCGCGGGGACCGCCTTCACATGGAATGTGAGCAGCCCGTCGGAGCGGGGCGCCGAGGCGAAGGAGTAGTGCCGCCAGATCCGCGGCCACCAGGGCGTCTCCACGCTTGTGTACTGGCCGGCGAGGAACGGGTAGGGCTGGTCGGGGCGGACGGTGATCACCGCGATGTCGGGCGTCCGCAGATCGTGCGAGACGACCTCGGCGTGCCACCAGGCGGGTGCGCGCAGCTCATCGGCGGCCGCCGCGTCGATCATGATCTGCGAGATCGTCGTGTACGTCCGGACCCAGGCGGCTTCCGTCTCCGGGTCCCAGACGGCACCCGCGTACCGGCTCAGCGCACCGATCAGGCATTCCCCGACGGCCGGGTAGTGCTCGGGACGGGTGCCGTACTTGCGGTGTCCCCGGCCGAGGTTCTGCAGGTAGTCGACGAGGACCGGGGTGTTGTCGATGTGCTCGGCGGCGGTGAGCAGCGCCTTGAGCAGCCGGTCCCGCTGGGTGTCCATCGCGGGCGGGAAGAGCGGCCTCAGGTCGGGGTGGCGCACGAAGAGCAGTGCGTAGAAGTAGGAGGTGACCTTGTCCGCGACCGGGCCTATCTCGGCCATGGTCCGCTGGACGAGCACCGCGTCCGGTGACGCCTGGCGGGCCGGGGCGGTCGGCTGCGGGGCCTCTGCGGGTGCGGTGGGGGCGTGCGGCCCGGCGAGACCGGTCGGAGCGGACGAGCCGCGCGGCCCGGACCGTCCGGGCTGAGAGGGCTGAGCGGGCGAAGGCTGGTACAGCGTCGGACGCTGGGTGGGGTGCTGAGTGGGGTGCTGGGCGGGAACGCGGTGCGGGGCTTCCTCGGGGCGGGCAGCCGTCCCTTCCGGCGTGGGTATCGGGGGCGCCGGGGATATCCCGGTGGGCTCAGGGGCGGATGCGCTGTCCCGCTCGCCCTCCGGTGCCGTCACCGGCTGCTTGCGCGGCGCGAACCAGCCGCCCCCGCCGTCGGAAGTGCCGTTGTCGGCCGACGTGGTGGTCGGAGCGTCCATGCTGTGCCTCGCCTCGAACATCTCTCGGTCGGTCTGCGCACTTCCGCGCTCGGAAGGTGCCTGCTTCCCCCGCAGACGGCTTGCATTCCCCGTGTGCTGCCGTGTCCGATGCGGCCCCATCGAACCTGTCCCGCCGATGCGGCGGCCGCATAACCCGGAACACGGGTCCTCGTTCTCTCCGTCCCGTCAGGCTTCTTTGCCTTGTTCTTGTTCCCGGCCGGGAGGCACGCGGCCCTTCCCGAACGGGAACCGGACTCGACCATACCGGCCACCGCCCCGCACACAAGTCCCCCCTCGGCCCCTCACGAATCCGACCATGGGGCGAACCATGAATTCTTCCAATTACCGGGCGCGGCGGACCAATTCATAGGCATCCCACAGATCCTCCCCCTCATAGACATGGGTCGCGAGACCGGTCAGGTGCCGGTCCGCATTGACCGCGACGGAAACAGGTACGACAGCGAAGAGGTCCTTGTCCGAGGCCGAATCGCCGTACGCCACACAGTCGGCCCGCGTCACCCCGAACTGCTCGCACAGCCGCTCAGCGATCAGCACCTTGGCCGCCGCACTGAGCACCCCCGTCGGGTCAACGGGCTCGGTGAACGGCACGGCGGGGAAGCGGGACCCATGGGCCGCATGGGCGCCCCAGCCGGTGAGCCGCTCCACGAAGAACGAGGGGGACAACGAGACGACGGCGCAGTAATCTCCCCGCTCCCTGATCTCCGCCCAGACATCGCGGATGCGGGCCAGCCACGGCGCCCCGGTGAAGGCAGCCGCCACATGTGCCTCGGTCAGCTCCGCCCAGAGTCGGTGCACGCGCTTCGCATACTCCGGCGGGCCTATCTCTCCGGTCGACACCGCCCGGTCGAGTGCCAGGGTCTCCCTTTCCAGGCCGAGTTGTCGGGAGATCTCCACCGGTGCGGATGTTCCGCGCAGCAAGGTGCCGTCGAGATCGAAGAGATGAAGTCTCGCCATGGCGCTCGAGGCTACCGGGGCACCATGCCGGGCCACCGGTCCGCGGACCGCCTATTTCACGGCTGATGCCCGTTCGTTCTCCGATGTTTCACGTGAAACACCTCGCCGTCGTCCGCCTCCGTGTCCTCGCACCCGGCACAGGGCAACAGCATGGCCAAAAGGACGTACGTCTCACCCGAAACAGGTGGACGCCGAGGGGGCCCGTCGGACAGCCTGACCTGCGTGCCCACTCCTTCCCTCGCCGCTCTGCCCATCCGCCGTCTGACGCTTCGCGATCTCACCGCCTGCGCCGACCTGTCCGAGAACCGGGGGTGGCCACGCGAGGAGCACAAGTGGGGCTTCCTCCTCACCGCAGGCAAGGGGTACGGCATCGACGACCCTGACGGCGGGCTCGTCAGCGCCTGCGTCGTCACCGAGTACGGCCCCTACGACCGTCCCGACCTGGCGGCCGTCGGCATGGTGCTGGTCGCCGATCGGCACGCCCGCAAGGGCATCGGACGCCGGTTGATGCGTCACATCGTCACCGCGATGGGCCCGACCCCGCTGACCCTGCACGCGACGCCGTACGGACGCCCGCTCTACGAGGAACTGGGCTTCAAGGTCACCGGCCGGGCCGAGATGCTCAGGGGGCACTTCACCGCGGGTGGATCGGAGCCGAAGATCTCCACGCGGTCGGCCACGGCGGAGGATCTGCAGGCGATCCTGAGGCTTGACGAAGAGGTGTTCGGCGCGGACCGCACGCACATCGTCACCCGGCTGCCCGCCTTCGCCGACCAGCTGCGCGTCGCCGAGGAGAACGGCCGGATCATCGGCTACACGGCCGCCTGGCCCAACATGGAGACACATGTGGTCGGTCCGCTGATCGCCCGGGACACCGAGACCGCCAAGGCGCTGATCGCCTCCCTAGCCGCCCACACCGACCGCCCGCTGCGCACCGACATCGACGTACGCCATGAGGAGCTGCTGGCGTGGGCGAAGGCGCGAGGGCTGGTGTCTGTCGCGTTCAACGCGGTCATGACGTACGGCATCGGCGAGCTGCCCGGTGACTGGAGCCGGCGCTTCGCACCCGTGACGGTGGCCGCGGGCTGAACCACGCCCGGGCACACAGGACGCCGGCCCCCGTCGGGGACCGGCGTCTGCCGTCTTCTCTCTGCGCTCTTCCGAACCCTTCGCCGGCTGTTGGAAAGCCGCTGTCAGGCGAGGGCTTCCACGGCGGCGGTGGCGAAGCCGTGGTCCTGCTCCGGGGCACCGCCGCCGACACCGATCGCACCGATCAGCCGGCCGTCCCGCCGCACCGGTACACCGCCCGCGATGAACAGCAGCGGCTTGTCGAGGGCGGTCGGGAGGCTGTGGAAGGGCCCGTCGGGCTTGACCGCGTCGACGAGGTCGGCGGTGGGGGCGTCGAGCTGCAGGGCGGTGTACGCCTTGCGGGTGCTGGTCTCCCCGGAGATCAGCACGGCCCGGTCGTCCCGCCGGAAGGCCAGGAGGTGGCCGCCCGCGTCCAGCACGGTGACGCTGACCGTGACACCGGCGGCTTCGGCGGCTCGGTAGGCCGTCGCGACCAGGGTCTCGGCTTCCTGGGTGGTCAGGGGGGCGACAGCGGTGGTCGTGCTCATCAGGGGTTCTCCTTACGAGTGGTGCTGTGGGCCGCCGGCCGCGGGGACGGCCCCTGCGGTGCGGCCCGTGTCCGTGGGGGGAACGGTGGTCCGGCCGGCTTCGCGAGAACGGCCCTGGTCTCGCGGGGACCGCCGGATCGGGTCAGTGGTGGACGGCGGCCGGCTGCTGGGTGAGGGTGTCGGGCACCCGCACGGCGTCGGAAGCGTTGTCGCGGCGTTCCAGGGCCGCTGAGACGAAGGCGAGGAGCAGGGCGCCCCCGGCCAGCGCGGCACCCACCCAGTTGGGGGCGGTGTAGCCGAATCCGGCCGTGATGACGAGGCCGCCGAGCCAGGCGGAGAGCGCGTTGCCCAGGTTGAAGGCGCCGATGTTCACGGCGGAGGCCAGGGTCGGGGCGCCGTGCGCCTGGTCGAGCACCCGCTTCTGCAACGGCGGGACGGTGGCGAAGCCCAGGGCACCGATCAGCGTGATCGTGACGGCCGCGAGGATCTTGTCGTGTGCGGTGAGCGTGAAGAGCGCGAGCACGACGGCGAGGGCGCCCAGGGAGACGTAGAGCATCGGCATCAGGGCACGGTCCGCGAACTTGCCGCCGACCAGGTTGCCGCCGACCATGCCGAGCCCGAAGAGGACCAGCAGCCAGGTGACAGAGCCGTCCGCGAAGCCGGCGACGTGGGTCATCATCGGCGCGATGTAGGTGATGGCCGCGAAGACGCCGCCGAAGCCGAGGACGGTCATCGCCATGGCCAGCAGGACCTGGACGTTCTTGAAGGCGGCCAGTTCGTGACGCAGGCGCACGCCCTCCGCCTTGGGCATGTCGGGGACGAGCCGGGCGATACCGACGAGGCCGATCACGCCGAGCGCGGCGACGACGGCGAAGGTGACCCGCCAGCCGATGGACTGGCCGACCAGGGTGCCCAGCGGAACGCCGACGACGTTGGCGACGGTGAGTCCTGTGAACATCATCGCGATGGCTCCGGCCTTCTTGTCCGGGGCGACGAGGTCGGCCGCGACGACCGAGCCGATGCCGAAGAAGGCACCGTGGGCGAGTGAGGCGATCACCCGGCCGATGAGCATGACGGCGAAGACAGGGGCGACGGCGGAGACCAGGTTGCCGATGATGAACAGGCCCATCAGCAGCATCAGCATCCGCTTGCGGGAGATCTTGGTGCCGAGGACCGTCATCAGCGGGGCGCCGAACATCACGCCGAGGGCGTAGCCGGTCACCAGGTAACCGGCGGTGGGGATGGACACCCCGTAGTCGCCCGCGACCTCGGGCAGCAGGCCCATGATCACGAACTCGGTCGTTCCGATCCCGAAGGCCCCGATCGCGAGGGCCAGAAGCGCGAGAGGCATGGGGTGGTACACCTTTCCAGAAGATTGCAGGAGCGCTTTGCGTGCGTTCACAATAGTTGCAGGCGCGGGCTAAATGCAATCGCGGGCTATTTCGGGGCTGCTCTATCCTGGATGCAGCCGCTCCGGGACGGAGGAAAGCCAATGACAGCGACGGACCCCGCGCTCACCGCCCTCGCCCAGGGCTGGTGCGCCCTCTCCCTGCTTCACGGCCGGATCGAGGCGCACATCGAGCGCGCCCTGCAGTCCGGGCACGGCCTGAGCGTGCGCGAGTACTCGCTGCTCGACGTGCTCAGCCGGCAGCACGACGGGGAGGGCGGACACCTCCAGATGAAGCAGGTCGCCGACGCGGTCGTCCTCAGCCAGAGCGCCACGACACGTCTGGTGACCCGGCTGGAGGACCGCGGACTCCTGGAGCGCTACCTGTGCCCCACCGACCGCCGCGGCATCTACACCAACGTCACCGAGACGGGCCTGAAGCTGCTGGAGGAGGCGCGGCCGACCAATGACGCCGCGCTGCGCGAGGCGCTGGACGAGGCGGCCAAGACGCCCGAACTGGCGCCCCTGGTGCGGGTCGTGGAGTCGGGCAAGGTGCCCGCATAGGCTGCGGGCATGGGAGATCTTGACATACGTGCCGCGGTCGCCGAGGACATCCCGGCGATCGTCGCCATGCTGGCCGACGACCCCCTGGGCGTCCAGCGCGAGTCACCGGACGACCTGACCCCGTACCTGACCGCCTGGCAGCGGCTCGCCGCCGATCCGAACCAGCATCTGGTCGTGGCGATCCGCGAGGGCCGTGTGGTGGGCACGCTTCAGCTCTCGATCATCCCCGGCCTCTCCCGGCGCGGCGCCACCCGTTCGATCATCGAGGGCGTACGCATCCACGCCGAGGAGCGCGGCGGCGGGCTTGGCACCGAGCTCATCCAGTGGGCGGTCGAGACCTCCCGGAAGGAGGGCTGCCAGCTGGTCCAGCTGACGTCCGACAGCTCCCGCGTCGATGCTCACCGCTTCTACGAACGGCTGGGCTTCACGGCGTCCCATGTGGGCTTCAAGCTTCAGCTCTGATCTCTGCGGCGCTCCAGAACGCCGATGGGGCTCTGTTTCACGTGAAACAGAGCCCCTTGGGGGAGCGGGGCGACACCAAGGAGTCCCCTGGGGTTACTTGAGTCCGCGCCAGCCCTCGGGATCCACACCGCCCGGCACATCCGCTGTCTCGTCGTACGGCCGCCGTGTGAAGACGAACGAGGCGAGGTCCAGATGGCTCACGGACCCGTCCGGGCGCCGGACCGGGCGCAGCAGCTCTCCGGCGTAGTAGCCCTCCAGCCCGGTCCAGGTCCCGTCACCGTTCGCCCGGAACCGCGAACGACGACCGCCGGTGGCCTGAGGACCGAGCGAGACGCCGCCGTCGGCCGTGAGCCGCAGGGTGAACACCTGCGTCCCCCAGTACCAGTGCCCGGTCAACTCCAGCTCCTTCGGATCGACTTCCGGCAGGGGACGCCAGGGCTCGGGGATCCGGGGCTCCGCCTCGGCGACGATACGGACGAGGTCCGCGCCCAGCGTCGCCGGCAGTGGTCCGGAGGTGCAGTTCGTCAGCACGACCGCCGCCAGGTCGTCGTCCACGCTGAGGGTGAGGTTCGCCAGAAAGCCCGGCAGCGAGCCCGAGTGACCGACCAGCAACCGGCCGTTCCGGTGCTGGATCTGCAGGCCGAGCCCGTAGGTGGCGCCGTCGGTCACATCGGTGGCCTCCGCCGGTGCGGCGGGCGTCCGCATCTCCCGTACGCTCTCCGCGCTGAGCACTCGCTCGTCGCCGCGCGCCAGGAACACGGCGAACCTGGCCAAGTCCGCCGAGGTGGACCAGAGTTGTCCCGCAGGCGCCATCCGCCCCAGGTCCTCCAACGGTTCCGGCAGCATGGCGTCGGCCCACGGATGCACCGCCCAGCCGCCGGCGTGCGGCGCCGACGGCTGCCCGCTCGTCCGGCGAAGGCCCAGTGGTTCCAGTACCTCGCGGCGCAGCACGTCCTCCCAGGGGGCGCCGCGCAGCTTCTCGACGAGCGCACCGAGCAGGGTGTAGCCGGTGTTCGAGTAGTGGTGACGGCGGCCCGCCGGATGCAGGAAGGGCTGCTCGCCGAGTACGTCCGCGAGCTCCGGCCTCAGGGTTCCCGGG
The DNA here is from genome assembly GCF_040298625.1 of Streptomyces sp. NPDC001532. NCBI lineage: Bacteria > Bacillati > Actinomycetota > Actinomycetes > Kitasatosporales > Streptomycetaceae > Streptomyces > Streptomyces sp. NPDC001532. The sequence goes on from NZ_JBEPAL010000008.1 coordinate 19,659, forward strand.
GTGCGTTCCCACCACGGCGCGGGGGTCTCGGCGGCCAGGCCGCTGGTGTGCGCCAGCAGCTCGGCGATGGTCGCCTCCCCCGCGCCGGTGCCGGGCAGATGCTGCTCCAGCCGGTCCCCTAGGTCGAGGACTCCCTCGTCTCGCAGCCTGAGGACGAGAACCGCGGTGAAGGTCTTGGTGATAGAGCCGATCCGGTACTGCACGTTCTCGTCCGGCGCGTGCCCCTCCACCGAGGTCCGCGCCCCGTGCCACACCGCACGCCCGCCCCGCACCACCGTCGCCACCAGCGACGGTGTCCGGCCCTCGGCCTGCGCCACGGCGATCCGGTGCAGCAGGGCCCGCCGGGTGCCGGGGAGCAGCTCTTCCTGAGATGTCGTCATGCCCCCAGTCCATCCCGGCCGGGTGCGAGGAGTCGAATCCATTCGCGCCGGGCCCGCCGGACCGTGTGGCGACCGCCGGACGACTCCCCGCGGATCAGGTCTGCGCCATGTCCACGAACCGGGAGTAGTGGCCCTGGAAGGCGACGGTGATCGTTGCGGTCGGGCCGTTACGGTGCTTGGCCACGATCAGGTCGGCCTCACCCGCGCGCGGAGACTCCTTCTCGTAGGCGTCCTCGCGGTGGAGCAGGATGACCATGTCGGCGTCCTGCTCGATGGAGCCGGACTCTCGCAGGTCGGAGACCATCGGCTTCTTGTCGGTGCGCTGCTCGGGACCACGGTTCAGCTGGGAGAGCGCGATGACCGGGATCTCCAGTTCCTTGGCCAGCAGCTTGAGGTTACGGGACATGTCGGAGACCTCCTGCTGCCGGCTCTCGGCCCGCTTGGAGCCACCGGACTGCATCAGCTGGAGGTAGTCGATGACGACGAGACGGAGGTCGTTGCGCTGCTTGAGGCGGCGGCACTTGGCGCGGATCTCCATCATAGACAGGTTCGGGGAGTCGTCGATGTAGAGCGGGGCGGCGGAGACATCGGGCATCCGGCGGGCCAGCCGGGTCCAGTCCTCGTCCGTCATCGTGCCGGAGCGCATGTGGTGCAGGGCGACCCGGGCCTCGGCGGACAGCAGACGCATCGCGATCTCGTTGCGGCCCATTTCCAGGGAGAAGATGACGCTCGGCAGGTTGTTCTTGATCGACGCGGCACGGGCGAAGTCCAGCGCGAGCGTCGACTTACCCATGGCGGGACGGGCCGCGATGACGATCATCTGGCCGGGGTGCAGACCGTTGGTCAGCGAGTCGAAGTCGGTGAAGCCCGTGGGCACACCGGTCATCTCGCCGCTGCGCGAGCCGATGGCCTCGATCTCGTCGAGGGCGCCTTCCATGATGTCGCCCAGCGGCAGGTAGTCCTCGCTGGTGCGCTGCTCGGTGACCGCGTAGATCTCGGCCTGGGCGCGGTTGACGATCTCGTCGACGTCGTCGTCGGCCGCGTATCCCATCTGGGTGATACGCGTGCCGGCCTCGACCAGGCGGCGCAGGACGGCGCGCTCGTGGACGATCTCCGCGTAGTACTCGGCGTTCGCCGCCGTGGGCACCGTCTGCACCAGGGTGTGCAGATACGAGGCGCCGCCGACCTTGTTGATCTCACCGCGTTTGGTCAGCTCGGCGGCGATGGTGATGGGGTCGGCCGGCTCACCCTTGGCGTAGATGTCCAGGATCGCCTGGTAGATCGTCTCGTGGGCCGGCTTGTAGAAGTCATGGCCCTTGAGGATCTCCACGACGTCGGCGATGGCGTCCTTGGAGAGCAGCATGCCGCCGAGGACGGACTGCTCGGCGTTGAGGTCCTGGGGCGGCACCCGCTCGAAGGCCGAGCCGCCGCCCTCCCAAGCGCCGTTCTCACTGCCGCGGTCGTGCTGCTCGTCCCGGCCCCGGCCCCCGTCGGCACGGCGACGGGAGGGCAGGCGATCACTGGGACCGCTGTCGGCCCACGGATCGTCCAAGGGCTCGGAAATGCTCACCGAGCCACCTCCTCCCGTCCGCGGAGCGGACCTCGCCGCGCCTGTCTTTTCTACGGCACGGCACTGACAAAACGAGAAGCCCAACTCCGGTTCTGCCGCGCCGGTTTTATGACGGTTTCCCGGACGGCGAACGGAGCGGGCGCCGGACCACGGTAGGCCCCCGGGCACCGTCAGCCAATCTGGTTATCCACAGGCCATGTGGACGACGGGCGCGATGCTGTGGAGAACTGCCCGAAACCTGTGCACGACACGGTGGACAGCCCTGTGAACAAGAACTCCCGCCGCTGTGAGAAACGGCTCTGAGCTGCACCTTTGCCGTCCACCGGCTGTGCAGAAGAAAAACTTCCCCAGTCGGATCAAGATCACTGCGAACCGTGCACAAGAGCGCACAGGACAAGACGTCAAGTAAGGGTCTTGAACCCTTTGCATCTCTTACCTGTGGACGATTAGATTGGTGCTCATGACACAGGCTCCCGCGACCCCCGGAACCACCAAGCGACGGCACGATCGAGAGATCGTCTCGCTCGCCGTTCCGGCCTTCGGCGCACTGGTCGCCGAGCCCTTGTTCGTCCTGGCCGACAGCGCCATCGTGGGCCACCTCGGGACCGCACAGCTCGCCGGCCTCGGCGTCGCCTCCGCGCTCCTCATGACAGCGGTGAGCGTCTTCGTCTTCCTCGCCTACGCCACCACCGCCGCCGTGGCCCGCCGGGTGGGCGCCGGTGAACTCAAAGCCGCCATCCGGCAGGGCATGGACGGCATCTGGCTGGCGCTGCTGCTGGGCGCCGGCGTCATCGCCGTCTTCCTTCCCACGGCACCGGCCCTCGTGGAGCTGTTCGGCGCCTCCGACACCGCGGCCCCCTACGCCACCACCTATCTGCGCATCTCCGCGCTCGGCATCCCCGCCATGCTCGTCGTCCTCGCCGCGACGGGCGTGCTCCGCGGACTTCAGGACACGAAGACACCCTTGTACGTCGCCATCGCGGGCTTCGTCGCCAACGGCGCCCTCAACGCGGGCCTCGTCTACGGCGCCGACCTCGGCATCGCGGGCTCCGCCTGGGGCACGGTGATCGCTCAGTGCGGTATGGCCGCCGCCTACCTGGTCGTCGTCGTGCGGGGTGCCCGTCGTCATGGAGCCTCGCTGCGGCCCGACGCCGCCGGCATCAAGGCCTCCGCCCAGGCGGGCGTCCCCCTGCTGGTCCGCACCCTCTCGCTGCGGGCCATCCTGATGATCGCCACCGCCGTCGCGGCACGGCTCGGTGATGCCGATATCGCCGCTCACCAGATCATCCTGTCGCTCTGGAGCCTGCTCGCCTTCGCACTCGACGCCATCGCCATCGCGGGGCAGGCCATCATCGGCCGCTACCTCGGCGCCGGTGATGCCCAGGGCGCCCGAGATGTCTGCCGCCGCATGGTGCAGTGGGGTGTCGCGGTCGGTGTCCTGCTCGGCCTGCTGGTGATCATCTCCCGCCCGCTCTTCCTGCCGCTGTTCACCAGCGACTCGGCCGTCACGGACGCCGCCCTGTCCGCATTGCTCGTCGTGGCGCTGTCCCAGCCGATCAGTGGAGTGGTCTTCGTCCTGGACGGTGTCCTGATGGGGGCCGGCGACGGCCCGTATCTCGCCTGGGCGATGGTGCTCACACTGGCCGTCTTCACTCCAGTGGCCCTGCTCGTCCCCGCACTCGGCGGTGGGCTCACCGCCCTGTGGACAGCGATGACGCTGATGATGACCGTACGGATGGCCACCTTGTGGATACGCACCCGCTCCGGCCGCTGGATCGTGACCGGCGCGACCCGCTGAGCGACCGTCGGCGCTGAACGTTTCACGTGAAACCGTCGTTTCACGTGAAACAGCCTCAGGCCGACTCGACCCAGACCTTCCGCTCATCCAGAGAACAGAGAGAACAGAGAGAACAGAGAGAACAGAGAGAACAGAGAGAACAGAGAGGGGCCGCACCCTGACGGGTACGGCCCCTCTCTCAGCTGTTCAAGCCGAACGCGGTGATCAGGCCGCGATGACCTCGACGTTGACCTTGGCGGCAACCTCGGGGTGCAGACGCACGGACGTCTCGTAGGCGCCCAGGGTCTTGATCGGCGTGCCGAGCTCGATGCGGCGCTTGTCGACCTCGGGGCCACCGGCAGCCTTGATCGCCGAGGCGATGTCGGCCGGGGTGACGGAACCGAAGAGACGGCCGGCGTCGCCGGAGCGAACGGCCAGGCGGACCTTGACACCCTCGAGCTGGGCCTTCACAGCGTTGGCCTGCTCGATGGTCTGGATCTCGTGGATCTTGCGAGCACGACGGATCTGCTCGACGTCCTTCTCGCCACCCTTGGTCCAGCGGATAGCGAACTTCCGCGGGATCAGGTAGTTGCGAGCGTAGCCGTCCTTGACGTCGACGACCTCGCCGGCGGCACCGAGGCCGGAGACCTCGTGAGTGAGGATGATCTTCATGTTTCGGTCACCCTCCCTTAGCGCGCGGTGGACGTGTAGGGCAGCAGCGCCATCTCACGGCTGTTCTTGACGGCCGTGGCGACGTCACGCTGGTGCTGCGTGCAGTTGCCGGTCACGCGGCGGGCACGGATCTTGCCGCGGTCGGAAATGAACTTCCGCAGCATGTTCGTGTCCTTGTAGTCCACGTACGTGACCTTGTCCTTGCAGAAAGCGCAGACCTTCTTCTTCGGCTTGCGCACAGGCGGCTTCGCCATGGTGATTCTCCTGTGTGATCAAGAAGTTGGGATGCGAGCCGGCCCTTAGAAGGGAGGCTCGTCCGAGTAGCCGCCACCGCTGCTGGAGCCGCCGCCCCAGCCGCCGCCACCACCCTGGTTGCCACCGGCGGGAGCGCCGGTCGCCCACGGGTCGTCGGCGGGAGCGCCGCCACCCTGCTGACCGCCGCCGGGGCCACCGCCCCAGCCGCCGCCCTGCTGGCCGCCGCCACCGCCGCCGCCGTAACCGCCCTGGCCACCGCGGCCGGTGGTCTTGGTGACCTTGGCCGTGGCGTTGCGCAGGCTGGGGCCGACTTCCTCGACGTCCAGCTCGAAGACCGTGCGCTTGACACCCTCACGGTCCTCGTAGGACCGCTGCTTCAGCCGGCCCTGCACGATGACGCGCATGCCTCGCTGAAGGGACTCCGCGACGTTCTCCGCCGCCTGACGCCAGACCGAGCAGGTCAGGAACAGGCTCTCGCCGTCCTTCCACTCGTTGGTCTGACGGTCGAAGGTGCGGGGGGTGGACGCGACACGGAACTTCGCGACCGCCGCACCGGAGGGGGTGAAGCGCAGCTCGGGGTCGTCGACAAGATTGCCGATGACCGTGATGACGGTCTCGCCTGCCATGGGTGAACCTCTCGGCGGGTTTGCTGCTGGCTGCTGGTGTTGCTACTCGGTACCCGAGATCAGCTGAGCGGAGGAGCTCAGTGGGTCTCGGGACGGAGGACCTTGGTCCGGAGGACCGACTCGTTCAGGTTCATCTGGCGGTCGAGCTCCTTGACGACCGCAGGCTCGGCCTGCAGGTCGATGACCGAGTAGATGCCCTCAGGCTTCTTCTTGATCTCGTACGAGAGACGACGACGGCCCCAGGTGTCGACCTTCTCGACCTTTCCGCCGCCGTCACGGACGACAGAGAGGAAGTTCTCGATCAGGGGGGAGACAGCGCGCTCCTCCAGATCGGGGTCGAGGATGACCATCACCTCGTAGTGACGCATGTGGAACCCACCTCCTTTGGACTCAGCGGCCACGGTCGTTCCGTGGCAGGAGGGTCGTGATGCGTACGCAACGGTATCGGCCGCCACTGACAATCGAGGGTCGGTGAGCGGTGGTCCCCAGGTCGGCCGGACGGGATCCGGGCGTGCCTGGGCAGACACCGGTGCAGACGGTACAGAGTACCCGCACACGAGCTTCCGGTTGAAATCCGGCCGGGTAGACCGTCAATCTGGACACATCGGGTGTGTATGGCGCTACAGTGCGCCGCCTTCCGCAAGGAGGTGCCTCATGGCACAGGCATTGCGACCGAACACCGCCGGTTCCCTCTTCGCCACCGACGGCCGGGCCCATCCCGTCCAGGACGCCCTGATGGCGGTGACCCTGCTCCTGGGTGTGGTCTCCTTCATCACCGCGCAGTTCCACAGCCTGCATCTGCTGAGCTCGTGGACCGGCCTGGTGGGGATCGGCACCGGCGCCTACGGCCAGTGGATCTCGGAGACGACCCGCGAACGCTTCGGACTGATCCTGGGCCTCGGTGCCTCCGGAGTCGGTTTCTTCCTCGGCATGGCCCACGGCGGTCTCTTCGGCTGACACCGCACCGCCCTGCCGACAACGCCTTCCGCCCCGGCGGCCCACAGGCCGGGGCGAAGGTGCCCTGCGCCCAGTGAGGGCGCTCCCCGGGCGCAGTAGGCTTCGGCGCTAGAGCCGGAGCCCCTGAACCCATGGGGACACACCAGCCCGAGGAGCGCCCCGAATGAGCCTGACCCTGAGGACCATCAGTCGCGAGCAGCATCTGGCATACATCCAGAGCCTGCCGTCGGCGAGTCACATGCAGGTCCCGGCATGGGCAGACGTGAAGGCGGAGTGGCGCTCCGAGAACCTCGGCTGGTTCGACGAGCGCACCGGTGAACTGGTCGGTGTGGGCCTCGTCCTCTACCGCCAGCTGCCGAAGATCAAGCGCTACCTCGCCTATCTGCCCGAGGGCCCGGTCATCAACTGGTTCGCGCCCAATCTCGATGACTGGATCCAGCCGATGCTGGCCCACCTCAAGCAGCAGGGCGCGTTCTCCGTGAAGATGGGCCCGCCGGTGATCATCCGGCGCTGGGAGGCCTCCTCCATCAAGCAGGGCATCCAGAACCCTGATGTGAAGCGGCTGCGCGACATCGAGGCCGACTTCATCGAGCCCCGCGCCTTCGAGGTGGCCGACAAGCTCCGCCGTATGGGCTGGCAGCAGGGCGAGGACGGCGGTGCCGGCTTCGGCGATGTGCAGCCCCGCTACGTCTACCAGGTGCCGCTGGCGAACCGGTCCCTGGAAGAGGTGCACAAGAACTTCAACCAGCTGTGGCGCCGGAACATCAAGAAGGCCGAGAAGGCTGGCGTCGAGGTCGTCCAGGGTGGCTACCACGACCTGGAGGAGTGGCAGCGGCTGTACGAGATCACCGCGGTGCGCGATCACTTCCGGCCCCGCCCGCTGTCGTACTTCCAGCGCATGTGGACGGCCCTCAACACCGAGGACCCCAACCGCATGCGGCTGTACTTCGCCCGGCACAACGGTGTGAACCTCTCCGCGGCGACGATGCTGATCGTCGGCGGGCACGTCTGGTACTCCTACGGCGCCTCCGACAACATCGGCCGTGAGGTCCGGCCCTCGAACGCGATGCAGTGGCGGATGCTGCGCGACGCCTACGCGCTCGGCGCCACCGTCTACGACCTGCGCGGCATCTCCGACTCGCTGGACGAGTCCGACCACCTCTTCGGCCTGATCCAGTTCAAGGTGGGCACGGGCGGCCAGGCGGCCGAGTACCTCGGCGAGTGGGACTTCCCGCTGAACAAGCTGCTCCACAAGGCGCTCGACATCTACATGTCGCGTCGCTGAGACCCGGGCATTTGCTTCGATAGCCACAACGGCTTCGACAGCTCCGACAGCTTCCATACCTCTGATACACCGCAGCCACGAGAAAGGTTCCAGGTCCGGCCATGGCGCTCACGCTCTACGTCGACACCGCGCGCTGGCGGGCGCACCACAAGCACGTGCAGGAGCAGTTCCCGGGCCTGGTCCCGGTCTGCAAGGGCAACGGCTACGGCTTCGGACACGAGCGGCTGGCGGAGGAGGCCACCCGGCTGGGCTCCGACATGCTCGCCGTCGGCACCACGTACGAGGCCGCGCGCATCAAGGACTGGTTCGGCGGTGACCTGCTCGTGCTGACGCCGTACCGGCGCGGCGAGGAGCCCGTGCCGCTGCCCGACCGGGTGGTGCGTTCGGTGTCGTCGATCGACGGTGTGTACGGCCTGGTGGGTGCCCGGGTGGTCATCGAGGTGATGTCCTCGATGAAACGGCACGGCATCAGCGAGCAGGACCTGCCGCAGCTGCACTCCGCCATCGAGAACGTGCGTCTGGAGGGCTTCGCGATCCATCTGCCGCTGGACCGCACCGACGGCTCGGACGCCGTCGAGGAGGTCATCGGCTGGATGGACCGGCTGCGCGCGGCCCGGCTGCCGCTGCACACGATGTTCGTCAGCCACCTCAAGGCCGAGGAACTGGCCCGGCTCCAGCAGCAGTTCCCGCAGACCCGGTTCCGCGCGCGGATCGGCACGCGGCTGTGGCTGGGCGACCACGAGGCCACCGAGTACCGCGGCGCGGTCCTGGACGTCACCCGGGTCACCAAGGGCGACCGCTTCGGCTACCGGCAGCAGAAGGCGGCCTCCGACGGCTTCCTGGTGGTCGTGGCGGGCGGTACGTCGCACGGGGTGGGCCTGGAGGCCCCGAAGGCGCTGCACGGCGTCATGCCGCGCGCCAAGGGCGTCGCCCGGGCCGGCCTCGCCACGGTCAACCGGAACCTTTCTCCGTTCGTCTGGGGCGGCAAGCAGCGCTGGTTCGCCGAGCCTCCGCACATGCAGGTGTCCATCCTGTTCGTGCCCTCCGACGCCCCGGAGCCGAAGGTCGGCGACGAGCTGGTGGCCCATCTGCGGCACACCACCACCCAGTTCGACCGCCTCGTGGACCGCTGAGCCCTTCAGGGACACACAAGGCCGTACACGCAGAAGGCCGTACGCGGAGTCCCGCGTACGGCCTTTCTCGTGGAGCCCTGGCACGGTGTTCGCTCAGGGCGAACTCTCCGAGGTCTTGGCGGCGCCGACGCCCCAGTCGACCTGCGGTCCGTCGAAGTGGGCCGCATGGCGCCCCGGATGTGCCGCAGGCCCGAAGACGAAGACGTCCTCCGCCTTGTCGAGCACCCCGCCCGAGGGGTCGTCGTCGCCGTCCCGGCGCACCACGTCCCGTTCCGGCATGAAGATGTCGCGCACGACGACGGCGCACAGGTACAGCGTCCCCAGCAGATGCACGCCGATGGCCCAGTGGTAGCCGTCGGTCGGCAGTCCCTTGTGGGCGTCACCGCTGGTCGTGTAGGCGAGGTACATCCAGATGCCCAGGAAGTACATGACCTCGCACGCCTGCCAGATGAGGAAGTCCCGCCACCTGGGCCGGGCCAGCGCGGCCAGCGGCACCAGCCACAGCACGTACTGCGGTGAGTAGACCTTGTTGGTGATGATGAACGCCGCGACGATCAAGAACGCCAGCTGGGCGAAGCGCGGCCGGCGCGGGGCGGTGAGGGTGAGCGCCGCGATGCCCGCGCAGCACAGCAGCATCAGCAGCGTGGCCAGGGTGTTGACGGTCTCGGTGCTGAGCGGGTCGCTGGAGTTCTGGGCCAGGATCAGCCAGAAGGAGCCGAAGTCGACGCCGCGTTCCTGACTGAACCGGTAGAACTTCGACCAGCCCTCGAAGGCGAAGAGCATCACCGGCCCGTTCACCACCACCCAGGCGAAGGCCGCGCCTCCCAGGGCTTTGCCGAAGTCCCGCCACTTGCCCGCCCGCCAGCACAGCACGAACAGAGGGCCGAGCAGGAAGACGGGATAGAGCTTGGCGGCCGTGGCGAGCCCCAGGAGGACGCCGAAGGCGAGCGAGCGCCCCCGGGCCCACATCAGCATCGCGGCGGCCGTCAGAGCGACGGCCAGCAGATCCCAGTTGATGGTGGCGGTCAGCGCGAACGCGGGAGCGAGAGCGACCAGCAGGCCGTCCCACGGGCGCCGGGCGTGCGTCCGGGACACGCAGACGGCGATGACGGCCGCACAGACCATCAGCATCCCGGCGTTGACCATCCAGTACCACTGCTCCTGGTGCTGGATGCTGCCGCTGCCCGGGGTGAGCCAGGCGGCGACCTCCATGAAGACACCGGTCAGCACCGGATACTCCAGGTACTCCATGTCACCGGAGAGCCGGTCGAAGTACGGCACGAGTCCGTCGGCGAAACCGCGCCCCTGGTAGAGGTGCGGGATGTCCGAGTAGCACGCGTGCGTGTACTGCGAGCTGGCCCCGAAGAACCAGGCTCCGTTGTAGCAGGGGGCCTTCTGGACCAGTCCGAGGGCGAACACGCCGATCGCCACCAGCGCGATCACCCGCACGGGAGTCCACCAGGACGTCCCGAGCAGGGCGCGCCGCCCGATGGGTCCGCCGATCAGCTCGCTGCCGGCCGCGGAGACCTCGTCGGCCTTCGTCGGCCGCACCGGATCCGGCTCGTGCGCGCTCGTCTGCGTCGTTTCTGCACTGGGCATGGGGCCATCCTGCCGTACCAGGCTGAGAGTCCACGGTGACCTCCGTCCATGGCGGACGGGGCGTCGTGGCCGAAGAGCAAAGTGCCCCTGTTTCACGTGAAACGAAGGGTTTCACGTGAAACAGGGGCACTACGGGCGGGCGGCGGTCTCCGCTACTCGGAGTCGGTTCCTCCGAAGAATCCTCCGCTGCCGTTCCCGTTTCCTCCGCCGTTGCTGCTTCCGGTGGTCTCCGTGGCTGTGGGTGAGGAGGTCACCCCGCCGTCGGTGCCACCACCGCCCGTGTCCGCTCCACCGTTCTCGCCACACCAGCCGAAGGTGCAGGTCTCGCTCGCAGACGGGCTGGGAGTGGGCTCGGGCTCCGATGTGCTCGGCGTCGGGCTGGGCTCCTCCGTCTCCGTCTCGGTGGGCGTGGCCGTGACACTCGGCGTGGGCGACGGGGCACCCACCTGGTCGAGGACCTCACCGATCTCGCCGGCCGCCGGGAAGCCGGGGTCGGACTTGCCCTTCAGCGCCACCTTCATGTACTCGGTCCACACCGAGGTGGGGATGTCACCACCGTGGATCGAGTCCACACCGGCTGTGCCGTTCATGGAGAGCAGCGCGTGGTTCTTGGGGTTCTCACGGAACATCGCGACCGCGGTCGACAGCTGCTGGGTGTAGCCGACGAACCAGGCCGACTTGTTCTCGTCGGTGGTACCGGTCTTGCCGGCCGCCGTGCGCCCCAGGGCCTTGGCGTTCTGACCCGTGCCGTTCTCGATGACGTTCTCGAGGACCTTGGTGACGTTGTTGGCCACGTTCTCGGGCATCGCCTGGGCGACCTTGGGCTTCTCGAAGCCTGGGAGCGGCTGACCGCCCTCCTTGACCTCCTTGACCGAGTACGGGTCGGCCTGCTTGCCGGACGCCGCGAAGGTCGCGTACGAGTCGGCCATGCGGATCGCGCTGGGGGTCGAGGTACCGAGCGCGAACGACGGGTTGATGTCGGAGAAGCTCTGCTTGAGGATGCCGGTGCTCTCGGCGACCTTCGCCACGTTGTCCATGCCGACATCGACACCGAGCTGCACGAACGGCGTGTTCACGGACTGCTCCATCGCCTTGTGCAGGGTGATGTAGCCCCAGGGATGATCGCTCTCGTTCTCCTGGTAGAAGAGCGAGTTGTCCTTCTTGAGGTAGTAGCTGCCGTCCGGCTTCTGCACCTTGAGGTGGTCGTTGCCGTTGTACTTGCTCATCGGCGAGAGGCCGACGCCGTCGCTCTTGTAGGTGCCGTACTGCATGGCGGCGGCGAGGACGAACGGCTTCCAGGTCGAGCCGACCGGGACACCGGAGGTGTCGGCGTTGTTGGTGAAGTGACCGTTCTCGTAGCCCGCGCCGCCGTAGATCGCGACGATGGCACCGTCGTTCGGCCGCACCGACGCGGCGCCGAACTGGACGTGCTGGTCCAGCTTCCGCTTCGGGTCGATGCGCTCCTTCTCGATCTTCTTCACGGCCTTGGCCAGGGCGTCGACCTTGCTCTTCTCGAAGGTCGTGTAGATCTGGTAGCCACCCTGGTCGAACTTGGCCTCCGAGATGTCGGAGTGGGCCAGCACGTACCTCTTGGCGGTGTCGACCAGGTAGCTGGTCTGGCCGGTCATACCCTTGATCGCCTTGCGGCCCTGCGGCTCGGGATACTTCTGGACGGCCTCCTGGTACTTGGCGTCCGAGAGATGGCCGTCCTTGTTCATCTCGCCGAGGATCCAGCGCCACCGCTTCTCGGAACGCTCGCGGTTGGCGTCGGCGGTCGCCGAGGCGTCGATGCTCTCGTTACCCGCCGGGTCGTAGTACGTCGGGCCCTTCAGCAGGGCCGCGAGGAAGGCGCACTCGCTCGCGCTGAGGTTCTTGGCGTCCTTGCCGTAGTAGGTCTGGGCGGCGGCCTGGATGCCGTAGGCGCCCCGGCCGTAGTACGAGGTGTTCAGGTAGCCCTGGAGGATCTCGTCCTTGGTGAGCTCGTTGCCCACCTTGATCGAGATGAACATCTCCTTGAACTTCCGGGAGACGGTCTGCTCCTGGGTGAGGTAGGTGTTCTTGACGAACTGCTGGGTGATCGTCGAACCACCCTGGGTGTCACCACCCGTCGCCATGTTGCCCAGGGCACGGACGATGCCCATGGGGTCGACGCCGGAGTCCTCGTAGAAGGACTTGTTCTCGGCCGAGATCACCGCCCACCGCATGTCCTTGGGGATCTGCTCGATGGTGACGTTCTGCCGGTTCTCACCGGCGCCCGTCGCCACCATCTGGCTGCCGTCCGCCCAGTAGTAGACGTTGTTCTGCGACAGTGCGGCGGCGTTCTCGTCGCTGGGGACGCCCACCATGGCGTAGCCGATGCCCGCGATGGCGACGAGGCTGCCGAAGAAGGCCAGGCAGAGGCCGGAGACCAGCTTCCAGGAAGGCATCCAGCGCTGCCAGCCGTACTTGCTGGCGCGCGGGTAGTCGATGAACCGCTTCCGGTCGGAGGCGGCGGCGCGCCCGCGCCCGGGGCCTGCCGGACCGCCGGGACCGCGCCGGCCGTTCTCGGGCGCCTTGCGGCGTCCGCCACTGCTCCTCTGGGCAGCACGTCGGGCCTCGGCGCGGCTGCCGTACTGCGGCTGCTCGCCTCCCGGTGCGTGAGATCCCGACCCGTACGCGTCGGAGGGAGACCCGGTGGCGCCTCGCGGTGCCGCTCGGCGGCCGGAGGACGAGCCGGACTGGCCGCGTCGGGCCGCGGCACGTCCGCCTCCCTGCGGCTGCGGCGGTTTGCGACGGTGCTCGCTCATCGAACGATTACTCCTAGGGCAGGCGCACCTTTGCGCGCCTGGAAACGGCGGCTGGTTTCCGGTCCCCCCGAAGTACGGACGCGGTCGGTCCCGCATTCACCCGTACTGCACCGGGGACAAGGACGCCCCCAGACGCAACTCGGTTCCCGGTGGTGTGCATGCCGCACAGACTACGCAGCGGCAAAACCCGCCTAGCTCCGAAGTTCACCCCAAAACAGGCACTTCGCTTCCTACGAATCGGTGATGTGACGCCGCTCACCCACCCCCCTCTTGTCGCACGAGAGGGGTCGTTCTATCGTCGTGATGTATCGAGTCGATACATCAGCACGACATAAAGACCGTGACGGGCACGACCGCGGAGGGGAGGAGGCGATCATGAGCCGGCGTTCCGGGATCCTTGAGTTCGCCGTACTCGGTCTGCTCCGTGAATCTCCTATGCACGGCTATGAGCTGCGTAAACGGCTCAATACGTCGCTGGGTGTGTTCCGCGCGTTCAGCTACGGGACGCTCTACCCCTGCCTCAAGACGCTGGTCGCCAACGGCTGGTTGATCGAAGAGCCGGGGCATACCCCCGAGGACGCGCTGACCGCCTCGCTGACCGGCCGTCGAGCGAAGATCGTCTACCGGTTGACGGCGGACGGTAAGGAGCACTTCGAACAGCTGCTCTCCCAGACCGGCCCCGACGCGTACGAGGACGAGACCTTCGCCGCGCGGTTCGCCTTCTTCGGGCAGACCTCGCGTGACGTACGCATGCGCGTGCTGGAGGGCCGCCGCAGCCGGCTGGAGGAGCGCCTGGAGAAGATGCGCGCCTCCCTGGCGCGCACCCGAGAGCGCCTCGACGACTACACCCTCGAGCTCCAGCGCCACGGAATGGAGTCCGTGGAGCGCGAAGTGCGCTGGCTGAACGAGCTCATCGAGAGCGAGCGGGCCGGGCGGGACCTTCGTGGTCCGGCCTCCGGGGAGCCCGCTCAGCAGGACACCACATCTGGAGCGCCGGGCGGCCTGCCCCGGACCGGGGACGACACCCGGCCGGATACGCCCGACGACACCGCCACGTGAGACCCCCGTCAGGGCCTCACCGAGTACACACAGGGAGCAACCGGAATGGGTTCGGTTCGCGTAGCCATCGTCGGCGTGGGCAACTGCGCCGCGTCGCTGGTGCAGGGCGTCGAGTACTACAAGGACGCCGACCCGGCGTCCAAGGTCCCGGGCCTGATGCACGTCCAGTTCGGCGAGTACCACGTCCGTGACGTGGAGTTCGTCGCCGCGTTCGATGTCGACGCGAAGAAGGTCGGTCTCGACCTCGCGGACGCCATCGGCGCCTCCGAGAACAACACCATCAAGATCTGCGACGTGCCCTCCACGGGCGTGACGGTCCAGCGCGGCCACACCCTCGACGGCCTCGGTAAGTACTACCGCGAGACCATCGAGGAGTCCGCCGAGGAGCCGGTCGACATCGTCCAGGTCCTCAAGGACAAGCAGGTCGACGTCCTCGTCTGCTACCTGCCCGTCGGCTCCGAGGACGCGGCGAAGTACTACGCCCAGTGCGCCATCGACGCCAAGGTCGCCTTCGTCAACGCCCTCCCGGTCTTCATCGCCGGCACCAAGGAGTGGGCGGACAAGTTCACCGAGGCGGGCGTGCCGATCGTCGGTGACGACATCAAGTCGCAGGTCGGCGCCACCATCACGCACCGCGTCATGGCGAAGCTGTTCGAGGACCGCGGTGTCATCCTGGACCGCACCATGCAGCTGAACGTCGGCGGCAACATGGACTTCAAGAACATGCTCGAGCGCGAGCGCCTGGAGTCCAAGAAGATCTCGAAGACGCAGGCCGTCACCTCGCAGATCCCCGACCGCGACCTGGGCGAGAAGAACGTCCACATCGGTCCGTCCGACTACGTCGCGTGGCTCGACGACCGCAAGTGGGCCTACGTCCGCCTCGAGGGCCGCGCCTTCGGTGACGTCCCGCTGAACCTGGAGTACAAGCTCGAGGTCTGGGACTCCCCGAACTCCGCCGGTGTCATCATCGACGCCCTGCGCGCCGCGAAGATCGCCAAGGACCGCGGCATCGGCGGCCCGATCCTGTCGGCGTCGTCGTACTTCATGAAGTCCCCGCCGGTCCAGTACTTCGACGACGAGGCCCGCACCAACGTCGAGAAGTTCATCGCGGGCGAGGTCGAGCGCTAAAGCTCGCTCCCCCATGGGCTCCGAGGGCCCCCGAGGCATTGCGCCCGGGGGCCCTCGCCATATGTGAGGCTGGGCCCATGGCCGTCGTACGTGATCTGCGCGTCCTGCTCCGCTTCCGGAACTTCCGGCGCCTGCTCGCCGTACGGCTGCTGTCCCAGGGCGCCGACGGCGTCTACCAGGTCGGCCTCGCCACCTACGTCGTCTTCTCACCGGAGAAGCAGACGTCGCCCACCGCGATCGCCTCCGCCATGGCGGTACTGCTGCTGCCGTACTCCCTGGTCGGCCCCTTCGCGGGCGCCCTGCTCGACCGCTGGCGCCGCCGCCAGGTCTTCCTCTACGGCAATGTGCTGCGCGCCCTGCTCGCCACGGTCACGGCGCTGTTGATGATCAGTCACGTCCCGGACTGGCTCTTCTACGTCTCCGCCCTCTGCGTCACCGCCGTCAACCGCTTCGTGCTCTCCGGCCTGTCCGCCGCGCTGCCACGCGTGGTCGACACCGAGCGCCTGGTGGTCGCCAACTCCCTCTCCCCGACCGCGGGAACCCTCGCCGCGACCGCGGGCGGCGGCCTCGCCTTCGTCGTACGGCTGCTGGTGTCCGACTCCGACGCCGCGGTGGTCCTGCTGGGTGCCGCGCTCTACCTGTGCGGGGCCGCGGCCTCACTGCGGATGTCCCGAGAACTCCTCGGCCCCGATCCCGAACTGGTGCGCCCCCGTCTGGGAGCGGCGCTCTCCGGCACCGTCAGCGATCTGGCGGCCGGAGTACGTCACCTCACCACACCGGCACGCCGGGAGACCGCCTGGGCGCTGGCCTCGATGACGCTGCTGCGCTTCTGCTACGGCGCCCTGACCGTCATGCTGCTGATGCTCTGCCGGTACGAGCTCACCTCGGACCCGGACGACGGACTGGCCCTCCTCGGGCTGGCGTTGGGGGTGTCCGGCGCCGGCTTCTTCGCGGCGGCCGTGCTGACGCCCTGGGCGGCGGGCCGGCTCGGACCCGGCCGCTGGATCGTCATGTGCGCCGCGGTGGCCGCCGTCCTGGTGCCGGCCCTGGGGCTGCTCTTCGCCACCGGCCCGCTGCTCGCGGCGGCCTTCGTGCTGGGGCTGACCACTCAAGGGGCGAAGATCGCCACGGACACCATCGTGCAGTCATCCGTCGAGGACGGTTTCCGCGGCCGGACCTTCTCCGTCTACGACGTCCTGTTCAATGTCGCCTTCGTCGGCGCCGCCGGAGTGGCCGCGCTGATGCTGCCGCCTGACGGACGGTCGGCAGCGCTGGTGGTCGTCGTCGCCTTCATCTACGCGGCGGTTGCGGTTGCTATGGCCCGCTTTGAGCTCCGCCGAGTGTCACATCAATGACACAGACTCCCTCCCGAGTACGGCGGTGTCAGTGGGGGCCGATAACTTACGTGGGTCTTACTCGCTCTTTATGCGCGTCGTTCATCGCGCGTCACGCACCCAGTTCATAGGGGGACCCCCAGTGACCACTCCGCCGCCTCAGGGCAACCCGTTCGCGCAGGGCCAGCCGCAGGGCCAGAACCCGTACGCCCAGGGCCAGCCCCAGGGTGAGAACCCCTTCGCTCAGGGTCAGCCCCAGCCCGGGTTCCCCCAGCAGGGTGCCGCTCCCTACGCGCCGGTCCCGGAGCAGCCCCGCCGCAAGCTCAGCTTCAAGACGATCAAGAACATCGTCATCGTGATCGCGGTGGCCTCCGTGGCCATCGGCGGCTTCATAGCCAGCCGGGACGACGCCAACACCGCCGCCGTCGGCGACTGTATGCACCGCGGCAGCACCGACGACAACAACCCGGACCTGGAGGTCGTCGACTGCTCGGACGCCAAGGCCGAGTACGTGGTGCTGGCGAAGGTCGAAGGCTCGTACACCGCGATGACGGCCGAGACCACGTGCGCCTCGAAGGCCAAGGACTACCAGTACTCGTACACGGAGTCCGGCGACGGCAGCGACTTCCTGCTCTGCCTGAAGGACAAGTAGTACGGCACATGTGGAGAGGGGCGCTGTTTCACGTGAAACAGCGCCCCTCTTCACTTCCGGGATGTCCTGTGAGGCTCCCGCAGAGGTCATGTTTCACGTGAAACATGACCTCTTCTCATGCGCTCAGCCCTCCACGGACTGCGCGGCCCACCACTCCTTGAGTGCCGCGACCGCCTCGTCGGGACCCATCGGCCCGTTCTCCAGCCGGAGCTCCAGCATGTGCTTGTAGGCCTGGCCCACCTCCGGGCCCGGTTTGATGCCCAGGATCTCCATGATCTGGTTGCCGTCCAGGTCGGGCCGGATGGAGTCCAGCTCCTCCTGCTCCTTCAGCTGGGCGATGCGGTCCTCCAGACCGTCGTACGCCCGGGAGAGCGCCGCCGCCTTCCGCTTGTTCCGCGTGGTGCAGTCCGAGCGGGTCAGCTTGTGCAGACGGTCGAGGAGAGGCCCCGCGTCGCGGACATAGCGGCGCACCGCGGAGTCGGTCCACTCGCCGGTGCCGTAGCCGTGGAAGCGCAGGTGGAGTTCGACCAGGCGCGAGACGTCCTTCACCAGTTCGTTGGAGTACTTCAGCGCCATCATGCGCTTCTTGGTCATCTTCGCTCCGACCACCTCGTGGTGGTGGAAGGAGACCCGGCCGTCCTTCTCGAAGCGACGGGTGCGCGGCTTGCCGATGTCGTGCAGCAGCGCGGCCAGCCGGAGCGTCAGGTCGGGGCCGTCCTGCTCCAGCGCGATCGCCTGCTCCAGGACGATCAGCGTGTGGTCGTAGACGTCCTTGTGCCGGTGGTGCTCGTCGCTCTCCAGCCGCAGAGCCGGCAGCTCGGGCAGCACATGGGCGGCGAGCCCGGTGTCGACCAGCAGCGCCAGACCCTTGCGGGGGTGCGCGGAGAGGATCAGCTTGTTCAGCTCGTCCCGCACCCGCTCGGCGGAGACGATCTCGATCCGGCCGGCCATCTCCGACATCGCGGTGACGACCTCGGGGGCCACCTCGAAGTCGAGCTGCGCGGCGAAGCGCGCGGCCCGCATCATCCGCAGCGGGTCGTCCGAGAAGGACGCCTCGGGCGTGCCCGGGGTCCGCAGCACCCGCGCCGCGAGATCGTCGAGGCCGCCGTGCGGATCGATGAACTTCTTCTCCGGCAGGGCCACCGCCATCGCGTTCACGGTGAAGTCCCGCCGGACGAGGTCCTCCTCGATGGAGTCGCCGTACGACACCTCCGGCTTGCGCGAGGTCCGGTCGTAGGCCTCCGACCGGTAGGTGGTGACCTCGATCTGGTAGCCGTCCTTCTGCGCGCCGACCGTGCCGAAGGCGATCCCGACGTCCCAAGTGGCGTCCGCCCAGGGCCGCACGATCTTCAGCACGTCCTGGGGCCGGGCGTCGGTGGTGAAGTCCAGGTCGTTGCCGAGCCGCCCGAGCAACGCGTCCCGTACCGAGCCGCCGACCAGGGCGAGTGAGAACCCGGCCTCCTGGAAGCGGCGGGCGAGGTCGTCGGCGACAGGAGCGACCCGCAGCGGCTCGGTCACCGCGCGGTGCTGCTCCTGGCTGAGGGCGCTGGGGGTCTCTTCGTTGGCGTTCGGCACAACAGAAGAGGGTACGTGGCCCGGGCGACCGCGGGCGCCCCGATTATCCGGCTGCGGCCCGACGCCGATACCCACACAAGACCGCCCCATGTGACGTACGTCGGCGCTCCTCTTTATACGTGCGCATACCGGACAGCGAGCGCCCGTCCCCCGATCTTGTGGAGCAGTCCGCGGCACTTCCCCTCAGCGCGCATCGTTACCATGCGTGGACGCACATTCCGACGACCACTGACGACGACGAGGGACGGGCGAGCGCGTGGCCGAGGCGGCAGACTTCCAGGGGACGTGTCCCTCACCTGCCCGCCGATGGCTGCTGCGGGTCGGTGCGCTGGTCGCCGGGACGCCGCTGCTCGCGGGGCTGCTCCAGCTGTCCGCCATCCCCTCGGCCGACGCGGCCGGCCAGGACTCCGCGCAGGCGGCCTCCGGGTCACGCACGGTGGCGGTGGCCCTCGACTCGTTCAGCCCCGCCGTCCCCTCGGAGGGCGACACCCTGACGGTCTCCGGCACGGTGACCAACAACGGCAAGGAGCCCGTCACCGGCGCCGAGGTGGACCTGCGGGTCGGCCCGGAGCTGACCACGCGCTCGGAGGTCGACGCCGCCGCCAAGGGCACCGACTACGTTCCCGGCTCCGACGGCACGGAGGTCGGCGGCGACTACTCCCAGGAGTTCGCCGAGCTGACCCCGGGGGTGGCTCAGCCGTTCAGCATCTCGGTGCCGGTCGACGAGCTGGACCTCGGCGGTGACGGCGTCTACCAGTTCGGTGTCTCGCTGACCGGTGAGACCGCCGCGCAGCCCTGGGAGCAGGTGCTGGGCTTCCAGCGCACCTTCCTGCCGTGGCAGCCCGACGAGGCCGACCCGCGCACGAAGACGACGTTCCTGTGGCCGCTGGTCTCCACCGCTCATGTGACGGCGGAGACGGGCTCGAACGAGCAGCAGACGCCGGTCTTCCGCAACGAGGACCTCGCCGAGGAGATCGCCCCGGGCGGCCGGCTGGCGCAGATGGTGGCACTGGGCAAGGACCTGGACGTCACCTGGGTGATCGACCCGGACCTGCTGGCGTCCGTCGACGCGATGACCCGCAGCTACGAGGTGCAGGCCGGCGACGACACCACGCCGGGCCGCCATCAGGCGGTCGCCAACCAGTGGCTGGCCGAACTCCAGAAGGCGGTGGCCGGCAAGCAGGTCGTCGCCGTGCCCTTCGGCGACCCGGACCTGGCCTCCCTCGCGCACAACGGCACGAACGTGACCGGCTCGCTGAGCCAGTACAAGGCGGCCACGGACGTGATCGCCAACACGGTCGAGCCGATCCTCCACGTGACGCCGAGCACCGACTTCGCCTGGCCCGTAGAGGGCGCGATCGATCCGTCGATCGTGAAGGTCGCCACCTCCGCGGGCGCCGACAAGGTGATCGCGCGCAGCGACAGCCTCCAGGAGACCGCCGGCCTGCCGTACACGCCGTCCGCGGCCCGTCCCATCGGGGGCGGCACCACGGCGGTGGTCGCGGACGCGCGGCTGTCGAGGGCCTTCGAGGGCGATCTGACGAAGGCGTCCGCCGGCACACTCGCCGTGCAGCGGTTCCTCGCCCAGAGCCTCGCTCTGAACCAGCAGTCGGACAAGCAGCGCAGCATCGTCGTCGCGCCGCAGCGCACGCCGACCGCCAGCCAGGCGCGGGCGATGGCCGAGGCGGTCACGGCCCTCCAGGGCGGCAATTGGACCGAGATCCAGGACCTGACCGCCGCCGCCGAGGCCCGGCCGGACTCCGGTGCCACCACGAAGGTCCCGGCGGCCTCCGCGTACCCGTCCGGGCTGCGCAAGCGGGAACTGCCCCGCGCGGCCTTCGACCAGATCGCCACCACGCAGCACAAGCTCGACGGCTTCAAGGTGATCCTCAGCGACGAGAGCCGCGTGGTGACCCCCTTCGGGCGGGCCCTGAACCGTGAGATGTCCACGTCCTGGCGCGGCCGCTCCGCGGAGGCGGAGAGCTACCGCGACGGCGTGGAGAACTACCTCGACGGGCTGACCGACCAGGTCAAGCTGATCGAGAAGTCGGAGACCAAGCTCTCCGGCCGCAGCGCCACCATCCCGGTGACCGTGCAGAACAACCTGGTGCAGGGCGTCGACAACCTGGTGCTGCGGCTCACCTCCACCAGCCCGACCCGGCTGGAGATCGCCGGCGAGGCCTACGACGAGCAGCCCGTCACCGTCTCCGGCGGACACAGCCAGTCGGTGAAGTTCACCACGTCCGCCAACGCCAACGGCCGGGTCACCGTGGTCGCCCAGCTCTTCACGGAGGACGGTCAGCCGTACGGCGACTCCGTCACCTTCGACGTGCGGGTCACCGAGATCACTCCCACCGTGATGCTCGTCATCGGCGGCGGTGTCCTGCTGCTGGTCCTCGCCGGCTTCCGGATGTACACGCAGCGCAAGCGCGCGGCGGCCCGGGAGGCCGAGGAAGGCCCGGAGGAGGCGGTCGCGGCGGACGGCGCCGCGGACGCGGAGCAGCCCGCCGACACGCCGGAGAACCCCGAGGACCACGACGACCGTCCCCAGAGGGAGTCCGGCACCCGGCCCGAGGCGGACGAGCCGG
Organism: Streptomyces sp. NPDC001532; assembly: GCF_040298625.1. Lineage (NCBI taxonomy): Bacteria > Bacillati > Actinomycetota > Actinomycetes > Kitasatosporales > Streptomycetaceae > Streptomyces > Streptomyces sp. NPDC001532. The sequence goes on from NZ_JBEPAL010000008.1 coordinate 41,035, forward strand.
AGCAGCCGAGTGACCCGACACCAAACGCCGCAGCGGAAAGCACCGACCCGTCCGGCACGGGTGAGAGAGTGGACCGTTGAGGATGTCGTGGCCGGTCGGCCCGGGACGATGAGGTGGGGTAAGCGATGAACGCGCCGTACGACGGTGACCACGGCCAGGCCGTGGGCAGCTCGGGCTACCCCGAGGGCCCGCCGCCCGAGCATGGCCAGGTGCCGCCGCAGCACCCCGCGGACATGTACCTCCAGGACGCCTACGAGCAGGACCCCTACCGGGCGCAGGACCTCACCGCCCAGGACCCGGTCGCCGAGGCGCTCTACGACCGTGCCGCGCACCCTCCGCCGCCCCCGGGCACGTATCCGCCGGCGGAGCAGTTGTACGCGCAGCCGCCGCAGTCGCCGTACGCCCCCGACCCGAACGTGTGGGCGCAGCCCCCGGCCCCCGAGCCGGACGGCGCCACCCAGTACCTGCCGTACGGCGACGACCCGCGCACCACGCAGTACGTGGGCGTCGACGACCTGGTCACGCAGGCCGGCGACGAGCGCCACGAGCACGACGCCTTCGCCCACCTCTTCCGGGACCAGCAGCAGGGCGGCGTCCGCCCGAGCGCCCACCACCCGGCGGTGCCGGGACCGGCCGCCGCGCCGGGGACGGGCGGGCCCTACGCCTCGCCCGAGCAGTACCAGGCGCCTGCGGAGCAGCACCCCGGGCCCGATCGGCAGCAGACGCCCGAGCCCACCGTCCCGGCGCCCGCCGCCGCCCCGAAGAAGGGCGGCCGGGCCGCCGGCCTGCTGAAGTCCAGCGCCGTGATGGCGGCGGGCACGATGGTCTCCCGGATCACCGGCTTCATCCGCTCGGCGATGATCGTCTCCGCGCTGGGACTGATGCTGCTCGGCGAGTCCTTCCAGGTGGCCTACCAGCTGCCGACCATGATCTACATCCTGACCGTCGGCGGCGGTCTGAACTCGGTCTTCGTCCCCCAGCTCGTACGCGCCATGAAGGACGACGAGGACGGCGGCGAGGCCTACGCCAACCGGCTGCTGACCCTGGTCATGGTGATCCTCGGAGTCCTCACCGGCCTCGCGATGCTCGCCGCCCCGCTGCTGGTCCGCGCCCTGTCGAACCCGCTGGCCTCGGACCCCGCCGCCTACGACATCGCGGTCACCTTCACCCGGTACTTCCTGCCCTCGATCTTCTTCATGGGCATCCACGTGGTGATGGGCCAGATCCTCAACGCGCGCGGCCGCTTCGGCGCGATGATGTGGACCCCGGTCCTGAACAACATCGTCATCATCGTGACGCTGGGCATGTTCCTGTGGGTCTACGGCACCGCCGAGCACTCCGGCATGACCGTGGAGAACATCCCGCCGCAGGGCGTGCGGCTGCTGGGCATCGGCATCCTGCTGGGTCTGGTCGTCCAGGCCCTGGCGATGATCCCGTACCTGCGCGAGACCGGCTTCAAGCTGCGGCTGCGCTTCGACTGGAAGGGCCACGGCCTCGGCAAGGCCGCGATGCTCGCCAAGTGGACCATCCTCTTCGTCCTCGCCAACCAGGCGGGCGCGCTGGTCGTCACCCAGCTGGCCACCGCCTCGGTCGTGGACACCAAGATCGACGGCACCGGGTTCAGCGCCTACGCCAACGCCCAGCTCATCTGGGGCCTGCCGCAGGCGATCATCACCGTGTCCCTGATGGCCGCGCTGCTGCCGCGGATCTCCCGCTCGGCCGCCGAGGACGACAGCGGCGCCGTCCGCGACGACATCTCCCAGGGCCTGCGCACCACCGCCGTCGCGATCGTGCCGCTCGCCTTCGGCTTCGTCGCCCTCGGCGTGCCCATGTGCACCCTGATCTTCGGCTCCTCGGGCACGAGCGCGGCCACGAACATGGGCTACATGCTGATGGCGTTCGGCATCGGCCTGATCCCGTACTCGGTGCAGTACGTCGTCCTGCGCGCCTTCTACGCCTACGAGGACACCCGCACGCCGTTCTACAACACGGTCATCGTGGCCGCGGTGAACGCGAGCGCGTCCGCGCTCTGCTACCTGCTGCTGCCTGCCCGCTGGGCGGTCGTCGGCATGGCCGCCTCGTACGGTCTGGCCTACGTCATCGGTGTCGGCGTCGCCTGGCGCCGGCTGCGCAAGCGCCTGGGCGGCGACCTGGACGGCGCCCGCGTGCTGCGCACGTACGCGCGTCTGAGCATCGCCTCGGTGCCGGCGGCCCTGCTGAGCGGCGCGGCCTGCTACGGGATCACCCAGGCCCTCGGTCAGGGTGTCCTCGGCTCCTTCGCCGCGTTGCTGGCCGGTGGGGCGGTCCTGCTGGGGATCTTCTTCATCGCCGCCCGCCGGATGCGTATCGAAGAGCTGAATTCGCTGGTAGGTATGGTGCGCGGACGTCTGGGCCGCTGACAACGGGGGTAGGCGCACAACCTTCGACCGCCACCGTGTGTCGTGCATAGCGGCGGACTGTGGGCACAATTGGGTTCGGCGTCGGACGGCGCGCACGGGGTCGTACGGCGCGCAACGATTGGGGAGGCAGGAACGACGGTGGCGGAACGGAGCACGGCTGCCGTCGACGTGGCAGACAACAGCGGCGAGGAGCCGCTGACCGCCGAGGCGGACCAGGCGGACCAGTCCACGGCCGACGGGGTGGCCCAGAAGCGGGAGCGGGAGCGGGACACGGAGCACAACGAGGCACAGGGGAGTGGGGGGACCGAGGGTCCCGGGAAGAAGGCCTCGCCGCCCGAGCTGCACAGCGGCCACAAGCTCGCCAGACGGTACCGGCTGGAGGAGTGCGTCACCCGTCTGGACGGATTCAGCAGCTGGCGCGCGGTCGACGAGAAACTCCGCCGTGCCGTCGGCGTGCACGTCCTGCCGGCGGACCACAGCCGCGCGCGTTCGGTGCTGGCCGCGGCCCGCTCCTCCGCACTGCTCGGCGACCCCCGGTTCGTCCAGGTCCTCGACGCCGTCGAGGAGAACGACCTCGTGTACGTCGTGCACGAGTGGCTGCCGGACGCCACCGAACTGACCACCCTGCTGGCCGCGGGCCCCCTGGAGCCGCACGACGCCTACCAGATGGTCAGCCAGATCTCCTCCGCCATGGCCGCCGCGCACCGCGAGGGCCTGGCCCATCTGCGCCTGAACCCCAACGCCGTACTGCGCACCTCCTCCGGCCAGTGGCGTATCCGCGGCCTCGCCGTGAACGCCGCGCTGCGCGGCATCACCTCGGAGACCTCGCAGCGCTCCGACACAGAGGCCATCGGCGCCCTGCTGTACGCGGCGCTCACCCAGCGCTGGCCGTACGAAGACGACGCCTACGGTCTGTCCGGGCTGCCCAAGGACATCGGTCTGATCGCCCCGGACCAGGTGCGGGCCGGTGTGCACCGCGGCCTGTCGGAGCTCGCCATGCGCGCGCTCGTCAACGACGGCGCCACGGCCTCCCGCCACGAGTCGCCCTGCACCACCCCGGAAGAGCTGGTCAAGGCGATCAGCGAGATGCCCCGCATCCGCCCGCCGGAGCCGGCCTTCACCGCGCCGCCCGAGTACCAGCGCACGACGTACCAGCAGGGCTCCTACGGCCGCACCGCGCCGCACCCCGGCGTCACCCAGCCGGTCCCGGCCCCGCCGCCTCCGCTGCAGAGCCGCACGGGCAAGGCCCTCAAGTGGGCCGTCTCCGCCCTCCTGATCGCGGCCCTCGGCCTCGGCAGCTGGCAGCTCGCGGACGCCCTGATGGACCACGGCGACAAGACCGACGACCCGAACCAGACCCAGACGACGGACGGCGACGACAAGAACGTCGAGAAGCCGAAGAAGCCCCAGCCGATCGCCATCAAGAGCGCCCTGGACTTCGACCCCCTGGGCAGAGACGGCTCCGAGAAGCCCGGCGACATAAGCAAGGTCTACGACAGCACGCCCGGCACCTACTGGCAGACCGACTACTACCTGGGCGCCAAGTTCGGCAACCTCAAGTCCGGCGTGGGCGTCATCCTCGACCTCGGCAAGGTCCAGGAGGTCCAGAACGTCTCCGTCTCCTTCGTGGGCAGCACCTCCGTCGAGCTGCGCGCCGCCGAGGGGGAGACACGGCCCCAGAGCCTCGACGGCTACACCAAGGTCGCCGACGGATCAGGCACCACGGTGGACCTCAAGCCGGGCAAGGCGATCAAGTCCCGGTATCTGCTGGTCTGGCTGACCGAACTGCCGCTCCAGTCGGACACCGGGCAGTACCGCGGCAGGGTGGTCGACATCAAGGTGACCGGCTGAAAGGGCGGGGGCGGGGGCGTGCAGAGCGACCAGCAAAATGCACCTGACGAGGTCCTCCTGGCACGGCACGTCGCCGGCGATCCGAACGCCTTCGGCGAACTGGTCCGCCGGCACCGCGACCGGTTGTGGGCCGTCGCCCTGCGCACCCTCGGCGACCGCGAGGAGGCCGCCGACGCGGTGCAGGACGCCCTCGTCTCGGCCTTCCGCGCCGCCCACACCTTCCAGGGCAAGTCGGCCGTCACCACCTGGCTGCACCGCATCACGGTGAACGCCTGCCTGGACCGCGCCCGCAAAGCCGCCTCGCGGAAGACCGCTCCCGTCGACGACACCGAGCGCCTGGAGCTGCTGCTGGAGCCGCACGAGTCGGCCTCGGCACCGGCCGAGCGCAACGAGCTGCACCGCCAGCTCCTCGAAGCGCTCGGCACGCTCCCGCCCGACCAGCGGGCGGCCCTCGTCCTGGTGGACATGCAGGGCTATCCCGTCGCCGAAGCGGCCCGGGTCCTCGATGTGCCGACCGGGACGGTGAAGAGCCGCTGCGCACGCGGCAGAGCCAGACTTCTGCCGCTCCTCACCCATCTGAGGCCGGAAAAGGCCCCTGACGCCAGCCGGTCGGGTGAAGGGCGGAACCGGACGCAGGGGACATCCGTCCCACCGGCAGCGGAACCAAGCGACACGGGATCACGTGACACGGGACCGCAGGATGCCGGGACAAGCGATTCAGCTGCTGTGAAGGGCGGAGGTGGGCGAGCGTGACTTCCACGACGGACACAGCCGGGCACCCGGACGTCACCGAGATCTCCGACCTCACCGAGGGGCTGCTCCCGCCGTCCCGCAGCACGGACCTACGACGGCATCTGGAGGCGTGCGAGCTGTGCGCCGACGTCCATGCCTCGCTGGAGGAGATCCGAGGGCTGCTCGGCACTCTGCCGGGTCCCCCGCGGATGCCCGCCGAGATCGCCGGCCGGATCGACGCCGCCCTCGCCGCAGAGGCTCTGCTGAACGCCTCGGCACCCGAGGACTCCAGGGAGCTCACAGCGAGCGATGAGACCGAGGAGCCGGAGAGCCAAGCTTCTCCGGTGGATTCCCCGGCCGGTTCCCCGGTGGCCAAGGACGGCAGCGCGCGTGTTTCACGTGAAACATCGAAGGCGTCGCCGACGGCCGACCGTCCGGCCGGACGTGCCCGCTCCTCCTCCACCGGCCCCGGTCGCAAGGAACGCACGCGTGGCAACCGGCGCAGGACCGCCGTCCTGGGCGCCGTCCTCTCGGCCGCCGCACTGGGACTCGGTGGCGTGCTGTGGACATCGCTGACCGGAACCCCGTCGGGCACGTCGGCCCAGGACCAGGTGGCCACCGCCGCCGACACCTTCTCCGAAGGACGGCTGGAGACTCAGGTGGCGGATCTCCTCGCGGACAAGGAGAGCCCGAGGAGCGGCTCCCGCGCCCCTGAGTGGGGTGTCGAGTCCGCCCCCAACTCCGCGTCCCCTCGAACCTTCAGGCAGCAGCCGACGGTGGACGTCCCCGCCTGCGTTCAGCAGGGCATCGGCCGCGACGAGGCGGCCCTGGCGACGGAGCAAGGCATCTTCCAGGGGACCAAGGCGTTGCTCGTCGTCCTGCCCGATGCCTCGGACTCCTCACGGGTGACCGCCTACATCGTGGACTCGACCTGCGTGGGCCAGGCCTCACCGGCCAAGGCGAAGGTGCTGCTGGAGCACTCCTACACACGCTCCTGAGCCACGGTGTTCCCAGATCCCGTCTCGTATGGCGGTCACCCGCCCGTGTGCCCGGACACAGCGGGAATGCGCGCCCCTTAGGATCCGTTGGGTGGGGTGAGAGTTCTGGAACGAGCTCCCACCGGTCAAACGACGCCGTCCAGAGACGAGGAAACAAGCCGTGAGCGACGTCCGTAACGTGATCATCATCGGCTCCGGGCCCGCCGGCTACACCGCGGCGCTGTACACCGCGCGCGCGTCGCTGAAGCCGCTGGTGTTCGAGGGCGCTGTCACCGCGGGCGGTGCGCTCATGAACACCACCGAGGTCGAGAACTTCCCGGGCTTCCAGGACGGCATCATGGGCCCCGAGCTCATGGACAACATGCGCGCCCAGGCCGAGCGCTTCGGCGCCGAGCTGATCCCGGACGACATCGTCTCCGTAGACCTGACCGGTGAGATCAAGACCGTCACCGACACCGCCGGTACGGTCCACCGGGCCAAGGCCGTCATCGTCACCACCGGCTCCCAGCACCGCAAGCTCGGCCTGCCCAACGAGGACGCTCTTTCCGGCCGTGGCGTCTCGTGGTGTGCCACCTGTGACGGCTTCTTCTTCAAGGACCAGGACATCGCTGTGATCGGCGGCGGTGACACCGCGATGGAGGAGGCTACCTTCCTCTCGCGCTTCGCCAAGTCCGTGACGATCGTCCACCGCCGGGACACCCTGCGCGCCTCCAAGGCGATGCAGGAGCGTGCCTTCGCCGACCCGAAGATCAAGTTCGTCTGGGACAGCGAGGTCGCCGAGGTCCAAGGCGAGCAGAAGCTGTCCGGCCTGAAGCTGCGCAATGTCAAGACCGGCGAGCTCTCGGACCTGCCGGTGACCGGCCTGTTCATCGCGATCGGCCACGACCCGCGCACCGAGCTGTTCAAGGGCCAGCTCGACCTGGACGAGGAGGGCTACCTGAAGGTGGAGGCGCCCTCCACCCGGACCAACCTGACCGGTGTCTTCGGCGCCGGTGACGTGGTGGACCACACCTACCGCCAGGCGATCACCGCGGCCGGCACCGGCTGCTCCGCCGCCCTCGACGCGGAGCGCTTCCTCGCGGCCCTCGCGGACAACGAGCAGAAGGCCGAGCCCGAGAAGACCACTGTCTGACCATCACCCCCATCCGCCCCACGCACCATCAGTTAAGGAGCCCGCTGTGGCCGGCACCCTGAAGAACGTCACCGACGACACCTTCGAGCAGGACGTCCTCAAGAACGACAAGCCCGTCCTGGTGGACTTCTGGGCCGCCTGGTGCGGTCCGTGCCGCCAGATCGCGCCGTCCCTTGAGGCGATCGCCGCCGAGTACGGCGACAAGATCGAGATCGTCAAGCTCAACATCGACGAGAACCCGGGTACGGCCGCCAAGTACGGCGTCATGTCGATCCCGACCCTGAACGTCTACCAGGGCGGCGAGGTCGCCAAGACCATCGTCGGCGCCAAGCCGAAGGCCGCGATCATCCGCGACCTCGAGGACTTCATCGCCGAGTGACCTCCCACGGGAACGCACGACGTTTCACGTGAAACACGAATGGGCCGACCCGCAAGGGTCGGCCCATTCGTGTCTATGCCAGTCGTGTCTGTGCAAGCGCGCCTACAGCGGTCGAAGGGCCGGCTCCTTCTGTACCGCCCCCAGAAGCCGGTCCAGCGCCATCTCCACGTCTTCCTTCCAGGAGAGCGTGGTCCGCAGCTCCAGCCGCAGCCGCGGGTGTGTGGGGTGCTGCCGAACCGTCTTGAAGCCCACCGCAAGGAGATGGTCCGCGGGCAACAGACAGGCCGACTCCTTCCAGCGGGCGTCACCGAACGCCTCGATCGCCTTGAACCCGCGTCGCAGCAGATCCTTGGCGACGGTCTGCACCATCATCCGGCCCAGCCCCTGCCCCTGGTAGCCCGGCACAATGAAGCTCGTCATCAGCTGTACCGCGTCGGGCGAGACAGGGCTGGTGGGAAATGCCGTCGAGCGGGGCACATAGGCAGGCGGCGCGTAGAGCACAAAGCCCACCGGCACATCGTCGACGTACACGACGCGTCCGCAGGATCCCCAGTCCAGGAGCACGGCGGAGATCCAGGACTCCTTCTCCAGCGCCTCCGTGCCCGCCTTCACCGCGGCCTCACCACTGACGGGGTCCAACTCCCAGAAGACACACGCCCGGCAGCGCTGGGGAAGGTCCTGAAGGTTGTCCAGCGTGAGCGGTACGAGCCGACGCCCCATGAAGGCTGATCCTCGCTTCCTTCGCCCCTAGCTTCGCGGGCGGCTGCCAGAGCGCCCGTTCGGTCAACAGGCCGCCGTCGAATTCACCGACCGCGTCCAAGCCCTCGTGCCACGCCCACCCCAACGCATCGTATCCACGAAGCGATTCACTAGATACCGCCAAAAAGCAAAGTGCGGGCCGTGTTCCGGTACACACCGGACACGGCCCGCACGGGCGGTCGGACGGCCCGAGCCGCCCGGCCGGAGGCTCAGGCCTCGGTCTCCTCGGAGTCATCGTCCAGCAGGCTCTTCTGCAGAACCGGCCCCTCGCCCGGAGCGAGCGTGCCGAGGATGCGCTCAAGGTCCTCCACGGAGGCGAACTCGACCGTGATCTTGCCCTTCTTTTGGCCCAGGTCGACCTTCACACGCGTCTCGAAGCGATCCGAGAGCCGGGTCGCCAGGTCCGACAGCGCCGGAGAGACCAGCGAGCCAGCCCGCGGGCCCTTGGACCGCTGAGCCGTCTTGGGCCGCGACGCCATAAGGGTCACGATCTCCTCGACGGCCCGTACGGACAGGCCCTCCGCCACGATACGGATGGCGAGCCGGTCCTGCTCCTCCGAGTCCTCCACGGCCAGCAGAGCCCGGGCATGGCCGGCGGAGAGGACTCCCGCGGCCACCCGGCGCTGCACCGACGGAGAGAGCTTCAGCAGCCGCAGGGTGTTGGAGACCTGCGGGCGGGATCGACCGATGCGGTCCGCCAGCTGGTCGTGCGTGCAGTTGAAGTCCTTCAGCAGCTGGTCGTAGGCGGCGGCCTCTTCCAGCGGGTTCAGCTGGGCCCGGTGCAGGTTCTCCAGGAGGGCGTCCAGGAGAAGCTTCTCGTCGTCGGTCGCCCGCACGATCGCCGGGATCGCCTCCAGGCCGGCCTCACGGCAGGCCCGCCAGCGCCGCTCACCCATGATGAGTTCGTAGCGACCCGTGCTCAGCTGCCGCACGACGACCGGCTGGAGCAGACCGACCTCCTTGATGGAGGTCACCAGCTCGGCCAGCGCGTCCTCGTCGAAGACCTCACGCGGCTGCCGAGGATTCGGCGCGATGTCGTCGAGAGGAATCTCGGCGAAGTGAGCGCCCACGGGCGGAGCGGGCATGTCCGCCCCGCCGTTGAGCGACAGTCCCTCGGTTTCACGTGAAACAGGCGGCAGTGTGGCCACCTTGGCGGCCGCCACGCCACGATCGGTGGTCAGCACCGGGACCGCCACAGGAGACGTCGAACCGGCTCCACCTACCGCTGTCTGTGCCGGCGTCTTCTCGGTCGGGGCCGCAGGGATCAGCGCCCCGAGACCACGGCCCAGCCCCCTCCGTCGCTCGCTCACTGGATCCCCTCCACCATGCTCTGGTCGCTCTGAGCGCCGATATGGGCGTGCGTCCCGTCATAGCTGACGCCCGCACCTCTCAGCGCGATTTCCCGTGCCGCCTCAAGATAGGAGAGGGCACCGCTCGATCCGGGATCGTAAGTCAGTACCGTCTGCCCATAGCTCGGCGCCTCGGAGATACGGACCGAGCGAGGAATGCTCGTCCGCAGCACCTCGTCACCGAAGTGGGTGCGCACCTCTTCCGCGACCTGGGACGCAAGGCGCGTCCGGCCGTCGTACATGGTGAGCAGAATCGTCGATACATGCAGGACGGGGTTGAGGTGCCCCCGTACCAGATCGACATTGCGCAGCAGCTGGCCCAGGCCCTCCAGTGCGTAGTACTCGCACTGGATCGGGATCAGGACCTCCTGACCCGCGACCAACGCGTTGACCGTCAGCAGACCGAGCGAGGGCGGGCAGTCGATGAGGATGTAGTCCAGCGGCTGCTCGTAGGCCTGGATCGCCCGCTCAAGCCGGCTCTCCCGGGCCACCAGCGACACCAGCTCGATCTCCGCACCGGCGAGATCGATCGTGGCGGGGGCACAGAAGAGGCCCTCGACATCGGGGACCGGCTGCACGACCTCGGAGAGCGGCCTGCTGTCGACCAGTACGTCGTAGATGGACGGCACCTCGGCGTGATGGTCGATGCCCAGCGCCGTGGACGCGTTGCCCTGCGGATCCAGGTCGATCACCAGGACGCGGGCGCCATGCAGAGCCAGCGAGGCGGCAAGATTGACGGTCGTCGTCGTCTTGCCCACCCCACCCTTCTGGTTGGCGACCACGATGACTCGGGTCTGCTCGGGCCGTGGCAGGCCCTCACCGGCACGACCCAGTGCCTCCACCGCCAGCTGGGCAGCACGACCGATGGGAGTGTCGTCCATCGGGGGCGGTGTTTCACGTGAAACATCCGCTCCCGTCGACTCGGTACGGGGACCGGGGACCGGATCGGTCATCGGTCCCGCGATGTTGGCGTCGGACCGCAAGGATTCACTCTCCTCGACTTCAGGCTCGCAATGAACAGAGCCTCCCATGTCTTCGGGGTCGTGAACCAGTGAGGCCTGGCCTTCTGTGGAGAAATCCACCTCTGGGGACAACTCCGTACCCCTCAGGAGGGGCCTGCCGTCGGAGGAAAGGGGAGCCTCGCCGAGAGAACCGAGAGGCTTGCGGTCGCGGGGTTCGGCCGCAGCCCGGCCGCGGCTGATGATGCCGTGCAACAGTGAGCGACGTTTCACGTGAAACACGATGCACAGCGGCCGTGGCCGAACTGCCGCGACACTCCGGCGTGCGTAGGCGGGGCAGCTTGTGTGGAGTACGTGGAGTATGACGCGTCGCGTGTGAGGCACGATGCGTCGGGAGCGGTCAGCGTCGCCGACGCGCCCGCCCGGTCCGGGCCGCCTTGGCTCGCTTGGCCGCGAAACGCACTCCGCCGGGGCTCTCACCGACCTCCACCCGCACCACCGTGGACAGCGGGTCGACGATCCCTTCGCCCACATGCAGGATCGAGGTTCCCACCGCGCCGAGCTTGCTCAGTGCCGTGGCGGCGCTCTTCAGCTCCTCCTCCGCGGTGGCGCCCTTGAGGACCAGCATCTCGCCATAGGGACGCAGCAGCGGGATGCCCCAGGTGGCCAGCCGGTCCAGCGGTGCCACCGCTCGGGCCGTCACCACGTGGACCGGGGGCAGCTTGCCCATGACCTCCTCGGCCCGGCCGCGGACGACGGTCACATGGTCCAGTCCCAGCAGCTCCACGACCTCGGTCAGGAAGGTCGTCCTCCGCAGCAGCGGCTCCAGGAGCGTGATCTTCAGGTCGTCCCGGACCAGAGCCAGCGGGATGCCGGGCAGGCCGGCGCCGGACCCGACATCGCAGACCGTCACGCCCTCGGGCACGACCTCCGAGAGCACCGCACAGTTCAGCAGGTGCCTCTCCCACAGGCGAGGCACCTCGCGTGGGCCGATGAGCCCCCGCTGTACGCCTGCCTCGGCCAGGAGCTCGGCGTAGCGCACCGCGTCCGCGAAGCGATCGCCGAATACGTCACGAGCCTGTTCGGGCGCAGGGGGGAGCTCAGCTGCCTCCGTCACGGGGACCGTCCTTCCGTACCGCATCGGCGCGCCGAGCGCCGACCTCCAGAACTATCAGGCTGACAAAGTTCGGCCCCGTCTGCGCAACAGACGGGGCCGAAGGAACGCGCGTACCGAATCAGTTGGGCAACACGACGACGAAGCGCTGCGGCTCTTCGCCCTCGGATTCGCTGCGCAGGCCGGCGACCTTCACCGCGTCATGCACGACCTTGCGCTCGAACGGGGTCATCGGCCGCATCTTCACGGGCTCGCCGCTGCTCTTGGCCTCGGCGGCGGCCTTGGCGCCCAGCTCGGAGAGCTCGGCGCGCTTCTTGGCCCGGTAGCCCCCGATGTCCAGCATCAGGCGGCTGCGGTCCCCGGTCTCCCGGTGCACTGCCAGGCGGGTGAGCTCCTGGAGCGCCTCCAGCACCTCGCCGTCCCGGCCGACCAGCTTCTGGAGGTCACGGCTGCCCGAGTCGCTGATGATCGAGACAGCCGCGCGGTCGCCCTCGACGTCCATGTCGATGTCGCCGTCGAGGTCGGCGATGTCCAGCAGACCCTCGAGGTAGTCCGCCGCGATCTCGCCCTCCTGCTCCAGGCGAGTCAGGGTGTCTGCACCCTCGGCAGCGGCGGAGGTGGTGCCTTCCGTCACGGGATGGACTCCTTCTTACTTCTTGGACGGGGACTTGGGCCGCTGCGGACCCTTGCGCTGGCCGGACTGGGCGCGGCTGCGGCCGCCACCGGACTTGGACGCCGCCTTGCCCTCGGAGCCCGTGGACTTGCTGTCCTGCGGCTCGTCGGACTTGATCAGCGACGTCTTCTCGCCACCCGCCGGCTTGGCGCCGCCGGTCTGGCGCTGGGACTTGGACTGCCGCTTGGGCTGCTGCCGCCTGGCGGCTGCGGCGGCCGTCGTGGTCGTACCGTCCTCGGCCTCGACGACCACGGTGTTGTCGCTCTTCACCACGGTGCCGTCGGCCTGGGCGGCGAGCCCGGCCTTGCTGAGGCCGTTGATGAACTTGCGCTCGTGGTCGTTGCGGTCGCGGCCCTTGGCGACGATCGCCTTGACGATGGCGCGCTCACGCCGGCTGCGGGTCTTGCCGTGGCTGGTGACGTGCTTGTACAGGCGCTCCAGGTAAGCGGCCTGGGCCTTGGAACCCGGGGTCGGGTTGTTGTGGATGACGTACATCTGCTGGCCCATGGTCCACACGTTGGTGGTCAGCCAGTAGACGAGGACACCGACCGGGAAGTTGATGCCGAAGACGGCGAAGATGACCGGGAAGACGTACATCAGCATCTTCTGCTGCTGCATGAACGGGGTCTTCACCGAGGTGTCGACGTTCTTCGTCATCAGCTGGCGCTGCGTGTAGAACTGCGACAGCGACATCAGGACGATCATGATCGCCGTGACGATCCGCACATCGGTGATCGAGGATCCGAGCGCCTCGACCTTGTCCGAGCTGTCGGTGAACTTCGCCGCGAGCGGGGCGCCGAAGATGTGGGCCTTCTGCGCGCTCTCCAGCAGCCGGTCGTTGATCACGCCGATGGTGTCGTTCGACGCGATGCTGTTGAGCACGTGGTACAGGGCGAAGAAGAACGGGGACTGCGCCAGGATGGGAAGGCACGAGGAGAGCGGGTTGGTACCCGTCTCCTTGTACAGCTTCATCATCTCTTCGGACTGGCGCTGCCGGTCGTTCTTGTAGCGCTCCTGGATCTTCTTCATCTCCGGCTGGAGCGTCTGCATGGCCCGGGTCGCCTTGATCTGCTTCACGAAGAGCGGGATCAGGCAGATACGGATCAGGATCACCAGGGACACGATGGACAGGCCCCAGGCCCAGCCCGTGTCAGGGCCGAAGATCGCACCGTACAGCGAGTGGAACTGGACGATGACCCACGAGACGGGTGTGGTGATAAAGCTGAAGAGGCTGGCAATCGTGTCCACTAATCATGCTCCTTGGGCATGGGGCGGGGTCTCTGCGGCCGGGCTCGAAGGAACGTCGTGCGTAGGGACATTCTCTTCGGTGGCCGTTTCGGCGGCGGAGGGCCCGCCCTTGCGTGCGCTCCAGGCGTTGCGCAGCATCTCGTGCCACCGTGGACGCTTGCGCGGCGGGACATGGTCCACGCCGCCCAGCGACCAGGGATTGCAACGCAGGATGCGCCAGGCCGTAAGTGCGGTGCCCTTGAGAGCCCCGTGCCGGTCGATGGCCGTGTAGCCGTAGTGGGAACACGACGGGTAGTACTTGCACACCGGCCCGAGCAGCGGGCTGATGGTCCACTGATAGAGCTTGATCAGCGCCAGCAGTGGGTACTTCATCGCGCGCCCCCTCCCAGCAGCCGCTGAAGAGCGGCATCCAGGTCTCGGGCCAGTTCGGCGTGGTCGGCGTCGCCCGCACCGGGCAACGCACGTACGACTACCAGGCTACCGGGGGGAAGCTGGGCGACTCGATCGCGCATGAGATGGCGAAGCCTGCGCTTCACCGTGTTGCGCACGACCGCACCGCCCACGGCTTTGCTGACGACGAAACCCGCACGCGTCGGGGGAGCGCTCTCCCCAGGCGCGTGCGGGTCCGTGGCACCGCTTCGAAGATGGACGACGAGCAGCGGGCGGCCGGCTCGGCGTCCTCGTCGTACCGCGGTCGCGAAGTCCTCGCGCCGCCTCAGCCGGTTCTCGGTGGGCAGCACGACGGCATGACCTGACCGGGATCAGGCGGACAGGCGGGCGCGACCCTTGCTACGGCGGGACGCGAGAATCGCGCGGCCGGCACGGGTGCGCATACGCAGCCGGAAGCCGTGGGTCTTCGCGCGACGACGGTTGTTCGGCTGGAAGGTGCGCTTGCTCACTCGGGGGCTCCAGAGATAAATCGGTGGTGGCGGGGTGCCGTCCTGGCTGTCACCGTGCGCCCACGAGTAGCTCGCGTTACGCCCGAGTGCACCGCTTTCCGATCACCGGACTACCCCCACACTGGCGGGGACGTGATCTGTGCCCATCGGAGGCAGGCGGCAGCAGCCATCGACAACTCGACCTGGTTACGGTACGCGCGACTACGCCATCCGGTCAAACCGGCGGCGCCTGAGGGACACTATCCACAGGCTGGGGACAACAACTTGAACCGTACCGGTCGCGCTGACTACCGTGACTGGACTCCGATTCGTTCCCTTATCCCTACCCTCCCCGATTTACATCCCGACCCGTCCCACAACCACACGTTCGTGGGACCTGTGAGAGAGCGTGCCCTGTGGCTGACGTACCTGCCGATCTTGCCGCAGTGTGGCCACGCGTACTGGAGCAACTCCTCGGAGAGGGCCGTGGGCAGGGTGTCGAGGCCAAGGACGAGCACTGGATCCGGCGTTGCCAGCCGCTCGCGCTGGTCGCCGACACCGCCCTGCTGGCCGTTCCGAACGAGTTCGCGAAGGGCGTCCTGGAAGGCCGCCTCGCGCCGATCGTGAGCGAGACGCTGAGCCGCGAGTGCGGCCGACCGATCCGCATCGCGATCACCGTCGACGACTCCGCGGGCGAGCCCCCGGCCCCCTCGGCGCCTCCCGCCCAGCCGCGCTACGAGGAGCCCGAGCTCCCCTCCGGCCCGTACGAGGGCTACGGCCGCCACCGCGCCGAGCCGCTGCCCGGGCCCTCCGACGACCAGCTTCCGACGGCCCGCCCGGCCTACCCGGCGGAGTACCAGCGGCCCGAGCCGGGCGCCTGGCCGCGGCCGGCGCAGGACGAGTACGGCTGGCAGCAGCAGCGCCTCGGCTTCCCCGACCGGGACCCGTACGCCTCGCCGCCGCAGGACACGTACCGTTCGCGCGGGCAGGACTCCTACGGGCCGCCTCCCTCCCAGGACCCCTACGGGTCCTCCGGCAACGACTCCTACGGCGGCCCGGCGGGCGGCGACCGCTACGGCGCGCCGTCCCAGGACTACCGCCCGCAGGACGTCGAGCGCCCGTCGTACGACCAGCAGCGCTCCGAGTACGAGCAGAAGCGGTCGGAGTACGAGCAGAAGCGCTCCGAGTACGAGGCGTCGCGTGGTGACTACGACCAGCAGGGCGGCCGCCGGGACATGCCCGAGCCGTCGGGCGGCGGGCCCGTGCACCGCGGCCCGGCCGGCGCCCAGCCGCCCTCCGCGGGTGGCGGTGCCCCCGGCCCGCTGGCCGCGCAGCCCGCACCGGCGAGCGGTCCCGGCGAGCCGACCGCGCGGCTCAACCCGAAGTACCTCTTCGACACCTTCGTCATCGGCGCCTCCAACCGCTTCGCGCACGCCGCCGCGGTGGCCGTCGCCGAGGCACCCGCGAAGGCCTACAACCCGCTGTTCATCTACGGCGAGTCCGGGCTGGGCAAGACCCACCTGCTGCACGCGATCGGGCACTACGCGCGGAGCCTCTACCCGGGCACCCGGGTGCGGTACGTGAGCTCGGAGGAGTTCACCAACGAGTTCATCAACTCCATCCGCGACGGCAAGGGCGACAGCTTTCGCAAGCGCTACCGCGAGATGGACATCCTGCTCGTCGACGACATCCAGTTCCTGGCGGACAAGGAGTCGACGCAGGAGGAGTTCTTCCACACCTTCAACACCCTCCACAACGCCAACAAGCAGATCGTGCTGTCCAGCGACCGGCCGCCCAAGCAGCTGGTGACCCTGGAGGACCGGCTGCGGAACCGTTTCGAGTGGGGTCTGATCACCGACGTCCAGCCACCCGAGCTGGAGACCCGGATCGCGATCCTGCGCAAGAAGGCGGTGCAGGAGCAGCTGAACGCCCCGCCGGAGGTGCTGGAGTTCATCGCCTCCCGGATCTCGCGGAACATCCGCGAGCTGGAGGGCGCGCTGATCCGGGTGACGGCGTTCGCCTCGCTCAACCGGCAGCCGGTGGACCTGGGGCTGACGGAGATCGTCCTGAAGGATCTGATCCCCGGCGGCGAGGACTCCGCGCCCGAGATCACCTCGACGGCGATCATGGGCGCGACCGCCGACTACTTCGGCCTGACGGTCGAGGACCTGTGCGGCACCTCGCGCGGCCGTGCGCTGGTCACCGCCCGGCAGATCGCCATGTACCTGTGCCGCGAGCTGACGGATCTGTCGCTGCCGAAGATCGGCGCGCTGTTCGGCGGCCGTGACCACACCACGGTGATGCACGCCGACCGGAAGATCCGCAATCTGATGGCCGAGCGGCGCTCCATCTACAACCAGGTGACCGAGCTGACGAACCGCATCAAGAACGGCTGACACCGCCGTCCCGCGGCCCTGAAGGCGCCTCCGGAGGAGATCCGGGGGCGCCTTTCGCCGTGCCTGCACGGCCTCTGCGGCGGCTCTGGGCGCTCTCTCCGGCGGCCTCGGACGCCCTCTCCGCGGGCCCGGGCCCTCTCTCTCCGGCGGCTTCGGGCGCTCCCTCCGACGCCCCGGACGCCCTTCCGGCAGCCACGGAGGCCCCTTCCGGCGGTCCCGGGCGCGCGTCCCGTCGGGCCGGCGGCAGTTTCCGCAGCGTCCACGAGCCCGCCCGTCGGTCACCTCTTGTTCGATTACCTGCCGGGTTACGGCCACTCTCCACAGATTCGGTGACTTTCTTCCGTCCACACACTGGGGACTGCGAAGTTGTCCAGGTCGTGTCCACAGGCAACCCTGTTGAAAGACCATCAGACCAGGTCAGCCGGTTGTGGATTGGTGGACGAACGATCTCCACAGACTGTGGACAACTTGGCGGTCCACACCCTGTGCACGAAGTTGTCCACGGGGAACCCACAGGCTGGACCCGGTTGTCCCCAGCGATCCCCAGCTTCTCCACACCCCTGTCCACTGTTCGGCAACCTCGCGCGCCTCCTCACCGCGTCGAGTGAAAGGCGTCACACAAAGGTGCCGGGTTGGGCTGTGGGAAAGACGGGTAAAGCTGGGGACGGCGCTGGGGAGAACTCGCCCCGGCCTGTGCACGGGGTGTGCAGAACTTTCGGTTCTCCACAGAACACCTCGGTTGTCCACGGGCGTCACCCACAGGGGCAGTGGACAAAATTTCCGCGCTGAGCTGGGCAAACGTGGTTATCCACGGTATCCACAGGCCCTACTACTACCAACGACTAGAGAGAGCCCGGAATCCGTTTCGAAGAGGGCCCTGTGCACAACTCGCTCTCCGGCGCCCGGCTGCCCCTCGGCACGACTTGACCCCGAGAGGCACCTACTGTCAGTGCGGTGCGTCAGACTGTTCCCCGGTGTCCTTCCCTCAGCAGGGGCCGGTGACACCGGGACAGACGACGAAGGCGAAGCAGGGCGAGAAGCGCCGGCAACAGCAGGAGGCGGCTTACGGTGAAGATCCGGGTGGAACGCGACGTACTCGCGGAGGCAGTGGCCTGGGCGGCGCGCAGCCTCCCGGCCCGGCCGCCGGCGCCTGTCCTCGCGGGCCTGCTGCTGAAGGCCGAGGACGGGCAGCTGAGCCTGTCGAGCTTCGACTACGAAGTCTCCGCGCGGGTGTCCGTCGAGGCCGAGGTCGAGGAGGAGGGCACGGTCCTCGTCTCCGGCCGGCTGCTGGCCGACATCTCCCGCGCCCTCCCCAACCGGCCGGTGGAGATTTCCACAGACGGTGTACGGGCGACGGTGGTCTGCGGCTCCTCCCGCTTCACCCTCCACACCCTGCCGGTGGAGGAGTACCCGTCGCTGCCGCAGATGCCGAACGCCACCGGCACGGTCCCGGGCGAGGTCTTCGCCTCCGCCGTGCAGCAGGTCGCGATCGCCGCGGGCCGTGACGACACGCTGCCCGTCCTCACCGGTGTGCGCATCGAGATCGAGGGCGACACGGTCACGCTGGC
The DNA here is from genome assembly GCF_040298625.1 of Streptomyces sp. NPDC001532. NCBI lineage: Bacteria > Bacillati > Actinomycetota > Actinomycetes > Kitasatosporales > Streptomycetaceae > Streptomyces > Streptomyces sp. NPDC001532. The sequence goes on from NZ_JBEPAL010000008.1 coordinate 59,470, forward strand.
CTCCACCGACCGCTACCGCTTCGCGGTCCGCGAGTTCCTGTGGAAGCCGGAGAACCCGGACGCCTCCGCGGTCGCCCTGGTGCCCGCCAAGACGCTCCTGGACACCGCCAAGGCGCTCACCAGCGGTGACAGCGTCATTCTGGCGCTGTCCGGCTCCGGCGCGGGCGAAGGCCTGATCGGCTTCGAGGGCGCCGGCCGGCGGACCACCACCCGCCTGCTGGAGGGCGACCTCCCGAAGTACCGCACGCTGTTCCCGACGGAGTTCAACAGCGTCGCCGTGATCGAGACCGCCCCCTTCGTGGAGGCCGTCAAGCGTGTGGCCCTGGTCGCCGAGCGCAACACCCCGGTGCGGCTGAGCTTCGAGCAGGGCGTGCTCATCCTGGAGGCCGGCTCCAGCGACGACGCACAGGCTGTGGAAAGGGTCGACGCCCAGCTGGAGGGCGACGACATCTCCATCGCCTTCAACCCGACCTTCCTGCTGGACGGTCTGAGCGCCATCGACTCCCCGGTCGCCCAGCTCTCCTTCACCACCTCGACCAAGCCCGCGCTGCTCAGCGGCAAGCCGGCGCTGGACGCCGAGGCGGACGAGGCCTACAAGTACCTGATCATGCCGGTGCGGCTCAGCGGCTGACCCTCCTACGGAGTGGAAAACCGCAGGTCAGGTGGCATGTGCGGATGAGCGCCCATGCCCACAGGTGTGCATGACCGTCCGGGTTTAGGCTCGGACACAGATGCGACAGTGCCGGGGCGGGAAACCGCCCGGCACCGCCGTACCGTCACGCCACCTCGGACACCTAAGGAACACAACTGATGGAGCTCGGTCTCGTCGGCCTCGGCAAGATGGGCGGCAACATGCGCGAGCGGATCCGCCGCGCGGGCCACACCGTCGTCGGATACGACCGCAACGCGGACCTCGCCGATGTCCACAGCCTCAAGGAGCTTGTGGACCGGCTCAGCGGCCCGCGCGTCGTGTGGGTGATGGTGCCGGCCGGTGCCGCCACCCAGTCGACCATCGACGAGCTCGCCGAGCTCCTGGAGCCCGGCGACGTCGTCGTGGACGGCGGCAACTCCCGCTGGACGGACGACGAGAAGCACGCCGAGGAGCTGGCGGCCAAGGGCATCGGCTTCGTCGACTGCGGTGTCTCCGGTGGCGTCTGGGGCCTGGAGAACGGCTACGCGCTGATGTACGGCGGCGACCAGGAGAACGTCGCCAAGGTGCAGCCGATCTTCGACGCGCTCAAGCCGGAGGGCGACTTCGGTTCGGTGCACGCCGGCAAGGTCGGCGCGGGCCACTTCGCGAAGATGGTCCACAACGGCATCGAGTACGCCATGATGCAGGCCTACGCCGAGGGCTGGGAGCTGCTGGAGAAGGTCGACTCGGTCACCGACGTCCGCGAGGTCTTCCGCTCCTGGCAGGAAGGCACCGTCATCCGCTCCTGGCTGCTGGACCTCGCGGTCAACGCCCTCGACGAGGACGAGCACCTGGAGCAGCTGCGCGGCTACGCACAGGACTCCGGCGAGGGCCGCTGGACCGTGGAGGCCGCCATCGACAACGCCGTGCCGCTGCCCGCGATCACGGCCTCCCTGTTCGCGCGGTTCGCCTCGCGTCAGGACGACTCGCCGCAGATGAAGATGATCGCCGCGCTGCGCAACCAGTTCGGCGGCCACGCGGTCGAGAAGAAGTAATCCACACCCTGGGGAAACCCGGGGACCCCCGGAGGAGAAGCCGGGGACACCACGCCGGGGGAGGTCGGCGAACGACATGCACGTCACGCATCTGTCGCTGGCCGACTTCCGCTCGTACGCCCGGGCCGAGGTCCCGCTCGACCCGGGCGTCACCGCGTTCGTCGGCCCCAACGGCCAGGGCAAGACGAACCTCGTCGAGGCCGTCGGCTATCTCGCCACCCTCGGCAGCCACCGCGTCTCCTCCGACGCGCCCCTGGTCCGCATGGGCGCCGAGCGGGCGATCGTCCGGGCACAGGTCCGGCAGGGCGAGCGGCAGCAGCTGATCGAGCTGGAGCTGAACCCCGGCAAGGCCAACCGCGCCCGCATCAACCGGTCCTCGCAGGGCAAGCCACGCGACGTGCTCGGCATCCTGCGGACGGTGCTGTTCGCACCGGAGGACCTGGCGCTGGTGAAGGGCGACCCCGGCGAGCGGCGCCGCTTCCTCGACGAGCTGATCACCGCCCGCTCACCGCGGATGGCCGGAGTGCGCTCGGACTACGACCGGGTCCTCAAGCAGCGCAACACCCTGCTGAAGACGGCCGCGCTGGCCCGCCGCCACGGCGGCCGCTCCATGGACCTGTCCACCCTCGACGTCTGGGACCAGCACCTGGCCCGCGCGGGCGCCGAACTGCTCGCCCAGCGCCTCGATCTGATCAACGCGATCCAGCCACTCGCCGACAAGGCGTACGAGCAGCTGGCACCCGGCGGCGGCCCGATCTCCCTGGACTACAAGCCGTCCGCGCCGGGCGAGGCGCACACCCGCGAGGCCCTGTTCGAGCAGCTGATGGCCGCGCTCGCCGAGGCCCGCAAGCAGGAGATCGAGCGCGGCGTCACCCTGATCGGCCCGCACCGCGACGACCTGCTGCTCAAGCTCGGCGAACTGCCCGCCAAGGGATACGCCTCGCACGGCGAGTCCTGGTCCTACGCGCTGGCACTGCGCCTGGCCTCCTACGACCTGCTGCGTGCCGAGGGCAACGAGCCGGTGCTGATCCTGGACGACGTCTTCGCCGAACTGGACGCCCGCCGCCGGGAGCGGCTGGCCGAGCTGGTGGCGCCCGGCGAGCAGGTGCTGGTGACCGCCGCGGTCGACGACGACGTACCGCATGTGCTGGCCGGAGCGCGGTACGCGGTGGCCGGCGGGACGGTGGAGCGCGTATGAGCGAGCCCGAGAAGCGGACCCCCGAGCCGTCCGGTGTCGACCTCGCGCGGGTGGCGCTGCGCGCGGCGAAGGAGGCGGCACGCGCGCGCGGGGACGCCACGCAGCAGAAGAAGCAGGCGCGGCGCGGCGGCGGTCTGCGCTCCGGTGCGCGCGCCGACGGCCGCGACCCCATGGCGCTCGGCGCCGCGATCAACCGGCTGCTCACCGAGCGCGGCTGGGAGGCGCCGGCCGCGGTCGGCGGCGTGATGGGCCGCTGGCCGGAAATCGTCGGTGAGGACCTGGCCAAGCACTGCGTCCCCGAGCGGTACGACGAGGAGGAGCGGGTGCTGATCGTGCGCTGCGACTCCACGGCCTGGGCGACGAACCTGCGCCTGCTCGCCCCGCAGCTGGTGGCCCGCCTCAACGAGGACCTGGGCCATGGCGCGGTCCGGATGATCAAGGTGCTGGGCCCCGGCGGCCCCGCCCGCCGCTACGGCCCCCTGCGCGCTCCGGGCAGCACCGGGCCCGGCGACACCTACGGGTGAGCGCGGGCCGCCTCCGAAGCCGTACGCATCCCACGACCGTCCCCCGCGACCCCTTGCGGCCTCGCGGCTCCTCGCGGCCTCGCGGCTCGTTCGCCGCCCCTTCGCCGACCCGCGCCGGCCCTTCGAGCCCCTTCTCGCCCCTTCGCGATCCTTCGCGGCCGTTCACCGGGCCTACGTGACCGAGATCACGTCAACGCGTCCCACTGGTCCCGTTTTCCGCTACAGCCGCTGCGCAGTCGTACAACCGCACGCGTATGCGAATTCGGAGCTGACCCAGGAGTAGCTAAGGGTTGACACCTCAAAGCGCTGGGTGCCTCTGTGAGCCTCTTGGAGCCCCCTTCCGTATATCGGGACCCGGCCGAGGACGGTTCAGGGCGGCACATGCGGACTCAGGTACCGGCAAACCCCCATCACTGTCAGTGCTACCGGTAGACTGGAAGACAATCCCGCCCCGAACGTGGGGACCGTCCGGGAAAAGCTGAGCAACGCTGATCAAGGCTTACCAACGCAACATGCCGCAGCCGCTCCGGCAACCCGCCGACGAGCCTGGCTCGTGCTGTGCCAGAAAGGGCGCTTCGTGGCCGATTCCGGCAACCCCAACGAGAACATCCCGTCCACCGAGGCCACGGCCGCAGGCGCCGAGGCCTCCGTCGCCGCCTCCTACGACGCCAGTGCCATCACCGTCCTCGAGGGTCTGGACGCGGTCCGCAAGCGACCCGGTATGTACATCGGCTCCACCGGCGAGCGCGGTCTGCACCACCTCGTGTACGAGGTCGTGGACAACTCCGTCGACGAGGCGCTGGCAGGACACGCGGACACGATCGAGGTGACGGTCCTCGCCGACGGCGGCGTCCGTGTCGTCGACAACGGCCGCGGCATCCCGGTGGGCATCGTCCCGTCCGAGGGCAAGCCGGCCGTCGAGGTCGTCCTGACCGTGCTCCACGCGGGCGGCAAGTTCGGCGGCGGCGGCTACGCGGTCTCCGGTGGTCTGCACGGCGTCGGCGTCTCGGTCGTGAACGCCCTGTCCAGCCGGGTCTCCGTCGAGGTGAAAACCGACGGCCACCGCTGGACGCAGGACTACAAGATGGGCGTTCCGACGGCCGCCCTCGCCCAGCACGAGGCGACGGACGAGACCGGCACCTCGGTCACCTTCTGGGCCGACGCCGACATCTTCGAGACCACCGAGTACTCGTTCGAGACGCTCTCGCGGCGCTTCCAGGAGATGGCGTTCCTGAACAAGGGACTGACCATCAAGCTCACCGACGAGCGCGAGTCGGCCAAGGCCACGGCCGGCGCGGACGAGGCGGGCGCGGACGAGAAGGACGAGCCGAAGACCGTCACGTACCACTACGAGGGCGGCATCGTCGACTTCGTGAAGTACCTCAACTCCCGCAAGGGAGAGGTCGTGCACCCCACCGTCATCGACCTCGAGGCGGAGGACAAGGACAAGAGCCTGTCCCTCGAGATCGCGATGCAGTGGAACAGCGGTTACAGCGAGGGCGTCTACTCCTTCGCCAACATCATCCACACCCATGAGGGCGGCACCCACGAAGAGGGCTTCCGCGCGGCGCTGACGAACCTGATCAACAAGTACGCGCGCGACAAGAAGCTGCTTCGCGAGAAGGACGACAACCTCACGGGTGACGACATCCGCGAGGGTCTGACCGCGATCATCTCGGTCAAGCTGAGCGAGCCGCAGTTCGAGGGCCAGACCAAGACCAAGCTGGGCAACACGGAGGCGAAGACCTTCGTCCAGAAGGCGGTCTACGAGCACCTCAACGACTGGCTGGACCGCAACCCCAACGAGGCCGCGGACATCATCCGCAAGGGCATCCAGGCGGCCACCGCGCGCGTGGCGGCCCGCAAGGCCCGTGACCTCACCCGGCGCAAGGGCCTGCTGGAGTCGGCGTCCCTGCCGGGCAAGCTGTCCGACTGCCAGTCGAACGACCCGATCAAGTGCGAGATCTTCATCGTCGAGGGTGACTCCGCCGGCGGCTCGGCCAAGTCCGGCCGCAACCCGGAGTACCAGGCGATCCTGCCGATCCGCGGCAAGATCCTCAACGTCGAGAAGGCGCGGATCGACAAGATCCTGCAGAACCAGGAGATCCAGGCGCTGATCTCCGCGTTCGGCACCGGGGTCCACGAGGACTTCGACATCGAGAAGCTCCGCTATCACAAGATCATCCTGATGGCGGACGCCGACGTCGACGGCCAGCACATCAACACCCTGCTGCTGACCTTCCTGTTCCGCTTCATGCGGCCGCTGGTCGAGGCGGGCCACGTGTTCCTGTCCCGCCCGCCGCTCTACAAGATCAAGTGGGGCCGGGAGGACGTCGAGTACGCGTACTCGGACCGCGAGCGCGACGCCCTGCTCGAGATGGGCCGCCAGCGTGGCAAGCGCGTGCGCGAGGACTCGATCCAGCGCTTCAAGGGCCTCGGCGAGATGAACGCCGAGGAGCTGCGCGTGACGACCATGGACCAGGAGCACCGCGTCCTCGGCCAGGTCACCCTCGACGACGCCGCCCAGGCCGACGAGCTGTTCTCGGTCCTCATGGGCGAGGACGTCGAGGCCCGCCGGCAGTTCATCCAGCGCAACGCCAAGGACGTCCGGTTCCTCGACATCTGAGTCGGTCTCAGCTGACCGCACCAGGAAGGATCTTCACCAGCAATGGCCGACGAGAACACTCCTGTCACGCCTGAAGAAAGCGGCGAGACGGTCCTGCGGATCGAGCCCGTCGGGCTCGAGACGGAGATGCAGCGCTCGTATCTCGACTACGCGATGTCCGTCATCGTCTCGCGTGCGCTGCCGGACGTCCGGGACGGCCTCAAGCCCGTCCACCGGCGCGTGCTGTACGCGATGTACGACGGCGGCTACCGCCCCGAGCGCGGCTTCTACAAGTGCGCCCGCGTGGTCGGCGACGTCATGGGCAACTACCACCCCCACGGCGACAGCTCCATCTACGACGCCCTGGTCCGCCTCGCCCAGCCCTGGGCGATGCGGATGCCGCTCGTCGACTCCAACGGCAACTTCGGTTCCCCGGGCAACGACCCGGCCGCGGCCATGCGGTACACCGAGTGCAAGATGGCGCCGCTGTCGATGGAGATGGTCCGCGACATCGACGAGGAGACCGTCGACTTCACGGACAACTACGACGGCCGCTCCCAGGAGCCGACCGTCCTGCCGTCCCGCTTCCCGAACCTGCTGATCAACGGCTCCGCCGGTATCGCGGTCGGCATGGCGACCAACATCCCGCCGCACAACCTGCGCGAGGTCGCGGCCGGCGCCCAGTGGTACCTGGAGAACCCCGACGCCTCGCACGAGGAGCTGCTCGACGCCCTCATCGAGCGCATCAAGGGCCCGGACTTCCCGACCGGCGCGCTCGTCGTCGGCCGCAAGGGCATCGAGGAGGCGTACCGCACCGGCCGCGGCTCGATCACCATGCGCGCGGTCGTCGAGGTCGAGGAGATCCAGAACCGCCAGTGCCTGGTGGTCACGGAGCTGCCATACCAGACCAACCCCGACAACCTCGCGCAGAAGATCGCCGACCTGGTGAAGGACGGCAAGATCGGCGGCATCGCCGACGTCCGCGACGAGACGTCCTCGCGTACCGGCCAGCGCCTGGTGATCGTGCTCAAGCGGGACGCGGTCGCCAAGGTCGTGCTGAACAACCTGTACAAGCACACCGACCTCCAGACCAACTTCGGCGCCAACATGCTGGCGCTGGTCGACGGCGTGCCGCGCACCCTCTCCCTGGACGCGTTCATCCGCCACTGGGTGACGCACCAGATCGAGGTCATCGTCCGCCGTACGCGCTTCCGGCTGCGCAAGGCCGAGGAGCGGGCGCACATCCTGCGCGGTCTGCTCAAGGCCCTGGACGCCATCGACGAGGTCATCGCGCTGATCCGGCGCAGCGACACCGTCGACATCGCGCGCACCGGCCTGATGGAGCTCCTGGAGATCGACGAGATCCAGGCCAACGCCATCCTGGAGATGCAGCTGCGGCGCCTCGCGGCCCTGGAGCGGCAGAAGATCGTCCAGGAGCACGACGAGCTTCAGGCGAAGATCGCCGAGTACAACGAGATCCTCGCCTCGCCGGTCCGCCAGCGCGGCATCGTCAGCGAGGAGCTGGCCGCGATCGTCGAGAAGTTCGGCGACGACCGCAAGACCCAGCTGGTGCCCTACGACGGTGACATGTCCATCGAGGACCTGATCGCCGAGGAGGACATCGTCGTCACGGTCACCCGCGGCGGCTACGTCAAGCGGACCAAGACGGACGACTACCGCGCCCAGAAGCGCGGCGGCAAGGGCGTGCGCGGCGCGAAGCTGAAGGAAGACGACATCGTCGACCACTTCTTCGTCTCCACCACCCACCACTGGCTGCTGTTCTTCACCAACAAGGGCCGGGTCTACCGCGCCAAGGCCTACGAGCTGCCCGACGCCGGCCGGGACGCGCGCGGCCAGCACGTCGCCAACCTGCTGGCCTTCCAGCCGGACGAGGCGATCGCCGAGATCCTGGCGATCCGCGACTACGACGCGGCGCCCTACCTGGTCCTGGCCACCAAGGCGGGCCTGGTCAAGAAGACCTCGCTGAAGGACTACGACTCGCCTCGCTCGGGTGGCGTCATCGCCATCAATCTCCGCGAGCGCGAGGACGGATCCGACGACGAACTGATCGGAGCCGAACTCGTCTCGGCCGACGACGATCTTCTGCTGATCAGCAAGAAGGCGCAGTCGATCCGATTCACCGCCACGGACGATTCACTGCGTCCGATGGGCCGTGCGACCTCGGGTGTCAAGGGCATGAGTTTCCGTGAGGGAGACGAACTGCTCTCGATGAATGTTGTTCGACCCGGTACGTTCGTGTTCACTGCCACAGACGGCGGGTACGCGAAGCGGACCGCTGTCGACGAGTACCGCGTCCAGGGACGCGGCGGCCTCGGTATCAAGGCCGCCAAGATCGTCGAGGACCGCGGATCTCTCGTCGGTGCGCTGGTGGTCGAGGAGACCGACGAGATCCTCGCCATCACGCTGTCCGGCGGTGTGATTCGTACGCGAGTCAACGAGGTCAGGGAGACGGGCCGTGACACCATGGGCGTCCAACTGATCAATCTGGGCAAGCGCGATGCCGTGGTCGGCATCGCACGTAACGCCGAGGCGGGACGCGAGGCGGAGGAGGTCGACGGCGACGTGGCCGTCGACGAGACCGCCGAGGACGTCGCGACCACCGGCACGGACGAGGGTGAGGCGCCCTCGGCCGAGTAGCACGAGGAGTGAGTCAGCGTGAGCGGAGCCACGGGCGCCGGACCGGCCGGTACCTCGACGGGTCGTACGACCGGTGAGGCAACGGACGGCGGCGGCCGTGGCTCCGCCGCGCAGGCGACGGACCCGCAGACGACCAATCTGCAGGCGATCAAGTCGCCGAAGCACTCGCCCTCGCCTGACAGGCATGGATCCCAGGGGGGAACTGTGACGGAAACCCGAGGCCCGCAGACTCAGCAGCCGGGGGCCTCGCCGCTGCCGGGAGAACGGCAGCCGCAGCAGCCCTCCGGGCCGTACCACCCGCCGCAGGCCTACCCGGCGCAGGGGCCGGCGGCCCAGGGGCAGGCGACCGGCGCGGTACGCCGCCCGCGCACCGGGGCGCGCACCACCCCGCGGGTGCGCAAGGCACGGCTGCGGGTGGCCAAGGCCGACCCGTGGTCGGTGATGAAGGTCAGCTTCCTGCTCTCGATCGCGCTGGGCATCTGCACGATCGTGGCGGCGGCCGTGCTGTGGATGGTCATGGACGCGATGGGCGTCTTCTCGACCGTCGGCGGCACCATCTCCGAGGCGACCGGCTCCAACGAGTCGAACGGCTTCGACCTCCAGGCGTTCCTGTCGCTGCCCAACGTGCTGCTGTTCACGTCGATCATCGCAGTCATCGACGTCGTCCTCGCGACGGCCCTGGCCACCCTCGGAGCCTTCATCTACAACCTCTCCGCGGGCTTCGTGGGCGGCGTGGAGCTGACGCTCGCCGAGGACGAGTAGCGGCCGGCTCGGTGGGGTCCCAACCCCCGGCGGCCATCGATTTTGGGACTGCCCCGGTCGTGCGCTAATCTTCAGGAGTCAGCGCGCGGGACACACACCGCAGAGCGCGGCGGGGCTATAGCTCAGTTGGTTAGAGCGCATCCCTGATAAGGATGAGGCCACAGGTTCAAATCCTGTTAGCCCCACTTGTACGAAGACCCCCGGTCCGGATGGATCGGGGGTCTTCGGCGTCCATGGGTGACATCAGCCGATGAGCCGGATCTTTCGGAGGTTCGGCGAGCGTCGCGACGGCGGACCGCGCGCAGGGGCCCGCAGGTGTTGGTGCCGCAGGTGTTCCGGCGAAGCGCTCAGCAGCGAGTGACGTCGGGGCCGACCGGAGGCAGAGCCCAGGGCTCCAGCGTGCCGTCGCAGTACTCGGCGAGGAACTGGACGGCGCCGCCTTCATAGTGCCACCAGCCACCGTTTCGAGAGGCGATGGTGACAAGCCACCCCTGCGGGTCGTCACCGGTCGCGCTCCAGAGGAACTTGTCGCCCTCGTTGGACTCCGCCCACGGCAGGAGACCACCCGGTGCCGGATGCGGACGCAGGCCGATGGACATGCCGGCGTCCCACCAGTCCTGGATGACCCCTTCGAGGTCGCCACGGACACCGCGGAGCCAGGAGCGCTCCTCACCCGGCTCCGGAAGGCCGACGAGAAGGAAGTCTCCGAGGGCGAAGGTGGCGTACCACTCGGCGAGGTACTTGTAATCGGCGGGCAGCGCGGTGCCCAGGCCGTCCTCGAGCAAAGCCCAGTCGAGCACGGCGGGCACCGGCCGGCGGTGTTCGACCAGTTCAGGAACAGCGCGCTCCAGCGCCGCGGTCGCCTCTTCGGGTTCCGTGACGCGCCGCACCGGTCTCTGCGTGCCGATCAGATCGTCCGTCATGGCGATCAGCGTGCCAGAAGCCTCTGACATCCTCCCTGGGCCCGCGGCCGGCGCTAACCCGACCAGCCCGCTCAGCCGGGCGGCGATCGTCCGGGAGGCCATGGCGATGCTGGACGCCGAGGGTGCCGAGGTGCTCAGCATGCGCAAGCTCGCGCCCGTCTCGACGCCGGCGCGACCCCGCTGCACCGGCACGTCGCCACCAAGGACGAGCTGATGGAGCCGTCCGTCGACGAGGTCGCCGTGTGATCCACGTACCGCCCGCCGATAGCCCCGACTGGCGGGCCGCCGCGAGCGAGGCCGCCGGGTCCTTCCGGGCGACCGCCCTGCGCCACCCCTGGCTGCCCTCGGTGCTCGCCAGGCGGGCCTGGCCTACCTCGGCCCACGCCTGATGGCTTTCTCCGAGCCGTGCATCGCGGGGCCGGACGCACGAAGGCCCGGCCGTCAAGGGCCGGGCCGCTTCGTGAAGGCGGGTACGCAGTTCGCCGTGGTGGCTCGAGTGGTGCGGGGATCGCGCATCGGCGATGAGGGATCACGAGACCGGAGGGTCACGGGATCAGAGGAGATCAGGAGATCATGGGATCAGGTGTTTCGGGAGAGCGGGCGTCGCGGGCGTCGCGGGTGTGGTGGGCGCCGCGGGGTGTGGTGGACGACGCGGGTGGTGCGGCTGTTGCGGGCGGTGCGGGTCCCGCTGGTGATGCTCAGCGCTGCAGGGGCGTGGCGAACGGTTCGGCCGGCTCGTCCGGTGCGGCGTCGGTGAGGGTGGCGTCCGTCAAGGCGGAGTCCGTGAGGGCGGCGTCGGCCAGGGGAGCGCAGTCGGTGGTCGCGGAGGCCGCGTCGTCGAGCTGGTGGTGGCGGCAGCTCGGGGACTTGCCGTGGGCCTCGGCCCGGATCCGCTGCTTCATCGTGGGGGGCAGGGACCTGGCGTGGGACCAGGCTCCGGGGGACGTCGCCGGTGTCGTGACCGATGGGGTCCGCCCCTTGGAGTCGGTGTCCGTGTCGGTGTCGGTGCCGGCGCCCGTGTTGCGGGCGGTCTCGGTCTGGGTTACCGCCGCGGCGGCGTTCGTGGTGACGAGTCCGAGCGCCGTGCACAGCGCGAGGAAGGCGGTGACGAAGGCGGTCCACAAGTTCATGACCTTGTTCCGGGCCATGGGCCCCTCACTTTCGGGTTGGGCGATTTGCGTACTTTCCTCATGATGTGTATGAGCGCCGCAAAGTGATGGACCGACGCCCATGTCGCGTCGATCGTCGGATGAACACCACTCGAATGGCCGCAAGCGCTGAGAAAAGCGCCGAAACAGGAAGAAAGTGGGGCCTATGTCACCCGTCGTGAAGGTGTGATCACCCTCCGATCGGAACGGGCTGGTCCGCATCTAAAGGGCTGTGCCGGAGGGGAGTTGACCCCGGGGCGCAGGTCACCGATCGATATCGGACGGTGTGTATAGTCGGGCGCCAGAGGTCCCCTACGTCAACGAAAGACGAGGTCGCGCGGTGAAGAAGCTTCTCCTGGTCGCACTGGCCGCCATCGGCGGGCTCCTCGTGTACCGCCAGATCCAGGCGGATCGCGCCGAGCAGGACCTGTGGACGGAGGCGACTGACTCCGTGCCCACGGGTTCGTGATCACCGACTTACCCTTCCGAGCACTCGGAACAGTCTGAACCGACCCCGGCCGCCATTGCGGTCGGGGTTTCGTGTGTGACGGGTGAGGGCGCGTGGGTAAGGGGGGCGCGTGATGAGGTGGCGTACGACGGGTTGGGCGGCGATACTCGCGGCGGCGGTGGCTCTGACGGGGCCGTCGGGGCTCGCCGACGCCGCCGGTTCCGCCCGGTCGGCCGGTTCTGTCGGCACGGCCCGCGCCGCCGATGACGACGGGCATCCCTACGGCTTCGCGCAGACCGCCCGCCCGGTGCCAGGAGCCCCCGACACCACCGACGCCGCGCCTCTGGAGCCGGGCGGCACCTACACGAGCACCCTCCCCGCGAGCGGGTCCGCCTACTACCGGCTCGATCTGGACGCCGACGCCGGCGCGTACGTCTCCGCCACCGCCGTTCCGGATCCCGCCGTTCCCGTCACGGCCTCCGAAGGCATCAGAGTGTCCGTCCAGGACACCGACGGCCGCTCCTGCTCCTCCTTCGACAACGCCACCATCGGCGCCGCCCGCAGCCCGCGTCCGCTCACCGCGTGGGGAGCGCGCGAGACGGACGGAACCCGGCCCCGGTGCGCGGACGCCGGGACGTACTACGTGGTCGTCGAACGCGTCGGCGGCTCCACCGCGGCGGCGGCGCCGCGGCCCTGGGAGCTGGAGCTGGCCGTCGCCACCGAACCACGCCCCGCGCGGACCGACGCCACCAGCGCCCCCGAGGCCTGGGACTCCGCCACCCCCGCACCGCCCACCGACAAGCCCCGCAAGCGGCCCGGCGGCTCAGGGTTCGACGCGGCGGTCCCGGTCGGTCATGGCGTGTGGACCGCCGACATCGAACCCGGCCAGACGCTGTTCTACGAGGTCCCGGTCGACTGGGGCCAACAGCTGTACGCGACCGCCGAACTGGGCAGTGCGAGCGGCGCCGACCGCGGCTTCACGGTCGCCGCGCTGAACCTGGCCCTCCACAATCCCGTGCGCGCCCTGGTCGACGACGCGGGCACCGGCTACGACGGCAGACAGAAGTCCGCCGAGCTCGATCCGCTGCCTCCGGTCGACTTCACCAACCGGTACGCCACCGCCGACCGCGTGAGCGGCATGCGGTTCGCGGGCTCCTACTACCTCGTCGTGCACCTCGCCGCCCAGGTCGCGGACGAGCTCGGCGCCGGGCCGTTCGGCCTGACCCTGCGCGTGCGGGTGGAGGGTGCCGCGCAGGAAGGTCCGCTGTACTCCGGCCGGTCCGTGCCCGAGGGCATCTTCGAGGTCACCGAGGGCGAACGGGAGGCCTCGGCGGCGGGCGGGACGGGCGGCGCGGGCGGCACCGGGGAGAACGGCGCGGTGTTGACGGCGGTCGCGGTGGGCGGGTTCGGGGTGGGGACGCTGATTCTGATGGGGCTCGGGGTGTGGACGGTGCGGGGGAGGCGAGCGGCCCGCAGTTGGCCGGGCGGAACCCGGTAGCGGGCGCACCGGATGAGGGAGAGCGGGATGCGTGCTCGCCTCACATCTGGCTGAGCGCCCAGAACCCTGCCGCGTAGCAGGCCAGCGCGAGCAGGAGCAGCGGGATCGCCACCTTGGAGGACGGCCGGCCGGGGCGGCGGACCGCGGCGTGCGAGCGGCGCCGGGAAACTCGTTGCGCGGGGAGTGGAACCTGCGGGTCGCGAGCGGTGTACGAAGCAGTAGAGGCGTCGTCGAACCGCGGGCGGAACTCGGGGGGCGGCGGAGTGGGAGTGGGGGTGGGAGTGGCGTCCGGCTGCTGGGCGTGCTGGGCGTGCTGGGCGTACGGGGTGTGCGGGGTGTGCGGGGTGTGTGATCGGGGGGAGAGGACATGGGTGGGCTCGTGGGACGCCTGAGGGGGCGGCAGGTGGAAGCTCCCGGTGTCCGACATGCTCAGGGGCTGCGGGGGAGTGGGCTGCTCGAAGGCTTGCTGGGCCTCCTGGCCGTGGTGCTGGGCTTGTTGGTGGGGCGTCAGAGGCGCGAGAGGGCTTCCGGGACGTTGGGGCTGCCGGGGCAGCTCGAGCATCTGCGGCGGAGGAGGTGCCTGGGGCGTCTGGGGTGCCTGGGGCGTCTGCGGTTTGTGGGATGGCGTGTGGACAGGCTGGGGAGCTTGTGGGGCCTGCTGCCGGGGATCTCTGTGGGAGTCCTCGCCGGTCGGCGCGGCGCCTGCCGAGGTCCCGGCAGGTTCGTCTCCGGCCGGGAACCCGCCGCCCGGTGTCCGCGTGGTCGTCTCGCCGGCCCTCCGCAACCCCGGTGCCACCCTCAGTGGGCCCTCGGGGCCGAATCCGTCCGGCAGCGGGCCGAGTTGGTCGAAGATCTCGATCAGCTCGTCGTCAGGACCTGGTTCCGGCAGGAGCTCCACGGCGGAGGCCAGCGCCTTGCGCGCCCCGGTGGCCGTGCGGAAGCGGGCCTGCGGATCCGGTTGCAGCAGCGTCGCGACGACCTGCCACAACGGCTCGGGAACCCCCTTGGGCGCTCCAGGCGTCCCGTGCTCGGCGAAGTACTCCACCAGCGCCTTGGCGTCGGGCTTGGCGCCCTCCAGCAGGTACAGCGCGACCAGTCCCACGGCGAACAGGTCCGCCGGGAAGTCGGGCTCGGCGCCCATCATCTGCTCGGGCGCCAGATAACCGGGCGTCCCCACGACGAGGTTGGTCTCGGTCAGGCGGGGTTCGCCGAACCGCATGGCGATGCCGAAGTCGGACAGCCGCAGCTTCGGCCGAGCGGTGCCGGTGGCCTCCAGCAGCACATTCGCGGGCTTGATGTCCCGGTGCACCACACCTTCGGCGTGCACGGCGGAGAGCCCGGACAGCAGCTGGTCGATCAGGGTGCAGACGAACGCCGGCGGCAGCGGGCCGTAGTCGCCCACCAGATGAACCAGCGAGCCACCGCGCACCAGGTCCATGGTGAACAGCACTTTGTCGTCGTCGGCGGCCCAGCTGGCGGGTGCCAGCACATGCGGGTGGTCGATCCGCAGCGCCTGCTCACGTACGAAGCGGAGCAGCGAGTGCGCGTCGCTCTGCTGGAGGACCTTGGCGGCGACGTAGCGGCGGCGCCGGTGGTCCCAGGCGCGCCAGACGGCGCCGGTCCCTCCGCGCCCGATCGGGTCGACCAGTTCGTACCGACCGGCGAAGACCTCACCCATCGCTCTGCGTCGCTCCTCCCCGTCGATCCCCCTGGTGCGCTGCTCCTCGGATACCCCTGTGGTGCTCCCCCGTCGCGTTCCCCCGACGTCCGGCGCTCCCCCGTGCCCTCGCCGTCGGGTCCGTGCTCCCCCGTGCTGTCCCCGGGCCCGGCTGCCGCACCCCTCGGCGACCGGGCCGACGGCTCAGTTCTGGTGGGACTGGTAGTGCGTGACCGCGTCGGAGGTGCGGCCCGCGCCGTAGACCCGGAGGAACTCTGCCAGCTCCGGGTGGGTCGGGGCGAGGGTCTCCGCGGCATCGATGATGTCGCCGGCGGCCGCCACCGAGCGCAGCAGTGACTGGATCTCGCGGACCACCCGCTTGACCGTGGGCGCCCCCGAACTGGTCGTCGTCTGCGTGGTGTTGCTGAGCACCGAGCCCCCCTGTGACTTCTTGATCTCTTCCATGCGCTCGGTGGCCTCCGCCGCGCTCACGCTGCCGTCCGCGACCTGCGCCGCCAGCTCCTGAAGCAGCTGAACCCGCTGCACCACGGCCGGATTGCCGATCTTCGCCCGCTGACCGCTCATCAGCTGCGACAGCATCGGAGCGGACAGTCCCAGCACCCCCGCGAGACGAGCCTGGTTGAGACCAAGATCGTCGATGAGCTTACGGAAGAGCGCCCCCAAAGGCTCCCCGTACCAGTTCCGCTGCAGTTCCCGCGCTCTTGCGGTGGCTTCCTGCTGTGCGGCGTCCATTGCGTCTCCCCATCGCTTCCCCAAAAACCGTGGTTCGCTGTAGCGAACCACGCCGAGCATCTTACGGAGAGTGGTCGTTCACGGGGACCCCCCAATCTTTTTGCGAGATACCGGGGGCGACCCGCTACTCTGGTCTGCGGCGCCTGCCGGTGCGATGTTCCGTCGGCCGGGCGTCTCCCTTACGGGGCCTTAGCTCAGTTGGTAGAGCGCCGTCTTTGCATGGCGGATGTCAGGGGTTCGACTCCCCTAGGCTCCACAGCAGGAAAGCCCCTCCTCCTTGCGGCAACGCAAGGAGGAGGGGCTTTCGCGTGAGCGGCGGGCGTGGGTCTGCACTCCCGGAATCGGGTGGATGGTGTCCACACCGATCCCCGCGACGGCCGGCCGTCGGCGCCGCCTGCCCGCGCCGCCCGCCCGCTCCGCCCGCGGGCCCGATCCCCGGCGCACCGACCGGCGCTGCCCGCTCCTCCCGGCCCCCTCCGGCTTCCTCCGGCTCCCCGCGAAGCAGCAGGTCATGGTCGGTCCACTCGGCCGCCGGGGCCACCCTCACCGTCCGGCGGCCCCGCCCGGATTCCCTCCCCGACCCCGGCTCGCAGATGCAATCGGGTTACGTTTGCCTGGTCGAACCAAACGCGCTATGACGCAACCCACGCTGCGCCCGTACTTGGCTTTAGCGAACGTTCCCTGAGCTGTGTCCGCCCCGACCGGTTCCACGTGAAACACCCACACACGACTGTGGGGCAGAAGAGTGTGAACTCCTCTGCCCCACCACGGCATTCATCGTGCAGACGCCGTAGTCAGCCACGCTCGTCCCGGTCGGCGGCCTCCTCGGCTTCCTTGGCCTGGACCTCGGGGTCCAGTACGGCCGGGCTGCCGTCCACCGACGTCAGCCGACCGGACTCGGGCACCTCGGTCGCGGCGGGCGGCTCGACCAGCCAGTCGGGGTTGGCCTGCTTGTCCCACCACTTCCAGGCGGCGACGGCGCCGGCCGCCACGATGCCCGCCACGGCCAGGACCTTGAAGGCGCGTCCGGCCTTGGCGCGGCGTTCGTGCTTGCGGACCAGTTTCTGGATCTCCTGGGGCGAGATCTGGCCGCGCAGTGCGGCCAGTGCGGCAACGCCTCGCGCCGTCGCCTCGTCCTTGACGGGCCCGGCCACGGCCACTGCCTGCTCGATCCTCGGCCGGGAGTATTCGGCTGCCTGCCGCGCGACCGTGCGCGTGCGGTAGGCGGCCTCATGGGCGGCGTGGTCGACCTTCGGCGGCACATGCGAGCGGGCCTGCTCCAGACGTGGTGCCACAAGCACCGCGTACTGGGTGCGGGCCTGCCCGGCGGCCTGCGAAACCTTGGGCGCGAGGCGCGTGCGTGCCTCTTGCGCGTAGTGCGCGGCCCTGTCCTTGGCCGTGTCGGCGTAAGGCGCCACCACTTCCGCGGCGTGCAGCACGCTGTCCTTCGCCGAGCCGGTCGCGGCGCGCACGCTGTCGATGCGGGTCACGGGTTCCTCCTCCTCGGTGGCGTACGGTATTTCGACTTTCCACCCTTTTACGGATCATGCCTGTCCGAGCGAGGTACGGCATGCGAGGACGGGCATCCGGGTCACTCCCGCCACACGAGGAGCGCAATGCGGGACGAATCCGGCGTAACGGGAGCTTGTCGTCGACAATGCCACGGATCGC
The DNA here is from genome assembly GCF_040298625.1 of Streptomyces sp. NPDC001532. Lineage (NCBI taxonomy): Bacteria > Bacillati > Actinomycetota > Actinomycetes > Kitasatosporales > Streptomycetaceae > Streptomyces > Streptomyces sp. NPDC001532. The sequence goes on from NZ_JBEPAL010000008.1 coordinate 77,001, forward strand.
CGCTCGGTGCGGTCCGTGCGAGGATCGGGGAGCAAAAAGAAGACAACGGAAGGCAGATCGTGGCTGAGCAGCTTTACGCCACCCTGAAGACCAACCACGGCGACATCGAGGTCCGGCTCTTCCCGGACCACGCGCCCATCACGGTCAAGAACTTCGTGGAGCTCGCGCAGGGCGAGCGTGAGTGGACCAACCCGGCCACCGGTGAGAAGTCCACGGCCAAGCTGTACGACGGCACGGTGTTCCACCGGGTCATCAGCGGTTTCATGATTCAGGGCGGCGACCCGCTGGGCAACGGCACGGGCGGTCCGGGTTACCAGTTCAAGGACGAGTTCCACCCGGACCTGCGGTTCGACAAGCCGTATCTGCTGGCCATGGCCAACGCCGGCCCGGGCACCAACGGCTCGCAGTTCTTCATCACCGTCTCCCCGACGGCGTGGCTGAACCGCAAGCACACCATCTTCGGTGAGGTCGCCGACGCGGCCGGCCAGAAGGTCGTGGACAGCATCGCGAGCACTCAGACCAACCCGCGCACCGACCGTCCGCTCAAGGACGTCGTCATCGAGTCGGTCGTCATCGAGACCCGCGAGGGCTGAGACCGCCGCGGGGCCACGGCGGCCGACGCGCCGCGAGGTCCGAAGCGTCCTGAGGGAACCAAACGCCCCTTCCGTCCGTAAGGATGGAAGGGGCGTTTCTCGCTTACGACGACGTAGGGGACCTCATGGACCAGGTGTCGGAAAGTCCGCAGGAAGCGCACAAGCTGCCCGGCTGCTACCGCCACCCGGACGTCGAGACCGGTGTGAGCTGCACCCGCTGCGACCGCCCGATCTGCCCCGAATGCATGGTCAGCGCCTCCGTCGGCTTCCAGTGCCCGCAGTGCGCCCGCGGTGACTCGGGCACCGGGCACGCTCCTGGCGCCGCCCGGCCCCGCACGCTCGCCGGGGCGCCCGTGGCCCGTGATCCCCGTCTGGTCACCAAGATCCTCGTCCTGCTCAACCTGGCGGTGTTCGTCGCCGTCCAGTTCTCCGCGCCGCTCCTCGGTGATCTGGTGCTGATCGCCGAGTGGCCGCCGGCGCCCTGGCAGGCGACCGAGGGTGTCGCCCAGGGCGAGTGGTACCGCCTGGTCACGGCGATGTTCACGCACGAGGCGGTCTGGCACATCCTCTTCAACATGCTGAGCCTGTGGTGGCTCGGCGGTCCGCTGGAGGAGGCGCTGGGCCGGGTCCGCTATCTCGCGCTCTATCTGATCTCGGGGCTGGTGGGCAGCGGCCTGGCGTATCTGCTCCAGCCGACGACCACGGCCTCGCTCGGCGCCTCCGGCGCGATCTTCGGCCTCTTCGGCGCCACCGCCGTCCTGATGCGCCGGCGCAACTACGACATGCGCCCGCTGATCATCCTGCTGGTGATCAATCTGCTGGTCACCTTCAACCCGGCGTTCAACATCTCCTGGCAGGCCCATATCGGCGGCCTGATCGGCGGTGTGGCCGTCGGCTACGCCATGGTGAACGCCCCGCGCGAGCGGCGGACCGTCCTGCAGTACGGCACCTGTGCGCTGGTGCTGGCCGTGGTCGTCGGCATGACCTTGCTGCGGACGGCCCAGCTCACCTGAGCACCCCTCCTCGACCCCTGAGCGCGAGTTGTCCACAGCGTGTGCCGGATCTTGTGCACAGGGTGCGGGAACAGGTGTGCCCCCTGTCACCGACCCGTGTTTTCGCAGGTCAGGCAGGGGGCGAACAAACATTCGGGTGCCGGTAGTTCCGTCACACCGGCGTCAACCCTCAGTGAGTTATCCACAGATCGTCTTTCTTTTTCCCCACTGTGGAAAACCGCTGTGGATAACTCAGTGGATAGCCCTGGGCAGAGCTGTGTTCACTGCCCGGCAGCCGGCTACTTCCACTGGGTCGAGACGCCGAATCCGGCCGCGATGAACCCGAAGCCGACGACGATGTTCCAGTTGCCGAGCGCGTCGATCGGCAGTGAACCGTCGGTCACATAGAAGACGACGATCCAGGCCAGCCCGATGAGGAACATCGCCAGCATCACGGGCGCGACCCAGGCGCGGCTGTTCAGCTTGATCGCGGTCGCCTGCTTCGCCGGCGGCGGCGTGTAGTCGGCCTTCTTGCGGATACGTGACTTCGGCACGAGGGTCTCTCCTGTCGATGCGCTGCGTGGCCGCGCAGGGAACTGGGTCAGGCTCGGGGCAGCGTACAAGGGGACTCTTAGTGCTCCCCCGGGCGTCCGTTAGCGTAGTGCTTCCGCGGCGCCGAAGGAGATAAGGGTACGTTGAGCAATTCTGCCGACTCCCCCCAGTCGGGATCCAGTGCTGCCCGGCGTGGATCCTTCCGGCCGGTACGGCTGCTCACGGTGGCCGTCTTCGCTCTCGCGGGGCTCATTTTCTTCACCAGTTTCCACACGGCCAAGGGCACCAATATCCGCACGGATGCGTCCTTGCTGAAGCTTTCCGACCTCATTCAGGAACGCAGCCACAACAACGGCGAACTGGACGAGTCCAACGCGACGCTGCGCGACCAGGTCGAGGCCCTCGCCGAGCGCGACGACGGCAGCACCGAGGCCGAGGACCGGAAACTGGCGGCCCTGGAGAAGAAGGCGGGCACCCAGAAGGTCACCGGCGAGGCCCTGACCGTCACCCTGAACGACGCCCCGCCGAACGCCACCGCCAAGCTCCCCGGCTATCCCGAGCCGCAGCCCGACTACCTGGTCATCCACCAGCAGGACCTCCAGGCCGTGGTGAACGCCCTGTGGCAGGGCGGCGCCGAGGGCATCAAGGTCATGGACCAGCGGCTGATCTCCACCAGCGCCGTCCGCTGCGTGGGCAACACCCTGATCCTCCAGGGCCGCGTCTACTCACCGCCGTACAAGATCCAGGCGGTCGGTGATCCGGAGAAGCTCCAGCAGGCGCTCTCCGAGAGCCCGGCGATCCAGAACTACATGGTGTACGTCAACGTCTACGGCCTGGGCTGGAAGGTCGAGGAGAACGGGACGGTGACTCTTCCCGGCTACTCGGGCACAGTGGACCTGCACTACGCGAAGCCCGTGGAGTAGAGCCCGCCCAGGAGCCGCCGGTGCGCGTGATCGTCAGGACCGTCAGCGAGCTGTGCGTCACCCTCGGCACCGTCATCGTGCTCTTCGTCGTCTACGTGCTGTTCTGGACCGGCGTGCGCGCCGAGAACGTCATGGACGCGCAGATCGACGAGCTTCGGGAGCAGTGGGCGCGGGAAAGCGCGCGCCCCGGCGCACCGGGAGCCGCTTCGACCTCCGATGCCTCCGCGAGCTCCTCGCGCTCCCCCCGTTCCCCGAGCTCCCCGAGCTCCCCGAGCACCCCGAAGCCGAGCCCGTACCGCGCCGGCAAGCCCTTCGCGATCATGTACATCCCGCGTCTTGGTTTCACGTGGAACAAGCCGGTACTCGAAGGCACCACCCCTGGCACCCTCGAGAAGGGCCTCGGCCACTACCCGGCCACCGCCCGGCTCGGACAGCCCGGAAACTTCGCCGTCGCCGGCCACCGCCGCACCCACGGCGACCCCTTCAAGGACTTCCCCGAGCTGCGCCGCGGGGACGCGGTGGTGCTGACCGACGGCACGACCTGGTTCACGTACCGGATCGACAAGGGCCCCTACAAGACGGTCCCCAGTGATGTCGCGGTGGTCGATCCGGTCCCCCGCGCCTCCGGCTACACCCGCCCCGGCCGCTATCTGACCCTGACCACCTGCGAGCCGGAGTGGGGTCACAGTCACCGGCTGATCGTCTGGGCGCATCTGGACTCCACACAGCCTGTGGAGGCAGGCGAACCTGAGGCCCTACGCCGTTAGTCTGGTGCCGTACGGCGTGAGTCTGGTGCCGTGGTACGACGGAAGGGACGGCATGTACGGCTGGATCTGGCGGCATCTGCCGGGGAACGCGTGGGTCAAGGCGCTGATCTCACTGGTACTGGCGCTTGCCGTGGTCTACGTCCTCTTCCAGTACGTCTTCCCATGGGCCGAACCGCTGCTTCCCTTCAACGATGTGACGGTGGACAACCAGTGAGCGCGCGCATTCTCGTCGTCGACAACTACGACAGCTTCGTCTTCAACCTGGTCCAGTACCTGTACCAGCTGGGCGCCGAGTGCGAGGTCCTGCGCAACGACGAGGTGTCCACGGCGCACGCCCAGGACGGATTCGACGGTGTCCTGCTGTCGCCCGGCCCCGGCGCCCCCGAGCAGGCCGGTGTCTGCATCGACATGGTCCGCCACTGCGCGACGACCGGAGTGCCGGTCTTCGGCGTGTGCCTCGGCATGCAGTCGATGCAGGTGGCCTACGGCGGTGTCGTCGACCGCGCGCCCGAGCTGCTGCACGGCAAGACCTCGCTGGTCGAGCACGAGGGCAAGGGCGTCTTCGCGGGCCTGCCGACGCCGTTCACGGCGACCCGGTACCACTCGCTGGCCGCCGAGCCGGCGACCGTGCCGGACGAGCTGGAGGTCACCGCGCGCACCCACGACGGCATCGTGATGGGCCTGCGTCACCGGGAACTGCCCGTCGAGGGCGTGCAGTTCCACCCGGAGTCGGTCCTCACCGAGCACGGGCACCGGATGCTGGCCAACTGGCTGGTGGAGTGCGGCGACCACGGAGCGGTGGCCAGGTCCGCGGGGCTCGCCCCGGTGGTGGGCAGGGCCACGGCGTGACCGCACTGCGCCCCGAGCGCGAGAGCTCCTCGTACGGGCATCAGCCCTACGAGGAGTCCGGCGCGCTCGGGGACGGGTACGGGTACGCGGAGCCGGCGTATGTGCCGCCCGCGGACGACGAGACGGTGGCGCTGCGGATAGCGGATCCGCTCGCCAAGCCGATACCACCGGCCGCAGAAGCCTCAGTGGACTCGAGGACCTCGGCGGACTCAAGGGCCTCAACGGCCTCTCCTGGCACCGGAGGTGCCGCGGGCACCGGAGCCCCGCCAGGCGGCCGTGCGGCCCGCAGAAAGGCCGCCAAGGGCCGCCACGGGCGCCGCCGCAAGGGTGCGGCACCGCCGCCCGCAGAGGAACGGGAGCAGCGGGCTCAGCGGGCCCCGCTCTCCCGTGTCGAGGCCCGCCGACTGGCGAAGGCCCGCAGACCCAGCGCCGGTGTGATCGCCAGCCGGGTGATCGGCGAGGTGTTCATCACCACCGGCGTGCTGATGCTGCTGTTCGTCACCTACCAGCTGTGGTGGACCAACGTCCGGGCGCACGCCCAGGCCGGCAGCGAGGCGAGCCAGCTCCAGGACGACTGGGCGAGCGGCAAACGCAACCCCGGCAGCTTCGAGCCCGGACAGGGCTTCGCCCTCCTGCACATCCCCAAGCTGGACGTCGTCGTGCCGATAGCCGAGGGCACCAGCAACAAGAAGGTCCTCGACCGGGGCATGGTCGGCCACTACGCCGAGGGCGCGCTGAAGACGGCCATGCCCGACGCCAAGACCGGCAACTTCGGGCTCGCCGGCCACCGGAACACCCATGGCGAACCGTTCCGCTACATCAACCGGCTCCAGCCCGGCGACCCGATCGTCGTCGAGACGCAGGACACCTACTACGTGTACAAGATGGCGTCGGTCCTTCCGGTGACCTCGCCCAGCAATGTGAGCGTCCTCGATCCGGTCCCCAAGGGCTCCGGGTTCACGGCGCCCGGCCGCTACATCACCCTGACGACATGCACGCCGGAGTTCACCAGCAAGTACCGGTTGATCGTCTGGGGCAAGATGGTCGAGGAACGGCCGCGCAGCAAGGGCAAGCCGGATGCGCTCGTCAGTTAAGGGCAGATGAAACGTGGCAGCGACCACCGACGACACCGAAGAGCAGACCACGGCGCCCGGGACCGCGCCCGCGCGGCCGCGCCGCCGCCCTGGGCGGATCGCGGCGGCGGTCAGCGTCTTCGGAGAACTCCTGATCACGGCGGGGCTGGTCCTCGGCCTGTTCGTCGTCTACTCGCTGTGGTGGACGAACGTCCTCGCCGACCGCAAGGCGGAGCAGGAGGGTGACAAGGTCCGCGACACCTGGGCCCATGAGGGCAGCGGCGGCCCCGGCGCGCTGGACACCAAGGACGGCATCGGCTTCCTGCACGTCCCGCAGATGAACAAGGAAGAGATCCTGGTCAAGAAGGGCACCGCGACCAAGATCCTCAACAACGGTGTGGCCGGCTACTACACCGACCCGGTCAAGGCGACCCTGCCGACCAGCGGCAAGAACGGCAACTTCACCCTCGCCGCCCACCGCGACGGGCACGGAGCCGAGTTCCACAACATCCACAAGCTTGAGAAGGGCGACGCGATCGTCTTCGAGACGAAGGACAAGTGGTACGTCTACAAGGTCTATGCCACCCTCGCCGAGACCTCGAAGTACAACGTGAAGGTCCTCGAAGCGATCCCCAAGGAGTCCGGCCGGAAGAAGGCCGGCAAGTACATCACCCTCACCACCTGCACCCCGATCTACACCAGCCGCTACCGCTACGTCGTCTGGGGCGAGCTGGAGCGGGTCGAGAAGGTGGACGCGGACCGCACGCCGCCGAAGGAACTGCGCTGACCCGCGCATCGAAGCCGAGACCCGGATGAAGCCGAAGGCCCGGCCGCCCCTGAAGGGGTGGCCGGGCCTTTCGCCTGGTGCCGGTGCGGCGGTCTAGCCGTTGCCTCCGAAGAGGCCGCCGTTGTTGCCGCCGTTGTTGTTGCCGCCGAAGCCGACCGTGGTGAGCGTGATCTGCGTGCCGGCCGGGTTGTCGGTCTTCTTGTCGCTCTTCGGGTCCTGGTCCGTCACCAGCGCGGCGTCGCTCTGGTCGCTGCCGTTCGCGAACTGGATGTTCGTGAAGCCGGCCTGGTTCAGGATCTGCTTGGCCTCGCCGACCGAACGACCGCGGACGTCCGGAACCTGGACCTCCTGCTTCTTCAGCTTGCCGACCCGGATGGTCACCGTGGAGCCCTTGTCGACCGACTGGCCCGCCGCCGGGCTGGTGTCGATGACCTTGTCCGCCTGGTTCGCGTCCGTCGTCTCGACCTCGGTGCAGGTACCGGTGAGGCCGTTGGCCTGCATCTGCTGCTGCGCCGCCTCACAGGTCTGACCGGTGACGGACGGGACGATCGACTTCGCCTCTTCCTTGGCGACGACCAGGGTGACGGTGGAGCCCTTCTCCACTTCCTGGCCGGACACCGGGTCCTGCTCCAGGACGGTGCCGGGCTCCTCCGGCGACTCCTTGGTCTCCGTCTTCACCACGAGGTCGTACTTGTCGCTCTCCAGCGTCGCCTTGGCGTCCTCCAGGGCGTCGCCGATCACACTCGGCACCGCGACCTTGGGCGCGCCCGTGGAGAGCACCAGCTCGACCGTGGAGTTCTTCTTGACCTCGGTGTCCACGTCCGGGTTCTGCGAGCAGACCTTGCCCTTCGGCTGCTCCTCGCACGGCTTGGAGGTGAAGGTCAGTTCCAGGTCGGCGTTGACGCCCAGTTGCTTGGCGTCGGCCTCCGTCTGTCCGACGAAGTTCGGCACCTTCACGGTGTCGTTGCCGACTCCGCCGCCGCCGAACGCCCACTTGCCGATCAGGATCGCGCCGACGAGGACCAGGACCGCCGCGACGACCAGCAGGATCGTCGAGGTGCTGGACTTCTTCTGGCGGCGCCGGTCGGGGCGGTCGTCGTAGCCGTAGCCGCCGTCGTCCGGGTTCATCGGGGGCAGCATCGAGGTGGCGCCGGCGTCGGTGGGACGCAGGGCCGTGGTCGGCTGGTCGTCGGGGTAGCCGCCGTAGCCCACGGAGCCCATCGCGGCGGTGGCCGCGACCGGGGCGCCGTCGAGGCAGGCCTCGATGTCGGCGCGCATCTCGTCGGCCGACTGGTAGCGGTAGTTCGGGTCCTTGGTCAGCGCCTTGAGGACGATGGCGTCCATCTCCGGCGTGATCTCCGGGTCGAACACCGACGGCGGCTGCGGCTCCTCGCGCACATGCTGGTACGCGACCGCGACCGGCGAGTCGCCGACGAACGGCGGGCGCACGGTCAGCAGCTCGTAGAGCAGGCAGCCGGTGGAGTAGAGGTCGGACCGCGCGTCCACCTGCTCGCCCTTGGCCTGCTCCGGGGAGAGGTACTGGGCGGTGCCGATGACGGCCGCGGTCTGCGTCATCGTCATCCCGGAGTCGCCCATGGCGCGCGCGATGCCGAAGTCCATGACCTTGACCTGGCCGTTGCGCGTCAGCATGACGTTCGCCGGCTTGATGTCGCGGTGCACGATGCCGTTGCGGTGGGCGTACTCCAGGCCCTGGAGGATGCCGATGGTCATCTCCATGGCGCGCTCCGGCAGCAGCTTGCGGCCGGAGTGCAGCAGCTCGCGGAGCGTGGAGCCGTCGACGTACTCCATGACGATGTACGGGATCGAGACCCCGTCGATGTAGTCCTCGCCCGTGTCGTAGACCGCGACGATCGCGGGATGGTTGAGCGAGGCGGCCGACTGGGCCTCCCGGCGGAACCGGGCCTGGAAGGACGGGTCGCGCGCGAGGTCCGCGCGCAGCGTCTTCACCGCCACCTGGCGTCCGAGCCGGGTGTCATGCGCGTGGTAAACCTCCGCCATGCCACCACGGCCGAGCACCGGGCCCAGCTCGTACCGGCCGCCTAGGCGACGCGGCTCTTCCATAGCTTCCTACCAGCCCTCTCCGTCGGTCCCGACCGCCGCACTGGGGCGGTCGGAGGCTGCCGTCCGGGCCTACCGTACCCGGCTCGCTCTCTGTGACCTGGCCAAGCCCGTCACCCGATACAGGACCGGTATCGCAACGTGCACCGATGTGAGGGGGACGTGATCGGGGTCACTTCCGGTCGCCGATGATCGCCTCCATCACGCTCTTGGCGATGGGCGCCGCGAGACCGCCACCGGAGATGTCTCCGCGGTCGGCGGCCTCGTCCTCGACGACCACGGCGACAGCCACCGGCGAGCTGCCGTCGCTGAGCTTGGCGTAGGAGATGAACCAGGCGTACGGCTTCTCGCTGTTGTCGACACCGTGCTGAGCGGTACCGGTCTTGCCGCCGACCGTGACGCCCGGGATCTGCGCGTTCTTGCCGGTGCCCTCGTTGACGACGGTCTCCATCATCGACTGGAGGATCTGGGCGTTGTCCTCCGACAGCGGCCGGCTCAGCTCCTCCGGGTCGGTCTGCTCGATGGTGTCGACGTTGGGCGCCTGGAGCTTGTCGACCATGTACGGCTTCATCAGCTTGCCGTCGTTGGCGACCGCGGAGGCGACCATGGCCATCTGGAGCGGGGTCGCGGCGGTGTTGAACTGGCCGATGGAGGACAGCGCCACCTCGGACGGGGCCATGTCCTCGGAGAAGACGGAGGCGTTGGCGCGGACCGGCGTGAAGTGCTCGCTGGTGAAGCCGAACTTCTTGGCCTGCTCCAGCATCTTGTCGTTGCCGAGGTCGGAGCCGACCTTGCCGAAGACGGTGTTGCAGGAGTACCGCAGCGCGACGCGCAGGGTCGCGTTCTCGCAGGGGATGTTCCCCTCGTTCTTCAGCACGGTCGTGGTGCCCGGCATGGTCCACGGCAGCGGCGTCTTCGTCTTCTGGTCCGCGTCCGTGTACAGCCCGTTCTCCAGCGCGGCGGCCGCGGTGACGACCTTGAAGGTGGAGCCCGGCGGGTAGGTCTCGCGCAGCGCCCGGTTGAGCATCGGGTCGTCGGGGTTGGCCTTCTTCTGGAGCTTGTTCCAGGCCTTCGCGTCCTCGTCGGAGTAGCCGGCGATCGTCGACGGGTCGTACGACGGGTACGACGCCAGCGCCAGGATCTTGCCGGTGGACGGCTCGATCGCGGCGACGGCACCCTTGCCGCGGCCCTTCAGACCCTCGTACGCGGCCTTCTGCGCGGCGGCGTTGAGGGTGGTGACGACGTTGCCGCCCTCCTTGGCCTTGCCGGTGACCATGTCGAGGGTGTTCCGGAAGAACAGCCGGTCGTCGTTGCCGGTGAGGATCGAGTCCTCCAGGTTCTCCAGCTGGTTGGTGCCGAAGGCCTGGGAGGCGTAGCCGGTGACGGGCGCCCACATGGGGCCGTCCTTGTAGGTCCGCACGTACTCGAAGTCGCCGCTGGAGGCTTCCTTGGACCCGGTGATGGCCTTGCCGTCGACGATGATGTCGCCGCGCGGGGTGGCGTAGCGCTCGATGGCGACCCGGCGGTTGTCGGTGTCCGTGGCCAGCTCGTCCGCGCGGACGTACTGGAGCCAGTTGTCACGGATCAGCAGGGTCAGGACCAGCAGCCCGCAGAAGATCGCGATCCTTCGCAGGGGCTTGTTCACGGGCGGACCACCTGGGTCATCTCGGCGTCGGGGTTGGGGGCGGGGGACGGCGCCGGGCGGCGCGCGGTGTCGCTGATTCTCAGCAGGATCGCGATGAGGGCCCAGTTGGCGATCACGGACGAGCCGCCGGACGCCAGGAACGGCATGGTCATACCGGTCAGCGGGATCAGGCCCATGACGCCGCCGGCGACGACGAACACCTGGAGCGCGAAGGCGCCGGAGAGACCGACGGCCAGCAGCTTGCCGAAGGGGTCGCGGGCGGCGAGGGCGGTGCGCACACCGCGTTCCACGATCAGGGCGTAGACCAGCAGGATCGCCATCACGCCGGCCAGGCCCAGCTCCTCGCCGAAGGTGGCGAGGATGAAGTCGGAGTTGGCGGCGAACCGGATCAGCTCGGAGTGGCCCTGGCCCCAGCCGGTGCCGAGGGTGCCGCCGGAGCCGAACGCCCACAGCGCCTGCATGGCCTGCTCGGAGTGGCCCTCGACGCCCTGGCGGGAGAGCATGTACTCGCGCATCGGGTCGAGCCAGGCGTCCACACGCTGCTGGATGTGGTGCTCGAACGAGGCCACGCCGACCGCGCCGGCCGCGGACATCAGCAGACCGAAGACGATCCAGCTGGTCCGCTCGGTGGCGACGTACAGCATGATCACGAACATGCCGAAGAACAGCAGAGAGGTACCGAGGTCGGTCTCGAAGACCAGGATGAGGATCGAGATCGCCCAGACCACCACGATCGGCCCGAGGTCGCGGCCACGCGGCAGGTAGAGCCCCATGAAGCGGCGGCTGGCGAGCGCCAGCGCGTCCCGCTTGACCATCAGGTAGCCGGCGAAGAACACCGCGAGGACGATCTTCGCGAACTCACCGGGCTGGATGGAGAACCCGGCGATCTGGATCCAGATCTTGGCGCCGTACAGGTCCTTGCCGAGGCCCGGCACCAGCGGCAGCAGCAGGAGCAGCAGCGCGCCGACCATCGAGATGTAGGTGTAGCGCTGAAGAACGCGGTGGTCCTTCAGGAACACCATCACCGCCACGAACAGCGCGATGCCCATCGCCGTGTACATCAGCTGCCGCGGCGCGGCACTGCCGGCCTGCCCGATCGACTGCAGCAGCTCCGACTGGTCCAGCCGCCAGATCGCGACCAGACCCAGCCCGTTCAGCAGCGTGGCCAGCGGCAGCAGCAGCGGATCCGCGTACGGCGCGAACTTCCGTACGACGAGATGCGAGATGCCGGCCAGCAGACCGAGGCCCAGGCCGTAGCTCAGCAGCCCGGACGGCACCTCCTCGTTGATCGCGAGCCCTACGTTGGCGTACGCGAAGACCGGGATGATCACCGCGAAGACCAGCAGGGCCAGCTCGGTGTTGCGGCGGCTCGGCGTGCCGATGGAGCCGATCGTGGACGTGTGGTGCGTCGGCGTGTTCGTAGTACTGCTCATGATCTGACAGGGCCTCTCACGGCTTGCCTACTGCTTACCGCACAGCGAGACGACCTTCTGCTCTTCCTCCGAGAGGCTGGGGCCGGGCTGGGGAGTGGCGGTCGGGGTCGCGGACGCGGACGGGTTCGGGGACACCGAAGGGCTCGGCGACGCCTTGGACGTGACGGAGGTTCTGGTGGTTCCCGTGGTACCGCCCGCCTCGCCCTCACCGGTCCGCGCGTTGTTCTCGCGCTCGGCGGCACGCTGCTCCGACTGCTTCTTGCACGCGGAGGCCTGCACGGCCAGCTCGTCGATCTTCGACTGGGCGTTCTTCAGGCTGCCCTCGGTGATCGTCCCCTCGACCGACTTCTGCTGGTAGGGAGGCAGGTACTTGAGTTCGATCTCCGGGTAGTCCTTCTCCACCTCGGACAGCGACACCCAGGCCAGGTCCTGGCTGATGCCGCGGTACAGGGCGACGTGCTCGCCGTTGGTGCCGACGTAGTACTGGGTCTGCGTCCAGCGGTAGCCGCCGTACAGACCGCCGCCGACCACGGCCAGCGCGAGCACCCCGTAGAAGGAGCGCTTCAGCCACCTGCGGCCCTTGCGTTCCTTGACGAAGTCGTCCTCGTCGTAGCCGCCGAAGCCGCCGGTCGGGATGAAACCGGTGGTGTCGCCGGAGCCGGGCGGGCCGAACTCGCCGCCGCCCTGTCCGGGCACCTGGCGGCCGAGGCCGGAGGCGCGGCCCGCCGGGGTCTGCATGATCCCGTTGTCGGACAGCTGGTGCTGGTTCTCGGCGACCGCACCGACCACGACCGGGGTGTCGGACAGCTGTCCGGCGAGGGTGTCACCGGTGTCCAGGTCGAGGACGTCGGCGACGATGACCGTGATGTTGTCGGGGCCGCCGCCGCGCAGCGCGAGCTGGATCAGCTCCTGCACGGTCTCCTGCGGGCCCTGGTAGCTCGCGAGGGTGTCCTCCATCGTCTGGTGGGAGACGACCCCGGACAGTCCGTCGGAGCAGATCAGATAGCGGTCGCCGGCCCGCACCTCGCGGATCGACAGATCGGGCTCCACGTGGTCGCCGCTGCCCAGCGCGCGCATCAGCAGGGAGCGCTGAGGGTGGGTGGTGGCCTCTTCCTCGGTGATCCGGCCCTCGTCGACCAGCCGCTGCACCCAGGTGTGGTCCTGGGTGATCTGCGTGAGGACGCCGTCGCGCAGCAGATACGCGCGCGAGTCGCCGACGTGCACCAGACCGAGCCGCTGGCCGGTCCACAGCAGGGCGGTGAGCGTGGTGCCCATGCCCTCCAGCGACGGGTCCTCCTCGACCATCTGCCGCAGCTGGTCGTTGGCCCGCTGCACGGCCGCGCCGAGCGAGGTCAGGACGTCGGAGCCCGGGATGTCGTCGTCGAGGGCGACGATCGTGGAGATCGCCTCGGAGGAGGCCACCTCACCCGCGGCGGCGCCGCCCATGCCGTCGGCGATCGCGAGCAGCCGCGGACCGGCGTAACCGGAGTCCTCGTTGCCCTCCCGGATCATGCCTTTGTGCGAACCGGCGGCGAAGCGCAGTGACAGACTCATGCGCACCTCGCCCGTCGGCTCCGGGTACAGCCGATCGTGTCGAGCCACACTGCCCACCCTCCGGTCGGGAGCGCGCCGGGGCCCCGGGTGTGGACCGCCGCTGCGTGCTCGCTCCGCTCGCGCTCATTCATGACGTAGCACTACTTCCGCAGCTCGATGACGGTCTTGCCGATGCGGATCGGCGCACCCAGCGAGATCGGCGTCGGAGTCGTGAGGCGGTTCCGGTCCAGGTACGTGCCGTTCGTCGACCCGAGGTCCTCGACGATCCACTGGCCGTCCCGGTCCGGGTAGATCCTGGCGTGCCGGCTGGAGGCGTAGTCGTCGTCCAGCACGATCGTGCTGTCGTGCGCCCGGCCCAGGGTGATGGTCTGGCCCTGCAGCGCGACGGTGGTGCCGGTGAGGGTGCCCTCGGTCACGACCAGTTTCGTAGGGGCGTTACGGCGCGCCCGGCCGCCCGCGGGCTGCTGGCGCTGCTGCGGTGGCGCCTGACGCGCGGCCTGCTGCGGCCGCGCGGCCTCCCGCCGGGACCCGCGCTGAGTGACGCGCGTTCCGAACAGGTCGCTGCGGATGACCTGCACGGCCACGATCACGAACAGCCACAGTACGGCCAGGAAACCCAGCCGCATGACCGTGAGGGTCAGCTCTGACATTGCCCCCGGATCACCCTTCGGCTTGCCTATAGATAACGGTGGTGCTGCCCACGACGATCCGCGAGCCGTCGCGGAGCGTAGCGCGGGTGGTGTGCTGCCCGTCCACCACGATGCCGTTGGTGGAGCCGAGATCCTGGATCGTCGAGGGCGTTCCGGTCCGGATCTCGCAGTGCCGGCGGCTCACGCCGGGGTCGTCGATCCGCACGTCGGCATCGGTGCTGCGGCCCAGCACGAGCGTGGCGCGGGAGATCTGATGGCGGGTGCCGTTGATCTCGATCCAGTGGCGGGTGCGTCCGCCGGCCGCCGGGGCGGCACCGGGACGCTGACCGGCCGAGGCCGGCGGATAACCGTAACCGCCGGGGCGCGAGCCGGGCGGTGGGGCGGAAGGCATGGGGGGCGCGCCGGCGGGGCCGGCGGCGGGCGGGTAGCCGTAACCGCCGGGGCGGCCGGCGGGCGGGGCGGAGGCGGGCGGCTGCTGGCTGCTGGAGGAGGCGAGCGTACGGCTGCGCACCCGGTACAGGCCGGTGTCGAGGTCGTCGGCCTTCTCCAGATGGACCTTGATCGGGCCCATGAAGGTGTAGCGCTGCTGCTTGGCGTAGTCGCGCACCATGCCGGCCAGCTCGTCCCCGAGCTGCCCCGAGTACGGGCTCAGCCGCTCGAAGTCGGGGGTGCTCAGCTCGACGATGAAGTCGTTCGGGACGACGGTCCGGTCACGGTTCCAGATGGTGGCGTTGTTGTCGCACTCGCGCTGGAGCGCGCCCGCGATCTCCACGGGCTGCACCTCGGACTTGAAGACCTTGGCGAAGGTGCCGTTGACCAGGCCTTCGAGTCGCTGCTCGAACTTCTTCAGGACTCCCATGGGGCACCTCCTCCGTCGTTGCCGTCCTGCGTACCGCTGTGCGTGCTGCCGTGCGTGCTCTTCTGTCTACTGCCCTGTCTACTGCCTTGCGTGCTGCCCTGTGTACTGCTGGGCGTGCCGCCCTGCGTACTGCTTACCCGGTACTGCTTACTGATCGTATCCACGCGCCCGTGAATCGGCTGGTTCCCCCTGGGCGCCCGGCCGACGGGTGTCGAACGCGTGCCGACGCCTCCGAGGTTCCCTGCCGAGCCCCCCTTCGAACTCCTGCCAAGGATCGTAGAGGCGGCCACAAACAAGTGTCCCGCACCAGACTGTGGACTCCGCCCTGCTCCTGGGCAGACGGCCGCGACCGGTACGAGGTTGATACGTGGACGACCACGGCGGGGGCCGCAGGGAAGGGATGTGAAGCCACCCCACGCAGCGTGCTAATGTTCTGCGTGTCGGAAGGCGCCGGGCCGAAAGGAACGGAGCCGGAAGACACACCCAATGCGCGGGTGGCGGAATAGGCAGACGCGCTGGATTCAGGTTCCAGTGCCCGCAAGGGCGTGGGGGTTCAACTCCCCCCTCGCGCACCAGCTGGAAGCCCCGCAGGTCTCGGACCTGCGGGGCTTTCGCGTATCCCGGTGCTGTGCGGCGGGCGGTGTGACGGATGGTGTGACGGATGTCTCAGGTCACGGCGCCGTGCGCCGCGGCCCCCCGGCGCAGGGCCAGCGCGGCCGGTGCCACGGAGGCGATCACGGCCAGCACCGCACACCCGACGACGGTCACGGCGAGTTCCGGCCAAGGGAGCCGGACGGCGGCCGGGACCTCCAGCAGCGCGAGCGCGGCACGCATACCGAGCAGGTTCAGCACCGCGACCAGCAGACCCAGCACCCCGCCGACCGCCACCACCGTCAGCGCCTCCACCGCGACCAGACGCAGCGTCTGCGCGCGCGTCGCCCCGGCCAGCCGGAGCGCCGCCAGCTCGCCCACCCGGTCGGAGGTCGCCATGACCATGGTGTTGACCAGCGAGATCGCCGTGTAGAGCAGGGCAATGCCGAGGACCAGGAGGAGGCCGAGGCGGGTGGTGTCCGGGGTGGTGGTGTTCGGGGTGGTGGTTGCGGTGGTTGTGGCGGTTTCGGTGGCGCGGGTGGTTGTGGTGGCTTCGGTGGCGCGGGTGGTTGCGGGGGCTTCGGTGGTGGTCAGCAACCGCGCGGACTCTCCCGCCGCCGTCCTCAGGGCCGCGGCGGCCGAGGCCGCGGAGGCGCCTTCGGCGAGCCGTACGTCGATACGGTCCACGCGGGCGCCCGGAGCGTTGGCCGGGGTGACGTAGACGCCGTTGTCGCCGGTGCCGGTGCGCAGCACCGCGGCGATACGCAGGGAACGCCTGGTCCCGTCGCCGAGCCACACCCGCACGGTGTCGCCCACGCGGTGCCGCTCCCACTCCTCGTTGACGATGATCGAGTCGTCGTCGAGGTCCGCGACGCGTCCGGCGGCCAGCGGCAGCCGAGCGGTCGCGGCGAGCGGACCGGGCTCCGCCGCGCGCGCTTCCGAACTGATCAGCGCCACGCCCTCCTCCAGCACGTACACCGCGGTGGACGCGGTCGCCGAGACCTTGGCGACGCCGGGCACCGCGCGGAGGCGGGAGCGGGTTTCCGGGGCGAGAACGGCGTAACCGCGCGGTGTGACGACGAAGTCCGCGGTGACGCGTGCGCGGGTCTCCGCGGACTTCGCCGCGTCCAGGGTCTCGGTGGCGCCGAGGAGGGAACCGGCGAGGCCGACGGTGACCAGGACCGGTGCCGCCACGGCGGCGGTACGGCGGACCGCGGCGGTCGCGTTCTCCCGCACCAGCATGCCGGTCACACCGGGCAGCCGGACCAGCAGCCGGGTCAGCGGCGGCACCACCGCCGGGGACAGCAGCGCGACCGCCGTGATCAGCAGCATCGGACGGCTGATGTAGGTCTTGCGGTGCAGCAGCTCGCCAGGGTCGCCGACGAGAGCCAGGGCCAGCGTCACGGCCGCCGTCAGCAGCAGGCCCGTACCGCACAGCAGCCGGCCCCGGGTCAGCGCGCCGGCGTCCACGGACGCCTCGCGCAGCGCCTGCGTCGGACCGGTCCGGCCGGCCCGCCAGGACGCGGCCACCACCCCGAGCAGCGCCACCAGCAGCCCCGTCCAGAACGCCAGGTGGTACGGCCAGGCCGGGGCGGACCGGGCACCGATCGTGAACCAGGAGGGCGCGAGACCGGCCTCGACCACGCGGTCCCCGAGCCACGGGGCGCCGTAACCGCCGAGAACGCAGCCTGCGGCCGAGGCCAGCACACCGACCAGCAGCGCCTCCGCGGCGACCATGCGGCGGATCTGACCGGGCGTCGCCCCGGCGGTGCGCAGCAGCCCGAACTCGCGGCGGCGCTGCGCCACGGCGAAGGCGAAGGTGGAGGCGACCACGAACACCGAGACGAAGGCGGTCACGCCGCCCGCCGTCCCGAACAGGGCGTTCAGCGCGGTCACAGCCTCGGTGTCGCTGTCCGGGTCGGCGTCGGCGAGGCGGCGCGCGTCTCCCGTGAGGACCTGGATCCCGGGCCGGTCCGCCAACGCCGCGCGGACCGCCGCCGGGTCGGCGTCCACGACGGCCTGGGTCGGGGCGGCCGGGGAGAACTCGGCGGCGCGGGCGTCGGTGAAGAAGAGGGCCGTCTCGAAGGGGCGGCGGGTGTCGCCGGCTGTGGTGGTGGCGGTGCTGGTGGGTCGGGCTGTGCCCACCACGTGGAGGGTGCCGACGTTCGTGCGCAGCTTGTCGCCGGGGCGGGCGTCGGGGCTGGCACCGGGGCTGGCACCGGAGCTGGTGACGACGACCTCGTGCGGTGCCGTCGGGGCGCGGCCGGCGGTCAGGTCGTACGGCGTGAAGGCGGCGATCGACCACGGGTGGCCGACGAGTTGTGCACTGCCCGCGCGGACCGGGAACGCGCGGTCCGGCACCACCGGGCCCAGGCGCTCCAGCCGGGCGATCGCCTCGGTTGGGAGCGGGCGGGGGTGGGCGAGGCGGTGGGTGCGGTCGCCGATGGGAGTGGGCACGCGGAGGGTGTCCTGGCCCTTGACGACGACCGGGGCCGCGGCGAACCGTTCCGGCGCGCGGTCGGGGACGTCGGCGGAGGCGGCGAGGGCCAGGCCCATCACGGTCAGCAGGGAGACGCCGAGCGCGAGGGCGACGAAGCTGCCCACGAAGGTGACCCAGCGGGCGCGCAGGGTGCGCAGAGCGGTGGTCAGCACGGCGGGGTCTCCGGGGTGGGGGTGGGGGTGGGGGTGGGCTTGGGTGCGGGTGCGGGTGCGGGTGCGGGTGCGGGTGCGGGTGCGGGTGTCGGTGTGGTTGTGGTTGTGGTTGTGAGGTTTGGGGTGGGCGGGGGCTTGGGGGTGGGTGTGAGGGTCGGGGTTGGCGGGGGCTTGGGGGTGGGTGATCCGAGTGTGGTCATGCGGGTGGCGATGGCGTCGGCGGTCGCTCCCGTCAGTTCGCCGTGCACCCGGCCGTCGACCAGGAAGACGACGCGGTCGGCATAGGACGCGGCCACCGGGTCGTGGGTGACCATGACGGTTGTACGGCCCTCCCGGTCGACCATGTCGCGCAGCAGGGTCAGCACCTCGCGGCCGGTCTGCGAGTCCAGGGCGCCGGTGGGCTCGTCGCCGAAGAGCACCTCGGGGCGGGTGATCAGGGCGCGGGCCAGGGCGACGCGTTGCTGCTGGCCGCCGGAGAGCTCACCGGGCCGGTGCCGGACGCGGTCGCCGAGGCCGACCTGTGCCAGCGCCTCACGGATCCGTGCCCTGGGCACCCGTCGGCCGGCCAGGCGTAGGGGCAGGGCGACGTTCTGCTCCGCGGTGAGCGACGGCAGCAGGTTGAACGCCTGGAACACGAAGCCGATGCGCTCACGGCGCAGCAGGGTCAGCCGCCGCTCGCTGAGCCCCGTCAGCTCGGTGCCGCCGAGGCTGACCGAGCCGGACGTCGGCCGGTCCAGACCCGCCGCGCACTGGAGCAGCGTCGACTTGCCGGAACCGGAGGGGCCCATCACCGCGGTGAACGTGCCCTGGGGGAAGTCGAGGGAGACGTTGTCCAGGGCGGCGACTGTGTGGTTGCCGGTGCTGTGGGTTCTGGTGAGGGAGCGGAGGCGGATGGCGGGGGTGGTGGACGTGGTGGGCGTAGTGGTCAGCTTTTCTGCGGTGCGCTGAGCTGTGGCGTGATGGGTCATGGGTCCCCCGGGAGGTCGGTGAGCTGGAGGGCTTCAGCCAATCGCCCGGGGGGTGTCGGGCGCAGTGCGGCAGGGGCGAGAACCGGGGTAGGGCCGGCCATACCCCGCGTACGCCCGCTGGACGGATGGTGGCCGGACGGCGGCGGCTCCTACGGTGGCGGGCATGCGTCCCCTTCAGCCCGGCAACCTGTGGCAGGCCATGTCCCGACCGCGCTTCGCGCTTTCCGCGTGGCCTTGGAGGGCGGCCGGATATCTGGCGAGCGGTGCGGTGACCGGTGCCGCCGTGCTGGTGGCACTGGTGAGTCTGGCCGTCGCCGGTGGCGTGCTGACCGTCGTCCTGGTCGGACTGCCGCTGCTCGTCGGACTGGCGCTCGCCGGGCTGCCGGTGGCGTCGGCGGAGCGGTGGCGGCTGCGGCTGGTCGACCGGGAGCCGCTGCCCCGGTGGCACCGCGAGCCGGGCGCCGCCGGGCTGTGGGCCTGGCTGACGACGCGGTTGCGGGAGCGGTCGACCTGGCAGGAACTGGGACACGCACTGCTGTTCGCCACACTGCTGTGGCCGCTGGACGCACTGCTGCTCACCGTGGGACTGCTGATACCGCTGGCCGTCGTCGCCACACCGGTGCTGATGGCCACCGTCGGGGACGGGCGGGAGGCGAAGGTGGTCAAGCTGTGGACGGTGACCACCTGGCCGACGGCGTTCGCGGCCGCCGCCCTGGGGTTGCTGCTGATGGCCGCGGGCGCGTACGCGCTGGGGCTCGGCGCCGGGGCGCGGGCCGGGCTCACCCGGTTGCTGCTCACCTCGCGGGAGGGCGAGTTGGACGACCGGGTGGGGGAACTGACGCGGTCCCGGGTGCGGTTGGTGGACGCCTTCGAGGCGGAACGCCGGCGGATCGAGCGGGATCTGCACGACGGCGCCCAACAGCGGCTGGTGGCCTTGACGATGACCCTCGGGCTGGCCCGGCTGGACGCTCCGCCCGGACCGCTCGCCGACCAGCTCGCCAAGGCTCACGACGAGGCGGGAGAGGCGCTGGCCGAGCTGCGCGAACTGATCCACGGCATCCACCCCAAGGTGCTGGCCGACTACGGCCTGAGCGCCGCCGTCGCCGACGCCGCCGACCGGTCCGCCGTGCCGGTCGACGTCGAACTCGAGCTGCCCGGACGGCCACCGCAGGCGGTGGAGGCCGCCGGGTACTTCGTCGTGTGCGAGGCGCTGGCCAACGTCGACAAGCACAGCGGGGCCGAGCGGGCGGTGGTGCGGGGCGGGTACCGGGAAGGGCGGTTGTGGCTGGAGGTGCGGGATGACGGGTGTGGTGGGGCCGGGGAGTGGGAGGCGGCGGACGGGGTGCAGGGCGCGGGGTGGGCTGTGGCAGGTGGCGAGCGGGGTGCGGGGTGGGTTGTTGCGGGTGGAGTGCGGGGTGCGGGGTGGGCTGTTGCGGGTGGTGGTGATGGTGGTGGCAGGGCTCGCCGTGACGGGTCGCCTGGCGGCAGTGGGCTGACCGGGCTCGCTGACCGGGTCTCCGTGCTCGATGGCAGACTCGTGCTGTCCAGCCCGCCCGGTGGGCCGACCCTGTTGCGTGTGGAGATCCCGTGCGAGCTGAGCGAGCCGACCGCCCCCTGCGCGTAGTGCTGGCCGAGGACAGCGTCCTCCTGCGGGAGGGCCTGGCCGGACTGCTCACCCGCTTCGGACACACCGTGGTGGCGGCCGTCGGGGACGCGGAAGCGCTGGTCACCGCGGTCGGAGAGCACGCCCCCGACATCGTCGTGACGGACGTCCGTATGCCGCCCGGCTTCCAGGACGAAGGGCTGCACGCCGCCGTCCGGCTGCGCGGCACCCGGCCCGGACTGCCGGTGCTCGTGCTCAGCCAGTACGTGCAACGGGCCTACGCCGCCGAACTGCTGGACTCCGGCGACGGCACCGGCGTCGGCTACCTGCTGAAGGACCGCGTCGGGCAGGTCCAAGAGTTCGTCGACGCGCTGGCCGAGGTGGCGGACGGCGGCACGGTCGTCGACCCCGAGGTTGTACGGCAGCTGCTGCGCCGACGGCGCGATCCGCTGGAGCGGCTGAGCCCCCGGGAGCGGGAGGTCCTGGCCCTCGTCGCGCAAGGCAAATCGAACGGGGCCATCGCCCGCGAGCTGGTGGTGTCCGACGCGGCGGTCGGCAAGCACATCGGGAACATCCTGACCAAGCTGGACCTGCCGCCCGCCGAGGAGACACACCGGCGGGTCCTGGCCGTGCTGGCGTTCCTGCGGGCGTGAGTTTTCCACACCTGTGGAGTTGTCCACAGGGGCTGACGCCGAGCCGCTGAGCGGCTGTACGGTCGGCACGAGCTGCTGATGGAGCGGCCGGCGAAAGCACGGGGGAGGCGGTCGAAGTGACCGAGGTCGAAGCGCAGACGGAGGCCGGCGCGCGGACGGAGAGCGGTGCGCGGACGGAGGCCGGTGCGCGGACGGAGAGCGGCGTGCAGGCGGAGCGCGGAGCGCGGACGGAGGTCGGTGCGCGGACGGAGGCCGGTGCGCGGACGGAGAGCGGCGTGCAGGCGGAGCGCGGAGCGCGGACGGAGGTCGGTGCGCGGACGGAGGGCGGAGTGCGGTCCGGCGACGGGCGGCTGCCGCGGGTGCGGGGATTCGCCGAGTGGCCCGTGCAGGGCCCCGGCTCGCCCAAGCACGAGGGCAAGGCCCTGCGGGACCGGGTGCCGCGCAGCGCGCACGCCACGCTCGACCTCGACGACTCCCGCCCGGACGCCGTGACCGCCGTCGAGGAGTCCAACCGCGACCGCATACCCGAGCTGGCACCCATACGAGTCGGCCGCATGGCCGCCACACCCTTCGCCTTCCTGCGCGGCACCGCGGGACTCATGGCGTACGACCTGGCACGCACCCCCATGACCCGGATCCGCGCCCAGATATGCGGCGACGCGCACGCGGCCAACTTCGGCCTCTACGGCGACGCCCGCGGCGGCCTCGTCATCGACCTCAACGACTTCGACGAGACCGTGCACGGCCCCTGGGAATGGGACCTCAAACGGCTCGCCGCCTCCCTGGTACTGGCCGGCCGGGAGGCGGGCGCCGACGAGGACACCTGCCGCGCGGCCGCACACGACAGCGTGGGCGCCTACCGCCGCACCATGCGGCTGCTGGCCAAGCTCCCCGTGCTCGACGCGTGGAACGCCATCGCGGACGAGGAACTCGTCTCCCACACCGACGCCCACGACCTGCTCGGCACCCTCGAACGGGTCTCCGAGAAGGCACGGGCCAACACCAGCGGACGGTTCGCGGCCAAGTCGACCGAACCGACACCGGACGGCGGACGCCGGTTCGTGGACGCGCCACCCGTACTGCGCCGCGTACCGGACGCCGAGGCGGCGGCAGTCGCGGCGGCACTCGAGGACTACCTGACGACACTGTCCGAGGACCGCCTGCCGCTGCTCGCCCGGCACGCCGTGCACGATGTGGCGTTCCGCGTCGTCGGCACCGGCAGCGTCGGCACCCGGTCGTACGTCGTGCTGCTGCTGGACCACCGCGGAGAGCCGCTGGTGCTCCAGGTGAAGGAGGCGCGGGCATCGGCACTCGTGCCACATCTGCTGACCGCCGGCTTCGAGGCGCCGACCGAGGACCACGAAGGCCGACGGGTCGTGCTCGGGCAGAAGCGGATGCAGGTCGTCAGCGACATCCTGCTGGGCTGGACGACGGTCGACGGTCGGCCCTTCCAGGTCCGCCAGTTCCGTAACCGCAAGGGCAGCGTCGACCCCGCCGCCCTCGCCGCCGACCAGGTAGACGACTACGCCCGCATGACCGGCGCCCTGCTCGCCCGCGCCCACGCACACAGCGCGGACCCGCGCCTGATCGCCGGGTACTGCGGCAAGAACGAGGAACTGGACGAGGCGATGGCCACATTCGCGGTCACCTACGCCGACCGCACCGAGGCGGACCACGCGGAACTGGTGGCCGCGGTGCGGGCGGGGAGGGTTGCTGCGGAAGTGGGGGTTTGAGGGGGTTAGGGGATGGGGGGCGGGGCGGGGGGAGGGGGAGGGGGGAAGCCCCCCAGGGCTTCGGTCCACGCCCGGTGCTTCGGCTCAGGTCCGGCGTCTTGGTCCACGCCCGGCGCTCCGGCCCACGCCGGCCTGGTGCTCCGGCCCACGCCGGCCCGGCGCTCCGGCCCGCGCCCGGCGCTCCTGCCCACGCCCGACGCTCCAGCCCCGACCCGGCCCCTCCTCCAGCCCCGCCCCGGGCAGTCCTCCAGCCGAGGAGACCAGCCCCCCAAGCCGTGGCCTACGCTGGTCGGGTGACCACCCCGGAAGCTGAGCAGCCACAGTCCGTGTCCGACGGTGCTGAGCCCCGTCCCGAGGAGCGGCTGGAGCGGGCCGTGCGGGCGGCTGAGCAGGCGCTGATCGAGTTCGAGATCGCGGTGGAGACCTTCCGCGTCGAGGTGGAGAACTTCTCCCGGCTGCACCATCAGCGGCTCGGCCCGATGTACGCGCGCCTGGAGGAGCTGGACGCCGAGATCGCCGAGATCAAGGCCGCGCGGACCGGTGATGCCGAGGATCTGCGCAGGGCGCAGGAGCTGCGAGCCCGGGTGATGCCGATGCCGTCCGTGGAGGAGCTGTTCCACGGCTGGATGGATGGCGGCGGTCTGTTCCCGGAGGCGTCCGCGATGCTCACCGATCAGCCGGTGCGGCCCCCGCAGCGGGTGCGGCCCAGCGAGGAGGCTCGGCGGCTGTATCGCGAGCTGGCCCGCAAGGCCCATCCCGATCTCGCGCAGGAAGAGGGCGAGCGGACGCGGCGCGAGGAGTTCATCACCCGTGTCAACGCCGCCTACGGCCGTGGTGACGAGGCTCTGCTGAGGGAGCTCGCCGAGGAGTGGGCGGCCGGTCCGGTGCCGGAGGAGCGGGTGCCGAGCCCCAGCGAGGAGCTCTATGCCCGCCTGGACTGGCTGGCCCGGCGCAAGGAGATGCTCGCGGTCGTCGCTCGGGATCTGGAGGAGGGCGCGATCGGGTCCATGCTGAAGCTGGCCCCGGACGATCCCGACCGTCTGCTCGACGAGATAGCCGAGCAGCTGCTGGCCGAGGTGTCGCAGCGGGAGTCGGAGCTGTCGGCGTTGCAGGCCCAGGGCTGAGCCGCCGCGGGGCTAGGCAGGCCCAGGGCTGAGCAGGCCCAGGGCTGTGCCGGCGCGGGGCTGTGCCGGGCGGGCTCTGGGCTGAGCGGGCTCGGCCGGGGGTGCGTCGGGTAGCGTCGGGAGCATGAATTTCGGAGCTGGGGTGCCCACGGTTCAGGTCACCGACCTGAAGGACGACGACTTCCTGCTGGACGTGCGCGAGGACGACGAGTGGCGGGCGGGTCATGCCGAGCGGGCGCTGCACATTCCCATCAGTGAGTTCGTGGCACGGTACGGCGAGCTGACCGAGGCGGCGCCTCGGGACGGCCGCGTCCATGTGATCTGCCGCTCGGGCGGGCGCTCGGCCCAGGTGACCATGTACCTCGCCCAGCAGGGCATCGACGCGGTGAACGTCGACGGTGGGATGCAGGCCTGGGAAGCGGTGGGCCGCCCCGTCGTCACCGACGAGGGGCAGCCCGGCTTCGTGCTGTAGCCGGTGTGCCGACGCCGGAGGGCCTCGGCTCAGCGGTCGAAGTCCAGCTCCACCCGCTCCGTCACCGGATGCGACTGGCATGCCAGGACGTATCCGGCTTCGGTCTCCTCCGCTTCCAGTGCGAAGTTGCGGTCCATGCGGACCTCGCCGTCGACCAGGAAGGCCCGGCAGGTTCCGCAGACGCCGCCCTTGCAGGCGTAGGGGGCGTCGGGACGGTTGCGCAGCACCGTGTCCAGCAGTGATTCGCCGGCCTGGACCGGCCAGGTGCCGCCGCGGCCGTCGAGCCGGGCCGTCACGGTGCTGTGTGCGGGCGCCGTGGTGGCGGGGGCGGTGGAGGTGCCCGCGTCGACGTGGAAGATCTCCTGGTGGATGCGGGCGCGGGGCACCGCTAGGTCGCGCAGGGCTCGTTCGGCCCCTTGCACCAGTCCGTACGGTCCGCACAGGAACCATCCGGCGACCTCGGTGACCGGCAGCAGGGCCGGGAGCAGCTCGGTGAGCCGTTCCTGGTCGAGTCGGCCGGACGGCAGGCCTGCCTGCTGTTCCTCTCGGGAGAGCACGGTGACCAGTTGCAGCCGTTCGGGGTAGCGGTCCTTCAGGTCGGCGACCTCTTCGAGGAACATCGTCGAGGCCGCTGTGCGGTCGCCGCGGATCAGGCAGAACCGTGCTTCGGGCGCGCGGGCGAGCAGGGTGGAGACGATCGACAGCACCGGGGTGATGCCGCTGCCGCCGACGATGGCCGCGTACAGGCCGGGTGCGGGTTCGAGGGTGAAGCGGCCCGCCGGGGTCATCACCTCCAGTTCGTCGCCGACGTTGATCTCCTTCAGCGCGTAGGTCGAGAACGCGCCGTCCTCGACCAGCCGCACTCCGACCCGCAGGGTGTGCGGGCCGCTCTCGTCGGGGGCGGGGGCCGGGGAGCAGATGGAGTAGGTGCGCCGGATCTCCGTGCCGTTCTCCGTTCTGCGGCGCAGGGCGAGGTGTTGGCCGGGGGCGTGCCGGTACTCCTCGCGCAGTTCCGGGGGCACGGTGAGGGTCAGGGCGACGGAGTCGTCGGTGAGCCGGTCGACCGCGGCCACCGGGAGTGTGTGGAAGCGGGCCATCACAACTCCTTGAAGTGGTCGAACGGTTCGCGGCAGGCGAGGCAGCGGCGCAGTGCCTTGCACGCGGTGGAGGAGAAGCGGCTGAGCAGTTCGGTGTCGGCGGAGCCGCAGTGCGGGCAGGTGACGGGGGCTGCCGTGGTGTCGTCGGTGCCGTGGGTGCGGGTGGGGCCGAGGGTCACCGTCACCGGTCCGGAGTCCTGGCGGACGCGTGGTGGGGCGATGCCGAACTCCTGGAGTTTGCGGCGGCCTTCGGGGGTGATGTCGTCGGTCGACCAGGCGGGGCTGAGCACGGTGCGGACGGTGACCTCGCGGATGCCGTGTCGGTGGAGTGCGTGCTCTATGTCCAGCGACATCGCCTCGATGGCGGGGCAGCCGGTGTAGGTCGGGGTCAGGTCGACCTCGGCCGTGTCGGCGTCGCGCAGGCGTACCGCGCGCAGTACGCCCAGTTCCTGGAGGGTGAGCACGGGCAGTTCGGGGTCGGGGACGGCGCCGGCGACCGCGAGGAGTTCCGTTTCCAGCGGGGTGAGGGTCACCATGACGCCCCCGGGTGGCTGCGGTGCAGGTGCTGCATCTCGGCGAGCATCCGTCCGAACGACTCGGTGTGCAGGCCCTGTCGGCCCGCTCCGGCCTGCCATGCCCCGGTCCGCGGCCCTTCGGGGACGGTCAGGGTGGCGTGGCGCAGGACTTCGCCGACGGACTGCTGCCAGGCCGTGTCGAGTGCGGCGAGGTCGTTGTCGAGGCCTTCCAGGGGCTGGAACATCTCGCCGGTGTAGCGCCACAGCGTGGTGCAGGCCCGCTGCATGCGTTCGTGGCTGGTGTCGGTGCCGTCGCCGAGCCGCAGTGTCCACTGCTCGGCGTGGTCGCGGTGGTAGGCGACCTCCTTGACGGCCTTGGCGGCGAGGCCCGCGAAGGGGCCGTCCGTGGTGGCCAGGCGGTCGTACAGCAGGTGCTGGTAGGTGGAGAAGTACAGCTGGCGGGCGATGGTGTGGGCGAAGTCGCCGTTGGGCTGTTCCACCAGCTGGAGGTTGCGGAAGGCGCGTTCCTCGCGGAGGTAGGCCAGTTCGTCCTCGTCGCCGACCATCGACAGCAGTACCCGGGCCTGGCCGAGCAGGTCGAGGGCGATGTTGGCGAGGGCGACCTCCTCCTCCAGGACGGGGGCGTGGCCGGCCCATTCGCCGAGTCGGTGGGAGAGCACCAGGGCGTCGTCGCCGAGGGCGAGGGCCGCCGCGGTGGGCACGGTCGTGGGAGTCGTGGTCACAGGTGCTTCACCCCCTCCGGGATCTCGTAGAACGTGGGGTGCCGGTACGGCTTGTCGGCGGCCGGTTCGAAGAACGGGTCCTTCTCGTCGGGCGAGGAGGCGGTGATCGCCGTGGACGGGACGACCCAGATGGAGATGCCTTCGCCGCGGCGGGTGTACAGGTCGCGGGCGTTGCGCAGGGCGAGTTCCGCGTCGGGTGCGTGCAGGCTGCCGGCGTGGGTGTGCGAGAGGCCGCGGCGGGAGCGTACGAAGACCTCCCACAAGGGCCAGTCGGTGTTCGTCATGCGCGTGTCGCTCCCGTCTCGCTGTGCTTGGCCGCGTGGGCCGCGGCTGCTTCCCGGACCCAGGCGCCCTCGTCGTGGGCGCGGCGGCGCTGGGTCAGGCGTTGGTCGTTGCACGGTCCGTTGCCCTTCAGGACCTCCCAGAACTCCGTCCAGTCGATCGGGCCGAAGTCGTGGTGTCCCCGTTCCTCGTTCCACTTCAGGTCGGGGTCGGGGAGGGTGAGGCCCAGGGACTCGGCCTGGGGGACGCAGATGTCGACGAAGCGCTGGCGCAGTTCGTCGTTGGAGTGCCGCTTGATCTTCCAGGCCATGGACTGCGCGGAGTGCTGTGACTCGTCGTCGGGCGGGCCGAACATCATCAGGGACGGCCACCACCAGCGGTCCACCGCGTCCTGCGCCATGGCGTGCTGCTCGGGGGTGCCTCGGCTGAGTGCGAGCAGCAGTTCGTAGCCCTGGCGCTGGTGGAAGGACTCCTCCTTGCAGATGCGGACCATCGCGCGGGCGTACGGGCCGTAGGAGCAGCGGCAGAGGGGGACCTGGTTGGTGATCGCGGCGCCGTCCACGAGCCAGCCGATGGCGCCGACGTCGGCCCAGGTCAGGGTGGGGTAGTTGAAGATCGACGAGTATTTCTGGCGACCCGCGTGGAGCTTGTCCAGCAGTTCGTCGCGGCTGGTGCCGAGGGTTTCGGCGGCGCTGTAGAGGTACAGGCCGTGGCCGGCCTCGTCCTGGACCTTGGCCATGAGGATGGCCTTGCGGCGCAGTGAGGGCGCTCGCGTGATCCAGTTGGCCTCCGGCTGCATGCCGATGATCTCGGAGTGGGCGTGCTGGGCGATCTGCCGGACGAGTGTCGCCCGGTAGGCGTCGGGCATCCAGTCGCGGGGTTCGATGCGCTCGTCGGCGGTGACGGCGGTGTCGAAGGCGTGCTGGTGCGCCTCGGTGGCGGTCGCGTCCGCGGTGGCGTCCCGTGCGCCGTACGGCGCGGTGCGGTGCGTCTCGTGTGCGGCTGCTGTCGCCATGAGGCCCCCTCGACCTAGTGCTCCGTCCGGAGCAGGCTCCCGACCGATCGTTCGGTTCGTGCGATTCCATGGTGGGACGGGCGCCGTAAGGTGTCAACCGCTGTGGATAACCTGCGGGCGGCGGCTGTGGACAACCGCTGCCATCGGCCCTGGGGGGCTGTGCCCGGGGGGCCGGTCTGAGTAGCGTTCGCCTGCGGGGGCCGCGGAGCGGTGCGCACGGCGGTGGGGACGGCTCCACGACGGCTTCCGCGGCACGTGCGGCCTGAGCGGTAAATGCGGCACGAGCGGCAAGTGCGGCACAGCGGATGCGGGGCTTCGCGGACGGGCGGGCGACGGACGGACCGGACATCGGGGAACGGGGGCGGAGCGGGATGGACGCGCACGGCGCAGGGAACGCGTACGAGGCAGGCGCGGCTGTTCCGGCTGTCCCAGCCCCACGAGAAACCCCGGACGGTCGGGACGGCCTGGTCGCTCCGGACGGCCTGGACGGTCCGGACGAGCAGGCAGGACGGACGGACGAGCAGGCAGGACGGACGGGCGAGCAGGCAATACAGGCGGGCGCGGCAGCATCGTCGGCCTCGGCAGGGCACCCAGCCGCACCGGTCATCCCGGCCACACCAGCCACCCCGATCTCACCGGCCATCCCAGTTCAACCGGCCACCCCAGTCCCCCCAGCCACCACAGCCCCACCAGTCAGCCCACCCCCACCCCCACCCAGCGACCCCCGCACCGGCGTCGCCGCGCTCTCCCCGCGCTATCAGGTCGGCGTCGCGCTGGCTCTCGCGGTCGTCGCGGTCGCCGTCTGTGTGCACATCGGGATGGTCTTCCTGCACGTCGCGCCGTCGAACACGGTGACCAAGGCGCACGGCGAGGCGATCGACGAGTGGGTGTACCCGGAGTTCGAGCAGAACTGGAAGCTGTTCGCGCCGAACCCGCTCCAGCAGAACATCGCCGTCCAGGTGCGTGCCCAGGTGCGCACCGCGGACGGCGGCAGCCGCACCACCGGCTGGTACGACCTGTCCGCCGAGGACGGCCGGGCCATCGACGGCAACCTCCTGCCCAGCCACACGCAGCAGAACGAGCTGCGGCGCGCCTGGGACTTCTTCCACGCCACGCACAGCGGTGACAGCCGGTCGACCAACCAGCGTGCGGCGCTCGCCGAGACGTATCTGCGCCGCATCGTCGTGCTGCGTCTGGAGCGCGCGGACGCGGCCGGGTCCGGCGGTGTCGTCGAGCGCGTCCAGGTCCGGGCCCGCACCACGCCGGTGCGTCCGCCGGAGTGGAGCGAGGAGCGGATCTCGCTGAAACCGGTCGACCGGGTGCTGCCGTGGTGGACGGTGCCGGCGGACGAGGCCGCGGGAGGTGTCGGGTGAATCGCTTCGCCCTCGCGTTCTCCGGCGCGATCGCCCGTGTCACGGAGTCCGCGCTCGGCCCGTACCAGACGGCGGTGGTCCGGATCGGGTTCGCCGCGACCTGGCTGCTGTTCCTGCTGCGCGAGTTCCCGCACCGCCATGAGATGTACGGCCCGGACGGGCCGTGGAGCTGGAACCTCGCCGATCAGCTGATCGCGCAGAACGGCGCCTTCACCGCGCTGATGTGGTCCGGCGGCCGCGTCTGGTTCGAGATCGTCTACGTGGTCGCCGTCCTGTCCAGCCTGCTGCTGATGGTGGGCTGGCGGACGCGGACGATGTCCGTGCTGTTCATGGTGGGCGTGCTGTCCTTGCAGAACCGCAGCGTCTTCGTGGGCGACGGCGGTGACAACGTCGTGCATCTGATGGCCGTCTACCTGGTCCTCACGCGGTGCGGCCGGGTGTGGTCGCTGGACGCGCGGCGTGCCCGGCGGGCCGAGGAGGCGTCCGCGCGGGGCGAGCGGTCCGTCGACCGTGCCGGGCCCGCGCTGTGGGCCGTGCTGGGCCTGGCGCTGGCCGCGGCCACCGCGGCGGGCCGGCTGGACGGCGATCCGCTGGTGCCGGCACTGCTGTGGGGCGCGCTGCTGGCGCAGGCGCTGTGGTGGGCCGTGGGGCGCTACGCGCGGACCGGGCAGCCGCGGGTCATGCTCGATCTGATCACCAACATCCTGCACAACGGCGCTCTGCTGGTGATCATGGCGGAGGCCTGTCTGATCTACGCCACGGCCGGCTGGTACAAGATCCAGGGCTCACGCTGGCAGGACGGGACCGCCGTCTACTACCCGCTGCAGCTGGACTACTTCTCCCCCTGGCCCGCTCTCGCCGAGCTGCTGGCGAGCAGCGGCACCATGGTGATGCTGGTGACCTACGGGACCGTCATGGTGCAGGTCGCCTTCCCGTTCACGCTGTTCCACCGCAGGGTGAAGAACGTCCTGCTCGCCGTCATGATCGTCGAGCATGCGGTGATCGCGGTGGTGCTCGGGCTGCCGTTCTTCTCGCTGGCGATGATCGCGGCGGACGCGGTCTTCCTGCCGACGTCGTTCCTGCGCAGGCTGGGTGGCTGGGCGGCACGCGCGCGGGGCCGCCTGGTCCGGCGCCGCGAGCCGGTACCGCTGCCCGGGCAGCGCACGCCGGAGCAGGCCGCCGCCGGCCACGTAGGCTTCACGGCATGAACGACCCCGTGAGCGGGCCTGCCCTGAGCCACGCCGCCGTGAGCCACCCCGCCGGGAGCCAGGCCATCGTGAGCCAGGCCGTGGCCGGCTCCGCCGACGACGCCGTGACCGCCTGGCGGCGGCTCGCCGGCACGGGGGTGCTGCTGGACGGCTTCCACGCCCTCAAGCACGCCGTGCGGTTCGGCGCCGAGGTACCGGTGGCGGTCACCACCGACCGACGGGCCACGCTCGCCCTGGCCGACGAGCTGGCCCCGGACGTACGCGGGACGCTGGAGGCGCTGCTCACCGAGGTGCCGGAGACGGCGTACGCCTCGCTGGTGCCGCGCCCGCATCCCACGGCGGTGGCCGCGCTCGCCGTACGGCCCTCCCGCGCGGCCCACCTCGACAGGCTGGGCCGCATCCCGCGCACCGCGCCCGTGGTGGTCCTCGACAACCCGCGCAACCTCGGCAACGCGGGCGCCGTGATCCGGCTGGCCGCCGGTTTCGGGGCGACCGGCGTGGTCACCACCGGCACCCTCGACCCCTGGCACCCGACGGTGCTGCGTGGCGGAGCGGGGCTGCACTTCGCGACCGCCGTGGAGCGGCTGACGGTGCCGGAGCTGCCGCCGGGGCCGCTGTTCGCGCTGGACCCGGAGGGCGACGATCTGCGGGGCGTGAAGCTCCCGGACGACGCGGTCCTCGCCTTCGGCTCCGAGCGCAGCGGGCTGTCCGCCGAGCTGCGCGCGCGGGCCGACCGGCTGCTGGCGCTGCCGATGCGGCCCCAGGTCTCCAGCTACAACCTCGCGACCAGTGTGGCCATGACGCTGTACCACTGGAGCCTCACCGGAGGCGCAGGCACCGGTGCCGTCCAGGACGGCACCGGCTACGGCACTCTCTAGGACTCGCGCCGGATCTCCACCACGCGGAAGCGGTTCGCCACGAACGCCCCGTCGGTGAGGGCGGCGTTGGCCGCCGGGTTGCCGCCCGAGCCGTGGAAGTCGGAGAACGCGGCGGTCTGGTTGACGTACACCCCGCCGGTGAGGTTGAGGGACAGCTGGGCGGCCTCCTCCAGGCAGACCTCCTGGACGGTCCGCTCGACCTCCTCGTCGGTGGTGTAGGCGCCGACCGTCATGGCGCCCTTCTCGCGGATGGTGCGGCGCAGCAGCTCCGCCGCGTCGGCCGGCGAGTCGACGGCGACCGCGAAGGAGACCGGGCCGAAGCACTCGCTCAGGTAGGCGGGCTCGTCGTCCGCGCCTTCCCAGTACTTGCGCGCGCCGTCCAGCTTCACGATGACGGGAGTGCGTACGACGGCGGCCGGGAACTCCGGGTGGCTGACCTCGCGGGACGCCAGCGCCACCTCGCCGAGACCGGCGGCGGCCTCCAGGCGGGCCTTGACGTCCGGGTTGACGATGGCGCCGAGCAGGGCGTTCGCGCGGGCGTCGTCGCCGAGCAGGCCGTCCACCGCGCGGGCGAGGTCGGCGACCACCTCGTCGTAGGTCTTCGGGCCCTCGTCGGTGCCGATGCCGTCGCGCGGGACGAGCAGGTTCTGCGGGGTGGTGCACATCTGGCCGCTGTACAGCGACAGCGAGAACGCCAGGTTGGACAGCATGCCCTTGTAGTCGTCGGTCGACTCCACCAGGACGGTGTTGACGCCGGCCTTCTCGGTGTAGACCTGCGCCTGGCGGGCGTTGGCCTCCAGCCAGTCGCCGAAGGCCGTGGAGCCGGTGTAGTCGATGATCCGGATCTCGGGGCGGGTGGCGAGGGTCTTCGCGATGCCCTCGCCGGGCCGCTCGGCGGCGAGCGCGACCAGGTTCGGGTCGTGACCCGCCTCGGTGAGCACCTGGCGGGCGATCTGCACGGTGAGCGCGAGCGGCAGCACCGCGCGGGGGTGCGGCTTGACCAGGACCGCGTTGCCGGTGGCGAGGGAGGCGAACAGGCCCGGGTAGCCGTTCCAGGTCGGGAAGGTGTTGCAGCCGATGACCAGCCCGATGCCGCGCGGGACCGGCGTGAACCGCTTGGTGAGGGCGAGCGGGTCGCGCTTGCCCTGCGGCTTGGTCCACTCGGCGGTGTCGGGGGTGCGGGCCTGCTCCACGTACGCGTAGGCCACCGCTTCGAGGCCGCGGTCCTGGGCGTGCGGGCCGCCGGCCTGGAGCGCCATCATGAAGGCCTGGCCGGAGGTGTGCATGACGGCGTGCGCGAACTCGTGCGTCCGGTCGCTGATGCGCTTGAGGATCTCCAGGCACACCACCGCGCGCAGCTCCGCGCCCGCGTCGCGCCAGGCGCGCTGGCCGGCCTTCATGGCGGGCAGCAGCACGTCGAGGTCGGCGTGCGGGTACTCGACGCCCAGCTCGATGCCGTACGGCGAGACCTCGCCGCCCACCCAGTCGTCGGTGCCGGGCTGGCCGAGGTCGAGGCGGGTGCCGAGGACAGCGTCGAAGGCGGCCTTGCCCGCCGCCGCGTCCAGGCTGCCGTTCTCCCCGTAGGCCTTGGGATGTTCGGGATGCGGCGACCAGTACGCGCGGGTGCGGATCGCCTCGAGCGCCTGGTCGAGGGTGGGCCGATGCTGGGCGATCAGCTGGTGCGCGGTGAGTTCGGCGGCCATGCGGGACCAACTCCTCGTCTCTAGAGCTCTCCGTTGAGCTCATGACCTGGACAAAGACATGGGCAGGAACAGGCAGACAGAGTTAGAGTAACCGAACGATCGGTCGGGACAAGGGGGTCCGCCGCATCTGTGGAAAACTCCGTGCGGGAGGATCGCGTCCATGACAGCACTCGACCTCAGCAGCCCCGTGGCCGTCGTCGGAACCGGCACCATGGGCCAGGGCATCGCCCAGGTGGCGCTGGTCGCGGGGCATCCCGTACGGCTGTACGACGCCGTTCCCGGGCGCGCCCAGGACGCCGCCGCCGCGATCGGCGCCCGCCTCGACCGGCTCGTCGAGAAGGACCGGCTCACCGCTGCCGACCGGGACGCCGCCCGCTCCCGGCTGCGGCCCGCGGACAGCCTCGCCGACCTCGCGGACTGCGCGCTGGTCGTGGAGGCGATCGTGGAGCGACTGGACGTCAAGCAGGCGCTCTTCGGCGAACTGGAGGACGTCGTCGCCGACGACTGTCTGCTCGCCACCAACACCTCCTCCCTGTCGGTGACGGCGATCGGCGGCGCCCTGCGGCTGCCGGGCCGCTTCGTGGGCCTGCACTTCTTCAACCCGGCCCCGCTGCTGCCGCTGGTCGAGGTGGTCTCCGGGTTCGCCACCGACGTCACCTCCGCCACGCGCGCGTACGAGACGGCCCGCGCCTGGGGCAAGACGCCGGTCGCCTGCGCGGACACCCCCGGCTTCATCGTCAACCGCATCGCCCGGCCCTTCTACGCCGAGGCCTTCGCGGTCTACGAGGCCCAGGGCGCCGATCCCGCCACCATCGACGCGGTGCTGCGCGAGTCGGGCGGGTTCAGGATGGGCGCCTTCGAACTGACCGACCTGATCGGGCAGGACGTCAACGAGTCCGTCACCCGCTCCGTGTGGCAGTCCTTCTTCCAGGACGTGCGCTTCACCCCGTCGCTCGCCCAGCGCCGCCTGGTCGAGTCCGGCCGGCTCGGCCGCAAGAGCGGGCACGGCTGGTACGACTACCGCGACGGCGCCGAGCGCCCCGAGCCGCACACCGCGGAGGCCGCCGAGCCGCCCGCGTACGTCGTCGCCGAAGGCGGCCTCGGCCCCGCCGCCGAGCTGCTGCCGATGCTCCGCGAGGCGGGCATCGAGGTCCGCGCGGAGGACGAGGACCACGGCACCCGCCTGGTGCTGCCGAGCGGCGGCCAGCTGGTGCTCGCCGACGGCCAGACCTCGGTGGAGTTCCGCGACGTCGTCTACTTCGACCTCGCCCTCGACTACCGCAAGGCGACCCGGATCGCCCTGTCGGCCTCCCAGGACACCTCCCCGAGGACGCTCGCCGAGGCCATCGGCCTGTTCCAGGCGCTCGGCAAGAAGGTCAGCGTCCTCGGCGACGTCCCGGGCATGATCGTGGCCCGCGCGGTGGCCAGGATCGTCGACCTGGCGCACGACGCGGTCGCCAAGGGCGTGGCCACCGAGGAGGACATCGACACCGCGATGCGCCTGGGTGTCAACTACCCGCTGGGCCCCTTCGAATGGAGCCGCCGGCTCGGCCGCACCTGGGCCTACGGCCTCCTCGACGACCTGCACCTGCGCGACCCCAGCGGCCGCTACGCGCCGTCCCTCGCGCTGTACCGCCACGCGTACGCCACCGACAAGCGGGAGGGCAGCACGTCATGACCACCGCCAAGCGCGACACGTACACCCCGGAGACCCTGCTGTCGGTCGCCGTGCGGGTCTTCAACGAGCGCGGCTACGACGGGACCTCCATGGAGCACCTGTCCAAGGCGGCGGGCATCTCCAAGTCGTCGATCTACCACCATGTCGCCGGCAAGGAGGAGCTGCTGCGCCGCGCCGTCAGCCGGGCGCTGGACGGGCTCTTCGGGATCCTCGACGAGGAGCACGCGTGCGTGGGGGGCGCCGCCGACCGGCTCCAGTACGTGGTCCGGCGGATGGTCGAGGTGCTGATCACCGAACTGCCGTACGTGACCCTGCTGCTGCGGGTGCGCGGCAACACGGACACCGAGCGGTGGGCCCTGGAGCGCCGCCGCGACTTCGACCACCGGGTCGCCGAGCTGCTGAAGGCGGCGGCGGCCGACGGGGACGTGCGCGGCGACGTGGAGGTGCGCCTGGCGACCCGGCTGGTCTTCGGGATGATCAACTCCATTGTGGAGTGGTACCGGCCGGACGGGCGCGGCGCCGGGGAGCGCGAGGTGGCCGACGCGGTGGCGCGGCTGGTGTTCGAGGGGCTGCGGCGGGCCTGAGACGTCCCGGTGGCGTGAGTACGCGCGCGTGGCGGGGGTGAGTACGCGCCCCGATGTCCCGGCCGGCCGGGACTGATGGGGTGGGGGCATGCCTGAGAACGACGCGCCGACCTCCTCCGACGCCCACCGCACGTGGTGGCGGGCGCCCCTGGTGGTCTCCCTGATCGGACTGCCGCTCCTCGTGTGGGAGTACGCCTGGTTCGCCGCGAACGACGGGCCGGGCGCGTTCGGCGGCATCCTCTACTGGGCGACCGGTTTCCTGGCGGTCGCCTGGCTGGTGCCGCACCGGCGGTCCCTGCGGAGCGTGCGGATCGCGGCGGGCTGCACGGGGCTCGGGTGCGCGCTGCTCCCGGTGCTGTTCGCGATCCTGCTCGGCGCGGCGACGGCCGCGGGCTGACGCCCCGCGCGGCGTCGGCACGCCGTCAGCCCTGCGGCTCCAGGTCCTCCTCCTCGAACACCAGCAGCGTCCGTGAGGAGAGCACCTCGGGGATCGCCTGGAGCCGGGTGAGCACCAGCTCGCGCAGCGCCCGGTTGTCCGGGGTGTGCACCAGCAGCAGGACGTCGAAGTCGCCGCCCACCAGGGCGATGTGCGAGGCGCCGGGCAGCTGCCTGAGCTGTTCGCGTACCGTGCGCCAGGAGTTCTGGACGATCTTCAGCGTGATGTAGGCCGAGGTGCCCTGCCCGGCGCGTTCATGGTCGACGCGCGCCCCGAAGCCGCGGATCACGCCGTCCTCGACGAGCCGGTTGATGCGCGCGTAGGCGTTGGCGCGTGAGACGTGCACCCGTTCGGCGACCGACCGTATCGAGGCGCGGCCGTCCGCCTGGAGCATCCGCAGGATGTCCTGGTCGATCGCGTCGAGCGGCCGGGGCGGCGGCAGCGGGACACCGGTTTCGACGGCCTCGGCCATTTGTTCAGGTGCCATGTCCCCCCGCCTCCCTACCATGGACGTACTGCGTCCATCTCAGGCTGTGCAGAACCGTTTGTCCACAGCCTCGTGCCGCCTGTAGCCAAAATGTGCCGACGACCGAACAATCGGTAGGTGAGGCGCATCACAGATGCCGCGCCTCTCCAAGCCACTCCCACGAGGAGGTGCCGTCATGACGGTCATGGAGCAGCGGAGCGCGTACCGGCCCACACCGCCGCCCGCCTGGCAGCCCCGTACCGACCCCGCGCCGCTGCTGCCCGACGCGGAGCCGTACCGCGTCCTCGGCACCGAGGCGGCGGCCAAGGCCGACCCCGAGCTGCTGCGCACGCTCTACGCCCAGCTGATCCGCGGCCGCCGCTACAACACGCAGGCCACCGCCCTCACCAAGCAGGGCCGCCTCGCCGTGTACCCGTCCAGCACCGGTCAGGAGGCCTGCGAGGTCGCCGCCGCACTGGCCCTGGAGGAGCGCGACTGGCTCTTCCCCAGCTACCGCGACACCCTCGCGGTCGTCGCCCGCGGCGTGGACCCCGTCGAGGCCCTGACCCTGCTGCGCGGCGACTGGCACACCGGCTACGACCCCTACGAGCACCGTGTGGCCCCGCTGAGCACCCCGCTCGCCACCCAGCTGCCGCACGCCGTCGGCCTCGCCCACGCCGCCCGCCTCAAGGGCGACGACGTGGTCGCGCTGGCGATGGTCGGCGACGGCGGCACCAGCGAGGGCGACTTCCACGAGGCGCTGAACTTCGCCGCCGTCTGGCAGGCCCCCGTCGTCTTCCTGGTGCAGAACAACGGCTTCGCGATCTCCGTCCCGCTCGACAAGCAGACCGCCGCCCCGTCCCTGGCCCACAAGGCCGTCGGATACGGCATGCCGGGCCGCCTGGTCGACGGCAACGACGCGGCCGCCGTGCACGAGGTGCTGACCGACGCCGTACGGCACGCGCGGGCCGGCGGCGGACCGACGCTCGTCGAGGCGGTCACCTACCGCGTCGAGGCCCACACCAACGCCGACGACGCCACCCGCTACCGCACCGACGCCGAGGTCGAGACCTGGCGCGACCACGACCCGATCCAGCTGCTGGAGCGCGAGCTGACCGGCCGCGGACTGCTCGACGAGGACGCCATGCGGACCGCGCGGGAGGACGCCGAGGCCATGGCCGCCGACCTGCGCGCCCGGATGAACCAGGACGCCACGCTCGACCCGATGGACCTGTTCGCCCACGTCTACGCCGAGCCCACCCCGCAACTGCGCGAGCAGCAGGCCCAGCTGCGGGCGGAGCTGGCGGCCGGGCAGGAAGGGACCCACCGATGACCACCGTCGCCGTCAAGCCGGCCACCATGGCGCAGGCCCTCACCCGCGCGCTGCGCGACGCCATGGCCGCCGACCCGGACGTCCACGTCCTCGGTGAGGACGTCGGCACGCTCGGCGGTGTCTTCCGGGTCACCGACGGCCTCGCCAAGGAGTTCGGCGAGGACCGCTGCACCGACACCCCGCTCGCCGAGGCCGGCATCCTCGGCACCGCCGTCGGCATGGCGATGTACGGGCTGCGGCCCGTCGTGGAGATGCAGTTCGACGCCTTCGCCTACCCGGCGTTCGAACAGCTGATCAGCCATGTCTCGCGGATGCGCAACCGCACCCGCGGCAAGATGCCGCTGCCCCTCACCATCCGCGTCCCCTACGGCGGCGGCATCGGCGGCGTCGAGCACCACAGCGACTCCTCCGAGGCGTACTACATGGCGACCCCGGGGCTCCATGTCGTCACGCCCGCCACCGTCGCCGACGCCTACGGCCTGCTGCGCGCCGCCATCGCCTCCGACGACCCGGTCGTCTTCCTGGAGCCCAAGCGGCTGTACTGGTCGAAGGACTCCTGGAACCCGGAGCAGCCGCAGCACGTTGAACCGATCGGCCGCGCGGTGGTGCGGCGCTCCGGCCGGAGCGCCACGCTGATCACGTACGGGCCGTCGGTACCCGTGTGCCTCGAAGCCGCCGAGGCCGCGCGGGCCGAGGGGTGGGACCTCGAAGTCGTCGACCTGCGCACCCTGGTGCCGTTCGACGACGAGACGGTCTGCGCCTCGGTGCGGCGGACCGGGCGAGCGGTCGTCGTCCATGAGTCGGGCGGGTTCGGCGGGCCGGGCGGAGAGATCGCCTCCCGGGTCACCGAGCGCTGCTTCCACCACCTGGAGGCGCCGGTGCTGCGCGTGGCCGGATTCGACATCCCCTATCCGCCGCCCATGCTGGAGCGGCATCATTTGCCCGGCGTCGACCGGATCCTGGACGCCGTGGCGCGTCTGCAATGGGAGGCCGAGAGCTGATGGCACAGGTGCTGGAGTTCAAGCTCCCCGACCTCGGCGAGGGACTCACCGAGGCGGAGATCGTGCGCTGGCTGGTGCAGGTCGGCGATGTCGTCGCCGTCGACCAGCCGGTCGTCGAGGTCGAGACGGCCAAGGCGATGGTCGAGGTCCCCTGCCCCTACGGCGGTGTGGTCACCGCCCGCTTCGGCGAGGAGGGCACCGAGCTGCCCGTCGGGGCGCCGCTGATCACCGTCGCGGTCGGCGCACCCGCCTCCGACACCCAGGACGCGGACACCCCGGCCGCCGCCCCGGCCGAGCGCACCGGCCCGCGGGCGGGCACGAGCGAGGGCTCCGGCAACGTCCTCGTGGGCTACGGCACGGGCGCGCCCCCGGCCCGCCGCCCCCGCGTCCGGCCGCAGCCGCCGGTGACCGGCACACCCGCGGCGGCACCCGAGCCCGTACCGGCCGCACCCGCCCACGGCACCCCCGTCACCTCCGGGGCGGCCCCCGCCGCGGGCGACCGCGTCAACGGCGACGGCCCGATCCCGGTGATCTCCCCGCTCGTGCGCCGGCTCGCCCGCGAGAACGGACTGGACCTGCGGGAGATGACCGGCTCCGGCCCCGACGGGCTGATCCTGCGCGCGGACGTGGAGTACGCGCTGCGCGCCGCCGCCGTACAGGGCCGGACGGCCGCGCCGCAGACGACCGGGCAGCCCGCCCGCGTGGTCCCGCAGCCGCCCGCCGCGGCCCCCGCCTCCTCCGCCGCCCTCGGCGGTGGCACCCGCGTCCCGCTCAAGGGGGTGCGCGGCGCCGTCGCCGACAAGCTCTCCCGCAGCCGCCGCGAGATCCCGGACGCCACCTGCTGGGTGGACGCCGACGCGACCGAGCTGATGCGGGCGCGGACCGCGATGAACGCGGCCGGCGCACCGAAGATCTCCCTGCTCGCCCTGCTGGCCCGGATCTGCACCGCCGCGCTCGCCCGGTTCCCGGAGCTGAACTCCACCGTCGACCTGGCGGCCCGCGAGGTCGTCCAGCTCGACCACGTCCACCTGGGCTTCGCCGCCCAGACCGAACGAGGGCTGGTCGTCCCCGTCGTCCGGGACGCGCACGCCCGCGACGCCGAGGGCCTGACCGCCGAGTTCGCCCGGCTGACCGAGGCCGCCCGCGCGGGCACGCTGACGCCCGGTGAACTCACCGGCGGCACCTTCACGCTGAACAACTACGGCGTGTTCGGCGTCGACGGCTCCACGCCGATCGTCAACCACCCCGAGGCCGCCATGCTCGGCGTCGGCCGCATCATCCCCAAGCCCTGGGTGCACGAGGGCGAGCTGGCCGTCCGCCAGGTCGTGCAGCTCTCGCTCACCTTCGACCATCGCGTCTGCGACGGCGGCACCGCCGGCGGCTTCCTGCGCTACGTCGCCGACTGCGTCGAACAGCCGGCGGTGCTGCT
Source organism: Streptomyces sp. NPDC001532 (assembly GCF_040298625.1). Lineage (NCBI taxonomy): Bacteria > Bacillati > Actinomycetota > Actinomycetes > Kitasatosporales > Streptomycetaceae > Streptomyces > Streptomyces sp. NPDC001532. Next base: position 117,294 of record NZ_JBEPAL010000008.1, read on the forward strand.
GCGCACCCTGTGACGGGCCCACACCGCCACCGGCACCACCCACCGCCACGGTGACCGGCCCCGCCGCCCGCCCCGCCACCCCTGTCCACATGCTGTGCGCAGGGGTGGCAACGATCTTCCCGGCGCTCATACTCGGGGAATGACCTCGTACGAGCCCGCCGCCGCGTACGACGCCGTCGTGCTCGCCGGCGGAGCCGCGCGGCGCCTGGGCGGCGCCGACAAGCCCGCAGTGCGGGTGGGCGGCCGGGCGCTGCTCGACCGCGTCCTCGCCGCCTGCGCCGGCGCCCGAGCCACCGTCGTCGTCGCCGACCCCCGCCCCACCGCGCGGCCGGTGAACTGGGCGCGCGAGGAGCCGCCCGGCGCGGGCCCGCTCGCCGCCCTCGACGCGGGGCTGCGGCACACCACCGCCGAGCAGGTCGTCCTGCTCTCCGCGGACCTGCCGTTCCTCGGCGAGGACACCCTGGGGCGGCTGCGCGCCGCCCTGGCCACGGGCGGCGCCGAGGGCGCGCTGCTCACCGACGCCGACGGCCGCGACCAGCCGCTCGTCGCCGCCTACCGCACCGCCGCGCTGCGCCGCGAGCTGTCCGCGCTCACCGCCGAGCACGGCACACTCACCGGCCTGCCGCTGCGCCGGCTGACCGGCGCGCTCGACCTCGTCCGCGTCCCGGACCCCGTCGCCTCCATCGACTGCGACACCTGGGACGACATCGCCGCCGCAAGGGCACGCATCAGGGAGCATGGGCACGTGTTGGATGAATGGATCTCCGCAGTCAAGGACGAGCTGGGCATCGACCTCGACGTCGACACCGGCCTTCTGCTCGACCTGGCCCGCGACGCCGCCCACGGCGTGGCGCGTCCCGCGGCCCCGCTGACCACCTTCCTGGTCGGCTACGCCGCCGCCCGCGCCGAGGGCGGCCCCGAGGCCGTCGCCGAAGCCTCCCGCAAGGCCGCGGCCCTGGCCCTGCGCTGGGCGGACGAGGAAGCCGCCGACGCCACGCCCGAGCCTGGCCCGGACGCCGGATGACCGCCCCCGGCACCCGGGCCGGCGAGGAAGCCGACGACCTCGACGTCGAGGAGGCACTGGCCCTCGTGAACGGACCCCACGCCCGCACCCCCGGCGACCGCGTCCCCGCACCGCCGGCCCGCGCCGAGACCGCCCCCGAGACCGCCCCCGAGGGCGGCCGATCCGAGGGCGGCGGACGGCAGGGCGGCGGACCGCAGGACGGCGCGCCCGCCGCCAAGACGGACACCCATCACCGCGCCACCCCCTGGCCGGAGGCCCGCGCGATCGCCGGCCGGGCGGGCCGGACCAGCGCCCGGCACCCGCACGACCCGTCCGGCGCCGGCCGTCGTGCGTCCGCCGCCCTGCCCCTGGACGCGGCGCTCGGCCTGGTCCTCGCCGCCCCCCTGGCCGCCCTGACCGACCTGCCCTCCTTCGACACCTCGGCCATGGACGGCTGGGCCGTCGCCGGGCCCGGCCCCTGGGCCCTGCGCGAGGACGGAGTGCTGGCCGGACAGGGGCACACCGGCCGGCTCACCGACGGCGAGGCGGTCCGCATCGCCACCGGCGCCCGCATCCCGCAGGACACCACGGCCGTCCTGCGCAGCGAACACGGCATCACGGACGACAAGAACCGGCTCCACCCCACCCGCGACCTCGGGCACGGCCAGGACATCCGCCCGCGCGGCCAGGAGTGCCGCAGCGGCGACCAGCTGCTGCCGGCCGGGACACGCGTCACGCCCGCCGTCCTCGGACTGGCCGCGGCGGCCGGATACGACACCCTCCCGGTGCTCCCCCGCCCCCGCGTCGAGGTCCTGATCCTCGGCGACGAACTGCTCACCACGGGCCTGCCGCACGACGGGCTGATCCGGGACGCCCTCGGCCCGATGCTGCCGCCCTGGCTGCGGGCGCTCGGCGCCGAGGTGACCTCGGTCCGGCGGCTCGGCGACGACGCCGACGCGCTGCACCGGGCGATCACCGGCAGCGAGGCCGACCTCGTCGTCACCACCGGCGGCACCGCCGCGGGCCCCGTCGACCATGTCCACCCCACCCTGCGCGGGATCGGCGCGGAGCTGCTGGTCGACGGCGTCAAGGTGCGCCCGGGACACCCGATGCTGCTCGCCCGCACCGGCGAGCGGCAGCACCTCGTCGGCCTGCCCGGCAACCCGCTCGCCGCCGTCTCCGGCCTGCTCACCCTCGCCGAGCCGCTGCTGCGGGCGCTGGCCGGTCATCCGGCCCCACAGCGATACGCGCTGCCGCTCAAGGACGGGGCGCACGGGCACCCGTACGACACCCGCCTGGTCCCCGTCACCCTGCGCGGCGACCGGGCCGTGCCGCTGCACTACAACGGTCCGGCCATGCTGCGGGGTGTCGCGGCGGCCGACGCGCTGGCCGTCGTGCCGCCTGGCGGGGCCGAGCCCGGGCAGGAGACGGAGATCCTGGACCTGCCGTGGGCGACGGCCGGAAGCGGTGCGTGAGCGACGCCTGCGCGCGTGTTTCACGTGAAACACGCGCCGCGCACCCCTCGGCCTAGCCGCCGCGCGGGCGGCCCTACTCCACCGCCTCCGTCACCGGCCGGCTGACCGTGATCACCCGATCGCCTTCTCGCAGCTCCGTGCGCCAGCCGACGGCGTAGTCCAGTCGCCTGCGGTCGCGCAGGACCGCCAGGACCAGGTCGGCGCATTCGCGAGGGGTGCGGCCGACCTCCTCCGGGGTGACCTTCCGCTCGATCAGGTCCAGGCCGCTGCCGAGGGTCATCAGATCCTCCAGGGCCCGGGCCGCTGGCGGGCTGGCCATGAAGGTGCCGAGCAGCCGGCCGGCGGAGCTGGAGCTGGTCACCACGGTGTCCGCGCCGCTGTGCTTGAGCAGAGGCACGTTCTCGTCCTCACGGACGGCCGCGACGATGGTGGCGCGCCGGTTCAGCTGGCGGGCGGTGAGCGTGATCAGCGTGGCCGTCTCGTCACGTTGTGGGGCGACGATCACCTGCGAGGCGCGGTGCAGCTCGGCCTTGAGCAGGGTCTCGGAGGCCGTGGCGTCCCCGGTGATGGTCACCAGGCCGTCGTCGGCGGCCGCCGTCGTCGCCTTGGACTGGGCGTCCACGACGACGATCCGGTCCTTGGCGATGCCCTGCCCCACCAGCGTCTGCACGGCATGGCGGCCCTTGGTGCCGTAGCCGATGAGCACGATGTGGTCCCGGGTGCGGGAGCGCCAGCGGTGGATGCGGACCTGCTGGCGGGTGCGCTCGGTGAGGACTTCCAGGGTGGTGCCGACCAGGATGATCAGGAACAGCACGCGCAGCGGGGTGATGACGAAGATGTTGATCAGCCGGGCCCCGGTGCTCACGGGCGTGATGTCTCCGTACCCGGTGGTGGAGAGGGTGACGGTGGCGTAGTACGCCGCGTCCACGAGGTCCACCGACCCGTCGGAGTTGTCGTTGTAGCCCCTGCGGTCGAGATAGACGATCAGGATGGTGACGAGCAGCACCATCAACGCCATGAACAGGCGCTTGAGGACCTGCTGGAGCGGCGGTACGGCGCTCTGCGTGGGCATGGTGATGGAGCGGCCGGCCTCCGCGTCGTCACGGGCCTCCTTGCGCGAGCGGTACCAGAGGGATCTCAGCAGAGACACTCCCGTCCGCTGCGCGTGCGGCTTTTCGTCGCCCTTCATCGTGTGCCCCCTGTGACGCTGATCCGTACTGTCGGCACCATGGTTGCCGACGCACACGCGTCCGTCACAACGCACACGCTGGAGGCCTGTCTTGCGGGACCACACCGTCGTCGTCGGCTTCGGTACGAAAGGACGGTCGGCGATCCGCGCCGTCTGCGCCACCGGGCTGCGCAAGGAGCGGGTCGTCGTGGTCGATCCCAGCGGCAAGGCGATCGAGGCCGCGACGGCCGAGGGATACGCGGGCGTGGTCGGGGACGCGACCCGCAGCGAGGTGCTGAGGCGGGCCGAGGTGCAGCGGGCGGGCCAGATCATCATCGCCACCCAGCGCGACGACACGGCCGTCCTGGTGGCGCTGACGGCCCGGCAGCTCAACGCCGGCGCGAAGATCGTGGCCGCCGTCCGCGAGGAGGAGAACGCGCCGTTGCTGAAGCAGTCCGGGGCGGACGAGGTGATCACCAGCGCCGGGGCGGCCGGCCGGCTGCTCGGGCTGTCCGTGCTCAGTCCGGCGGCGGGCCGGGTGATGGAGGACCTGATCCGGCAGGACAGCGGCCTGGACGTCGTCGAACGGCCGGTGACCCGCGCCGAGGTGGGTCTCAGCCCCCGGGAGACGGAGGACCTGGTGGTGAGCGTCGTCCGCGGGCACCGGATGCTCGGCTACGACGACCCGGCCGTCGGGACGCTGGAGCTGACGGACCGGGTGATCACCATCGTGCAGGCCGCCGAACCGGAGGAACGGCCCGCCCTGCCCCACGGCTTGCAGCACTGACGGCGCCGCCGCACCGACGTCAGCGCCGCTCCGACGGCGCCGCCGCACCGACGGCGCCGCCGCACCGGAAGCCGCACGGCACCGACGTCAGCGCCGCACGGCACCGACGTCGTCGGCCGCTCGTGCCTCTACTTCCGGTTGTACAGCCGCATCGTGACCGGACCGAAGACCAGCACGAACAGGGCCGCCCACCCCAGGGTCCAGGCGATCTCGGCGGCCGGCCAGTCACCCGCCATCAGACCCCGTACCGCCGAGGCCAGATGGGTGACCGGGCTGTTGTTGACGAACGCCTGGAGCCAGCCGGGCATGGTGCTCGGGTCGACGAAGACGTTGGACAGGAAGGTCAGCGGGAAGATCACCATCATGCTGACGCCCATCACCGACTTCTCGGTGCGCAGCAGCAGCCCGAACATCGTCCAGATCCACGAGAACGAGAACGAGAAGACGATCAGCAGCGCGATCCCGGCGATCACGCCGCCCACCCCGCCGTCCGCGCGGTAGCCGAGGATCATGCCGACGGTGAGCATCACGACCGACGCGATGGAGTAGCGCAGGGCGTCGCCGAGGAGATAGCCGACCATCGTCGACGGCCGCCAGATGGGCAGCGACCGGAACCGGTCGAAGACGCCCTTCTCGATGTCGGTGTTGACCGAGACACCGGTGTACATCGTGATCATCACCACCGACATCACCAGGATGCCCGGCAGCAGGAACTGGATGTACTCCTTCGGCGACCCGGCCAGCGCCCCGCCGAACAGGTACGTGTACATCAGCACCATCATGATCGGGAAGGCGGTGACGTCGAACAGCTGCTCAGGAACGTGCTTGATCTTCAGTACGGCCCGCCAGCCGAACGTCAGCGACGCCGACCAGGCGCTCGGCCGCGGCGGACGTTCCTTGGCGACGAGCAGTTCGGCCAGCGACTCGGCGCTGACGGGGGCGAGTTCCTTGGTCTCCGTGGTCGCCGTGGTGCTCATGCCGCCACCTCGTCCTTCGGGGCCTGGGTGTCGTGTCCGGTCAGGGCGAGGAACACCTCGTCCAGGCTGGGCTGGCCCAGCGAGAAGTTGTCGACGGTGATTCCGGCGCGGGCCAGCTCGCCGAGCGCCCGCGCGGCCTCCTCGGCCGCGGTGTCGTCGCTCGCCGCCCTGCCGAGCCGGGCGGTCAGCGCCACCGGGTCGGGCTCCTCCTGGATCCGCGCGTCCAGGGTCCGGCGCAGCACGTCCGCGGCGAGCGGCCGCTGCTCGGCGTCCCGCAGCCGCAGATGGACCGACCCGGCCCCGACCGACGCCTTCAGCTCGCCCTTCGTGCCCTCGGCGATCACCTTGCCGCGGTCGATGACGGCGATCCGGGACGCCAGCTGGTCCGCCTCGTCCAGATACTGCGTGGTCAGCAGCACGGTGGTGCCCTGCGCGACGACCGCGCGGACGATCTCCCACACCTGGTTGCGGCTGCGCGGGTCGAGACCGGTGGTCGGCTCGTCGAGGAACAGCAGGTCCGGGGTGTTCAGGATGGACGCGGCGATGTCGATCCGGCGCCGCATACCGCCGGAGTACTGCTTGACCTGCTTTCCGGCCGCCTCGCTCAGCCCGAACGCCGCGAGCAGCTGCGCGGCGCGCTCCCGGGCCGCCTTCTTGCCGTGCCCGAGCAGCCGGCCCAGCAGGACCAGGTTCTCGGTGCCGGTCAGGTCCTCGTCCACCGACGCGTACTGCCCGGTGAGGCTCACCCGGCCGCGCACCTTGTCGGCCTCGTGGACCACGTCGTGGCCGAAGACATGGGCCTCGCCGCCGTCCGGCCGCAGCAGCGTGGCGAGCATCTTGACCGTGGTCGTCTTACCTGCGCCGTTCGGGCCGAGGACGCCGTAGACCGTGCCGGTCGGGACGGCGAGGTCCACGCCGTCCACCGCCCTGGTCTCGCCGAACGTCTTCACCAGGCCCGCGGTCTCGATGGCCAGGCCGGCGGTGTGCTGGCTCATGGTGGGGTTGTCCTTCCGCGTACGGGGGTGACGCAGGGGAAGACCTCCACGGTCGCGCAAACTCATCGGTCGCGCACACGGGTTTCCCCGCGGATCCGCCCAATGGCCCAGGCCCCTCCGCCCCGGGGCCGAGGAGTAGCGTCGCTCCCATGTATGCGATCACGATTCCCGAACCCGGCGGTCCCGAGGCGCTGACCTGGTCCGAGGTGCCGGATCCGAAGCCCGGCGAGGGCGAGGTCCTCATCGAGGTGGCGGCCGGTGCCGTCAATCGCGCCGATCTCCTCCAGCGGCAGGGCCACTACGCGCCGCCGCCCGGCGCCTCTCCCTACCCCGGCCTGGAGTGCTCCGGACGGATCGCCGCGCTCGGCTCCGGTGTCGGCGGCTGGTCCGTGGGCGACGAGGTGTGCGCGCTGCTCTCCGGCGGCGGCTACGCCGAGCAGGTCGTCGTCCCGGCCGGCCAGCTGCTGCCGGTGCCCAAGGGCCTGAGCCTCGTCCAGGCCGCCGCGCTGCCCGAGGTGACCTGCACGGTCTGGTCGAACGTGTTCATGGTCGCCCACCTGCGTCCGGGCGAGACCCTGCTCGTGCACGGCGGCTCCAGCGGCATCGGCACCATGGCCATCCAGCTCGCCAAGGCCGTCGGCGCCCGCGTCGCCGTCACCGCCGGCACCCGGGAGAAGCTGGACCGCTGCGCCGAGCTGGGCGCCGACATCCTGATCAACTACCGGGAGCAGGACTTCGTCGCCGAGATCGAGGCGGCCACGGGCGGCAAGGGCGCCGACGTCATCCTCGACAACATGGGCGCCAAGTACCTCGACCGCAACGTCAGGGCGCTCGCCGTGAACGGCCGGCTCGCGATCATCGGCATGCAGGGCGGCGTCAAGGGTGAGCTGAACATCGGCGCCCTGCTCGCCAAGCGCGCCGCGATCAGCGCGACCTCGCTGCGGGCCCGGCCGCCGGCCGAGAAGACCACCATCGTGGCGGCCGTACGCGAGCACGTGTGGCCGCTGCTGGACGCCGGGCACGTGCGGCCCGTCGTCGACCGCGAGCTGCCGATGAGCGACGCCGCCGCCGCGCACCGGCTGCTGGAGGAGAGCAGCCACATCGGGAAGGTCCTGCTGGTCACGGAGTGAGCCGGGGCCGTCGGCCCTGATAGCGAGCCGGGGCCGTCAGACCTGGTCGCGTCGCACCCGCAGCCCGACGAAGGCGAGCCCGAGCCCCAGCCCGATCAGCACCATCCCGGAGCCGAGCGGCAGGATCCGCAGCACGGGCTCGCCGGCCCGCTCCCCGTCCACCACAGCGGCCTCGGGCGGTACGGCGGTGGCCTCGTACGCCGGGGTCTCCTCGGCCTCCGGCTCCACCGGGGGCGGCACCGGCGGCCGGCTCGGCTCCACCGGCTCCTCCCTCCGTCCCGGCCGCTTCCGCCCCTCACCCGCCGGATTCCCGGCACGGCTGAGCGAGGGCGAGGGCGACTTCGCCGAGGGCGAGCGGCCGACGGGCGTCGCGACGACGGCGTACCCGGGGGCGGGGGCGTACGTGGACATGGGCCGGAACGTGGAGCCGGGGGTGTAGGGGGACACGGGCCGGAACGTCGATCCGGGGACGTACGCCGGTGCGGGTCCGGACGTCGCGACGGCCTCGCCCGGCGCCACCGGCCCGCGCGTCGCCGCCACGCCGTACGGGAAGGAGGCGTACGGAGAGGAGCCGTACGGAGGGGAGCCGTACGAGGAGGAGCCGTAGCTCGGTACGGCCCCGTACGACGCACCACCACCCGGCAGGACCAGTACCGCTCCCAGTCCCGCCGCGCTCAGTGCCCGCAGCCATGGAGTCACGCGGTCAGCGTCACATCTCCGGCAGACCATGGCATTCCGGATACCGCCAGGCGGTTGGCGGGACCGGGCAAACCGGTGAGCGTCACCGGTGGGAGAGAATGGCCGCATGGAGACGCCGAGGAACGATAGGTCGCCGGAGAACCCCCAGCGGATCCTGGTCGTGGGCCAGGACGGCATGGCGCTCAGCGGCGGCGGTGGGGACGAGGAACCCCATGAGACCCCGTTGACCGACCAGGTCGAGCAGCCGGCCAAGGTGATGCGGATCGGCAGCATGATCAAGCAGCTGCTGGAGGAGGTCCGGGCGGCACCTCTGGACGAGGCCAGCCGGGTCCGGCTCAAGGAGATCCACGCCAGCTCCGTGAAGGAGCTGGAGGACGGTCTGGCCCCGGAGCTGGTCGAGGAGCTGGAGCGGCTCTCCCTGCCGTTCACCCATGACGCGACCCCGTCCGACGCCGAACTCAGGATCGCGCAGGCCCAGTTGGTGGGCTGGCTGGAAGGCCTCTTCCACGGGATCCAGACGACGCTGTTCGCCCAGCAGATGGCCGCGCGGGCCCAGCTGGAGCAGATGCGCCGCGCCCTCCCGCCCGGCGTCGGCGGCGACGGCCACGACGACCCCCGCGCGGGCGGCCGTCAGGGCGGCCCGTACCTGTAGACCACCTGGAGCGTACGCACGAAGAAGGCCCGGCACGAGCCGGGCCTTCTTCCATGAGGTCTCTCAGGACGCCGGATTGCCGGTCGAGACGTAGAGCTGGACCTCGACGTCCTCCGTCGGGTCGACATCCGTCCCCGCGGCCGGGAACTGGTTCATGACGGTGCCGTCGCCGTAGGTGTTCTCGTCCTGGTCCTTGATGTCCAGCTGCCAGCCCGCGGCCTGCAGGCACGCCTTGACCGACGTGATGTTCTTGAACTGGAAGTCGGGCATCCTGATCTTGTCAGGGTCGTTGTAGGCCTCTTCGGGCTCCGTGCACTCGGTCTCGTCGATCACCCGAGAGGTGTCCGGACCCCGGTACCCCGGCTTCTTGGAGTCCGAGGCCGACGCCGACGGGCTCGCGCCGCCGCCCTTGCCCTGCTCCTCGCCGTCGCCGCCGCTCAGGGTCAGCGCCGCGATCAGTCCGCCGACCGCCAGCACGGCGACCACGGCGGAGCCGAGCAGCACCGCCTTGTTGCTCCTGCGGCCGCCCGAGGAGGACGGCGCCGGGGGCTGCGGGGAGAGGTTGTAGGCGGGCGTCTGCGGATTCGGGTACGGCGTCGGCGTCTGGTAGCCGCCCTGCTGCGGATAGCCGTACGACGGCTGGGGCTGCGGCGGCGGGGTCGGGTTGCCGTACGGGTTCGGGGCCGGCGACGGCTGGTACGGCGTCTGCACGCCGCTCACCGGCGGCGAGGTGGTCTGGCCGACCGGCGGGAACACCGCGGAGCCGACGCCGGCGCCGCTCTGCGTCGGGGTGCCGGGCACGATGCTCGGCGGGGCCGGCTGGAAGGAGGCCGCCACCCGCAGGCACTCGTCCCGCATCGACTCGGCGGTCGGGAAACGCTCGTTCGGGTTCTTCTTCAGCGCGCGGGCGACCAGCGCGTCCACGGCCGGCGGCAGGGAGCGGTTGATGGAGGACGGCGCGACCGGCTCCTCCTGCACATGCGCGTACGCGATCGCCAGCGGCGAGTCCGCCTCGAACGGCAGCCGGCCGGTGACCAGTTGGAACAGCATGATGCCGACCGAGTACAGGTCGGAACGGGCGTCCACGCCGCGGCCCAGGGCCTGCTCGGGGGAGAGGTACTGCGGGGTGCCGACGACCATGCCGGTCTGCGTCATCGAGGTCACGCCGGACTGCATGGCGCGCGCGATGCCGAAGTCCATGACCTTGATGACGTTGCGCTTCGTCACCATCACGTTGCCCGGCTTGATGTCCCGGTGGACCAGCCCCATCTCGTGGCTGATCTCCAGGGCCGCCAGCACGTCCGCGGTGACCTTGAGCGCCCGGTCGGCGGGCATCGCGCCGGCCTGGCGGATGTCCTCCTCCAGCACCGAGCCCAGCGGGCGGCCCTCGACGTACTCCATGACGATGTACGGCGTCGTCATGCCGTCGACGTCGTCCTCGCCGGTGTCGAAGACCGAGACGATGTTGGTGTGGGTGAGCTTCGCCACCGCCTGGGCCTCGCGGCGGAACCGCTCGCGGAAGGCCGGCTCGCGCCCCAGCTCGGTGTGCAGTGTCTTGATCGCGACCTGACGGTCCAGCACGGCGTCGTAGGCGAGATGGACGGAGGCCATGCCGCCCTGACCCAGCAGATCACGCAGCTGATAGCGGCCGCCGGCGAGCGCGCGCCCCGCGTACCGGTCCTGTGCGCCGTCCTGGCTCATCTCTCTGTGTCCCCCATAGGCACCGGCGACAGCGGCAACTGTTGTCGTGGAAGTTGCTGGTGTGCTGTTGATCGAAAGTGTTATTCCCGGCCAAGTCTGCCCGAGGGCACTGACACGTCAAGCTCGGTGCCCGTTCCGTGACCGTACGCGAAAGAAGCGTCGCGGAAGCGTTACAGCGGCCGTACTCCCGGTACACAGGATTTGCACGACCGCGCGGGCGCACGGTTTCATGGCCGGTCCGTCTCGTGCCGGTCGCGGCGCCCGTCCCGGACCGGTGGCTTGCGCGGAGGCTGTAGCGTGGCCGACGGAGACCGTAACAACACCGCGCGCACCGCGGGCAGAAACGACGGCGAGGACTGATGGCACAGCAGCAGCGCGCTCAGGGCCCGTCCGACCCCGAGGCGACTGGCGGCGGAATGTCAGATGCGCCCGAGACGTGGGGTAATGGCGGGCTGGTAGGCGACGGCCGGTATCGGCTGACCCGCCGGCTCGGCCGCGGCGGCATGGCCGAGGTGTTCGCGGCCGAGGACGTACGGCTCGGCCGTACCGTGGCGGTCAAGCTGCTGCGCGCCGATCTCGCCGAGGACCCGGTGTCCAAGGCCCGCTTCACGCGCGAGGCCCAGTCCGTGGCCGGCCTCAACCATCACTCGATCGTCGCCGTGTACGACTCCGGCGAGGACTTCGTCAACGGCCAGTCCGTGCCGTACATCGTGATGGAGATCGTCGAGGGACGGACCATCCGCGACCTGCTGCACAACGCCGAGGCGCCGGGCCCCGAGCAGGCCCTGATCATCGTCTCCGGGGTGCTGGAGGCGCTGGCCTACTCGCACCAGCACGGCATCGTGCACCGTGACATCAAGCCGGCCAACGTCATCATCACGCACAACGGCGCGGTGAAGGTGATGGACTTCGGCATCGCCCGCGCCCTGCACGGCGCGTCCACCACGATGACGCAGACCGGCATGGTCATGGGCACGCCGCAGTACCTCTCCCCGGAGCAGGCGCTCGGCAAGGCCGTCGACCACCGCTCCGACCTGTACGCCACCGGCTGCCTGCTCTACGAACTCCTCGCGCTGCGCCCGCCGTTCGTCGGCGAGACGCCGCTGTCGGTGGTCTACCAGCACGTCCAGGACATCCCGACGCCGCCGTCCGAGGTCTCCGACGGGGCCCCGCCGGAGCTGGACGGCCTCGTCATGCGCTCGCTCGCCAAGGAGCCCGACGACCGCTTCCAGACCGCCGAGGAGATGCGCGGGCTGGTCCAGTACGGCCTTCAGATGCTGTACGAGCAGGGCAGCCACACCGGCACCTGGAACACCGGCCCGGTCGACGCGCACGAGGGCCGGCACACCCCCGTCGGCGGTCTCGCGGGCACGGCCGTGCTGCCGCACCCGGACGCCTCCGGCACCACCCAGATCCCGCAGCAGGTGATGCCGAACTACGGCGGCGGGCGGGACGACGGCGGCTTCGAGGGGCACGGCAACCGGGGCAGCGGCCGCGGCAAGCTGTGGATCCTCGCCGTCCTCGCGGTGATCGCCATCGCGGCGGGCGTCGCGCTCGCGGTGAACGGCGACAACTCCAAGAACCCCGGCCCGGGCACCACGCAGTCCCCGACCGACACCAAGACCACCGACGACGAGACGGCCAGCGAGTCGCCGAGCGACGAGGCGACGGAGGAGTCCACCGACACCTCCACGGACGACGGCACCAGCAACGGCAACGACTGGGACTACTCGCCCACGCCGACCCCGTCGTACTCGCCGTCCCCCTCCTACAGCGAGCGCCCGACGGACCAGCCGACGGACACCGAGCCGACCGACACGGAGCCCACGGACACCGAGCCGACGGACACCGAGCCGACCGACACCGAGCCGACCGACACCGAGCCGACCGACGGCGGCGGCACGATCGAGGGCGTCACCAGCGGCGCCGACGGGGGCGGCGGCGTCTGACCCGCCCGCGCCCCCGCGCTCGCGCCTCCCGCGCTCCCCGCGCGGGGGCTCACTCCACGAACGCCGCGCACACCGCGTCGTACTCGCGCGTCCACCACACCGCGAGCGCCGACGCGGCCGGGAACTGGGGATCCGCGCGGGTGTCGCCGCGCTCGTAGTGCCAGCGCAGCATCCAGAAGTCGTTGAGGCGCTCCCACCACACCCGGTGCACGGCCGCCGCCAGCTCCGACGGCGTGGCCTGGCCCGCGCGCCGGTACGCGCGCGCGTAGGCCCGCACCTTCGGCAGGTCCAGGGTCCCCGCCGGCCGCACGAAGAAGATCGCGGCGGCCCGTACGGCCTCCTCCGCGCGGGGCTGTACGCCGAGCCGGTCCCAGTCGACGATCGCGGCCGGGGCGTCCCCGCGGTAGAGCACGTTGAACGGGTGGAAGTCGCCGTGCACCCAGCCCACCGAGCCGCCGCGCGGGGGCCGGCGGTCCGCGTGCCGCTCCAGCAGCGCGCGCCGCTCCAGCAGCCGGTGCCGGGCCAGCTCGTCGAAGGAGTCGGCGGGACGGTGCCGGCGCACGCGCGCGAGGAGGTCGTCGATGAGCACGAACGTGTCGGCCGGGTCGGCGCTCTCCACCGGGTGCGGGCTGGTCGCCGGGGGCGTGCGCCCCTTGGGCGGCATCACGCGCTCCAGGCTCGCGTGGACGGCGCCCAGGAGCGCCCCCAGCCGCGCGCACTGGCCGGCGGTGAGCTGGCCGCCGTGGCGGTGCCGGCCGTCGATCCACGGGTGCAGGGCGTAGGCGTGGCCGCCGACGACCGCGACCGTGCGCCCGTCCCGCCCGGCCAGCGGCGGCGCCACCGGGACGCCCAGGGCGGCCAGCCGCTGGGTGGCGCGGTGCCGGCGTTCGATGGCCGCGGGATCGGCGGTGTCGGGGTCGAAGTGGTGCTTGAGGAAATAGCGGCCGCGGGTGGTGCACAGCCGGTAGCCGCGGTTCAGCAGCCCCTGGTCGACCGGTTCGCAGGCGAGCGCGGAGCCCGCGGCGTACTGACGCAGAAGGGCGCTCAACGGGGGCGCGAGGGGCACGGGGGGTGGTACACAGCGGCGCGGCACGCGCCAGATGCTAGGGCACCGGACGAGGCTGTGAGCTGGGCGTTGTCACAGGAAGTCGTCGATGATCGCTTTCGGTCACAGGAGATCGTCCACGGTTTCCCGGAGACGTACCCGTCGCACCGCGCGGACGGGAAATGATCGGGAATTCTTGGGCCGCTCAGTCTTTCCCGGCCTGCATCCGCGCCACGTAAGCGGCCGCCTGGGAACGCCGTTGCATACCGAGTTTCGAGAGCAGACCGGAAACGTAATTCTTGATCGTCTTCTCCGCGTGATGGAGTTCCTCGCCGATCTGCCGGTTGGTCAGCCCCTCGCCGATCAGATCGAGGATCCGCCGCTCCTGGCCGGTCAGGTGGGCGAGCCGGTCGTCGCCCCGGCCGGCGCCGCCGTCCCGCAGCCGCTCCAGCACGCGCGCGGTGGCGACGGGGTCCAGCAGGGACTTGCCCGCGGCCACGTCACGGACGGCGGTCGGCAGCTCCGGGCCCCGGATGACCTTCAGGACATAGCCCGAGGCACCTGCCATGATCGCGTCGAACAGGGCCTCGTCGTCCGCGAAGGAGGTCAGCATCAGACAGGCGACACGCTCGTCGGCGGAGCGCACCTCACGGCAGACCTCGACGCCGCTGCCGTCCGGCAGCCGCACGTCGAGCACCGCCACATCCGGGCGGGTGGCGGGAATCCGGACCAGCGCGTCGGCGGCCGTACCGGCCTCTCCGACGACCTCGATGTCGTCCTCCACGGACAGCAGCTCATGGACCCCGCGGCGCACGATCTCATGGTCGTCCAGGAGAAATACTCTGATTTTTCCGTCTTCGCGCACGGGATCAGTGTCACACACCGGCTCTTCCCGTGACCTGGGTGAGCGGGATAACGTGCCGGTGTTCCGGCCCCCTGCAAGGCTGTGACCAGGGTTCCTTCCCGGCTTTTCGATTTACTTGGATTTCCAAGCAAAATCGCAGGTCAGGAGGTGTTTCACAGAAATGTGGAGCACTGGGTAACGTGATTCTTGCAGGGCGCTCGCCGGGGCACCTGTCACGCCTGTTCCCGGCCGAGTGGCACCCACCCCGTGCCCGGTGGTCGGAACAGGTGAGCCGCACTGGCCCACCGGCGAACCCGGGGGCCGGACCGACGGAGGAGCACACGTGAGCGTGGAGAGCACTGCCGCGCGCAAGCCGCGACGCAGCGCCGGAAGCAAGGCCGGCGCCACCGGCACCAAGCGCACCCCCAGCGCGAGCGCCAAGGGCACCGACCCTGAGCTCGTGCAGCTGCTGACGCCCGAGGGCAAGCGCGTCAAGAACGCCGAGTACGACAAGTACGTCGCCGGCATCACCCCCGAGGAGCTGCGCGGTCTCTACCGCGACATGGTGCTCACCCGGCGCTTCGACGCCGAGGCGACCTCCTTGCAGCGCCAGGGCGAGCTGGGCCTGTGGGCCTCGTTGCTCGGCCAGGAGGCCGCCCAGATCGGCTCCGGCCGTGCCACCCGCGAGGACGACTACGTCTTCCCGACCTACCGCGAGCACGGCGTCGCCTGGTGCCGCGGGGTCGACCCGACCAACCTGCTCGGCATGTTCCGCGGCGTGAACAACGGCGGCTGGGACCCGAACGGCAACAACTTCCACCTCTACACGATCGTCATCGGCTCGCAGACCCTGCACGCCACCGGCTACGCCATGGGCATCGCCAAGGACGGCGCCGACAGCGCGGTCATCGCCTACTTCGGCGACGGTGCCTCCAGCCAGGGCGACGTGGCCGAGTCGTTCACGTTCTCCGCGGTCTACAACGCCCCCGTGGTGTTCTTCTGCCAGAACAACCAGTGGGCGATCTCCGAGCCCACCGAGAAGCAGACCCGTGTGCCGCTCTACCAGCGCGCGCAGGGCTTCGGCTTCCCCGGTGTCCGCGTCGACGGCAACGACGTCCTCGCCTGCCTCGCGGTCACCCGGTGGGCCCTGGAGCGGGCCCGCAACGGCGAGGGCCCCACCCTCGTCGAGGCGTACACCTACCGGATGGGCGCCCACACCACCTCCGACGACCCCACCCGCTACCGCCACGACGACGAGCGGGTCGCCTGGGAGGCGAAGGACCCGATCCTGCGTCTGCGCCGGCACCTGGAGGCCTCGAACCACACGGACGAGGCATTCTTCGCGGAACTCGAGGCGGAGAGCGAGGCGCTGGGCAGACGAGTGCGCGAGGCGGTCCGCGCCATGCCGGACCCGGACCACTTCGCCATCTTCGAGAACGCGTACGCGGACGGGCACGCGCTCGTCGACGAGGAGCGAGCTCAGTTCGCCGCCTACCAGGCGTCGTTCGCCACGGAGTCTGACAGCGGCTTCGCCGCGGGTTCGGGGGTCTGATCATGGCAGCGGAGAAGATGGCTCTGGCCAAGGCGATCAACGAGTCGCTGCGCCGCGCCCTGGAGACGGACCCGAAGGTCCTCGTCATGGGCGAGGACGTCGGCAAGCTCGGCGGTGTCTTCCGGGTGACCGACGGCCTCCAGAAGGACTTCGGCGAGAGCCGCGTCATCGACACCCCCCTCGCGGAGTCCGGCATCGTCGGCACCGCGATCGGCCTCGCGCTGCGCGGCTACCGCCCGGTGGTGGAGATCCAGTTCGACGGCTTCGTCTTCCCGGCGTACGACCAGATCGTCACGCAGCTCGCGAAGATGCACGCCCGCTCCCTGGGCAAGGTCAAGATGCCCGTCGTCGTCCGCATCCCCTACGGCGGCGGCATCGGCGCGGTCGAGCACCACTCCGAGTCCCCGGAATCGCTGTTCGCGCACGTGGCCGGCCTCAAGGTGGTCAGCCCCTCCAACGCCTCCGACGCGTACTGGATGATGCAGCAGGCCATCCAGAGCGACGACCCGGTGATCTTCTTCGAGCCCAAGCGGCGCTACTGGGACAAGGGCGAGGTCAACACCGAGGCCATCCCCGGCCCGCTGCACGGCGCGCGGGTGGCCCGCGAGGGCACCGACCTCACCCTGGTGGCCTACGGCCCGATGGTGAAGACCTGCCTGGAGGTCGCCGACGCGGCCGCCGAGGAGGGCAAGTCCCTGGAGGTCCTGGACCTGCGCTCGATCTCCCCGCTCGACTTCGACGCCATCCAGGCCTCGGTCGAGAAGACCCGCCGCCTGGTCGTCGTCCACGAGGCGCCGGTCTTCTTCGGCTCCGGCGCGGAGATCGCCGCCCGGATCACCGAGCGCTGCTTCTACCACCTGGAGGCCCCGGTGCTCCGGGTCGGCGGCTACCACGCCCCGTACCCGCCGGCGCGCCTGGAGGAGGAGTACCTGCCGGGCCTGGACCGGGTGCTCGACGCCGTCGACCGTGCCCTGGCGTACTGAGGAGAGGGTCGTGACGACGATGACGGATGCGTCCGTACGCGAGTTCAAGATGCCGGACGTCGGCGAGGGCCTGACCGAGGCCGAGATCCTCAAGTGGTACGTCCAGCCGGGGGACACGGTCACCGACGGTCAGGTGGTCTGCGAGGTGGAGACGGCCAAGGCCGCCGTCGAACTGCCCATCCCGTACGACGGCGTGGTCCGCGCGCTGCACTTCCCCGAGGGCACCACGGTCGACGTGGGCACGTCGATCATCGCGGTCGACGTGAGCGGCGGGGCGTCCGCGCCGGCCGCTCCCGCGCCGGCCGCCCCGGCCGAGGCCGCCGCGGTGGAGGCCGCCCCGGCCGCCGCCGAGGAGCCGAAGCCGGAGGGCTCGGGCCGCCAGCCGGTCCTGGTGGGTTACGGGGTGGCGGCCTCGTCCACGCGCCGCCGCCCCCGCAAGACCCCCGAGGTGCCTCTCCAGCAGGCCCCGGCGGGGATCCAGGCGGAGCTGAACGGCCACGCCGCCCCGGCCCCGGCGGCCCCCGTCGCCCCGGCCCCGGCGGCCTCCGCCACCCCGGCGGAGCGCCCGCTGGCCAAGCCCCCGGTGCGCAAGCTGGCCAAGGACCTCGGCGTCGATCTGGCCACGGTCACGCCGACCGGCCCGGACGGCATCATCACCCGCGAGGACGTGCACGCGGCGGCGGCCCCGCCGCAGGCTCCCGAGCAGGCCCCGGCCGCCGCCCCCGCGGCCCCGGCGCCCGCCCAGGCCCAGGCTCCGGCCCCGGTCGCCGCGTACGACGCGGCGCGCGAGACCCGGATCCCGGTCAAGGGCGTCCGCAAGGCGACCGCGGCGGCCATGGTCGGCTCGGCGTTCACCGCGCCGCACGTCACGGAGTTCGTGACGGTCGACGTCACCCGCACCATGAAGCTGGTCGAGGAGCTGAAGCAGGACAAGGAGTTCAACGGCCTGCGGGTGAACCCGCTGCTGCTGATCGCCAAGGCCCTGCTGGTGGCGATCAAGCGCAACCCGGACATCAACGCGTCCTGGGACGAGGCGGCTCAGGAGATCGTGGTCAAGCACTACGTCAACCTGGGCATCGCCGCGGCCACCCCGCGCGGGCTGATCGTCCCGAACATCAAGGACGCCCACGCCAAGACGCTGCCGCAGCTGGCGGAGTCGCTGGGCGAGCTGGTGGGCACGGCGCGCGAGGGCAGGACGTCCCCCGCCGCCATGCAGGGCGGCACGGTCACCATCACCAACGTCGGCGTCTTCGGCGTCGACACCGGCACGCCGATCCTCAACCCCGGCGAGTCCGCGATCCTCGCGGTCGGCGCGATCAAGCTCCAGCCGTGGGTGCACAAGGGCAAGGTGAAGCCGCGTCAGGTCACCACGCTGGCGCTCTCCTTCGACCACCGCCTGGTCGACGGCGAGCTGGGCTCCAAGGTGCTGGCCGATGTGGCGGCGATCCTGGAGCAGCCCAAGCGGCTGATCACCTGGGCGTGACGTCGGGGGCCGTCCGGGCCCCGGGCCGTCCGGCCGGCTGAACGAGAACGGCCCCCGCTCGTGAGCGGGGGCCGTTCTCCGTGCCAGCGTTCGTGACGCGCGCGGGCGTTCGTGACGCGGGCGGACAGGACGGTCCGTCAGCCGATCTTGGCGAAGCCGTAGTTCAGCAGCTTCGTCGCGTCCGACTTGCGGGTCGTCGCGTTGGTCGAGGCGAGTATCGCGCCGTAGACCGTCTTGCCGTCGCGAGTGGCGGAGAAGACGAGGCAGTAGCCGGAGACCGAGCCGGAGCCGGTCTTCACACCGGTCGCGCCGGTGTAGGAACCGAGCAGCGGGTTGGTGTTGGTCCACGGGGCCATCGTCCGGACGCTGCCGGTCTTGGTGATGGTCTTCGCGGTGTACGACTTCGTCTTCACGATCGAGCGGAAGGTGGTGCTCTTCATCGCGCTGCGGGCGAGCTTGGTGAGGTCCCGCGGCGTCGAGTAGTTGGCGCCGTTGCCGATGCCGTCGAACGAGTCGAAGTGCGTGTTGGTCAGGCCAAGGCTCTTGGCCTGCGCGTTCATCTTGCCGATGAACGACTTCACGCGGGCGGCGCGGGTGGTGCCGGTGCCGAACTTGTCGGCGAGCGCGTAGGCGGCGTCACAGCCCGACGGCAGCATCAGCCCGTACAGCAGCTGACGGACGGTCACCTTGTCGCCGACGATGAGCCGGGCCGACGAGGCGTTCTTGGAGACGATGTAGTCGCTGTACGCCTTCTGGATCGTGACCTTGGCGTCCAGGTTCAGGTTCGACTGGGCCAGCACCACCTTCGCGGTCATGATCTTGGTCGTGGAGCCGGTGGAACGCCGGGTGTCCGCGGCCTTGTTGTACAGCGTCTTGCCGTCGGCGTTGTTCATCACGAAACCGCCCTTGGCGGCGATCGTGGGGGTGGTGACGGCCTGGGCGGGCGCCGCGCCGAGGGCGCCGGCGGCGATGAGCGCACCCGTGGTCAGGCTGACAGCGGCGGCTCTGCGGATGCGGACGCCCTTGGTGCTGATGCCCTTGATGGCGGTTATCAAGTGAGATACCCCGATTACGTTGAATGCCCCTGCGGTACGGCCGAGTTGACAGGTCTGTGGCTGGCACTGGTGGCGAAGAGAGTGCGGCCGCACATGTGTGACTCGTGACTACCGCGAAGGGTTGTACGCGAACTCGGAAAGAGCTGTGAGATGGGCGGCACGTCCGCATGCTGGACGCCCCTCCTCATGCGTACGTGATGTATCTATCCTGTCGGCATGACCTTGGCCGTGAAGCAACCGCCCGCCGCCGACCGCGTCTACACCCACGTCAAGCAAGGCGTCCTGGACCGCCGCTACGAAGGCGGGACGCTGCTCACCGAGGGCGAGCTGGCCGAGGCCGTCGGGGTCTCCCGCACCCCGGTGCGCGAGGCGCTGCTGCGGCTGGAGGCCGAGGGGCTGATCAAGCTCTATCCCAAGAAGGGCGCGCTGGTGCTGCCGGTCTCCGCACAGGAGATCGCCGATGTCGTCGAGACCCGCCTGCTGGTGGAGGAGCACGCCGCCCGCAAGGCCGTCCCCGCCTCGCCCGCCCTCGTCGCCCGCCTGGAGCGGCTGCTGGACCAGCAGCGGGAGCAGGCCACCGCCGGGGACCTGGCCGCCGTCGCCGTCACCGACCGCTGCTTCCACGCCGAGATCGTGCGCAGCGGCGGCAACGAGATCCTCTCCCGCCTCTACGACCAGCTGCGCGACCGTCAGCTGCGGATGGGCGTCGCCGTGATGCACTCCCATCCCGACCGCATCGCCAAGAACCTCGACGAGCACCGGGAGATCCTGGACGCGCTGCGCTCCGGTGACGCCGAGGCCGCGGTCGCGGTCGTCCACCGGCACGTCGGCTGGTTCTCGCACCTGGCGCGAGGTGAGGTCCGATGAGCTCGCCGTCGGCCACCCTGCCCGGCGATCCGCCCGGCGGCCGGCGCGCGGTCGCCGTCTGGTCCATCGGCGTCGCCGTCTACTTCGTCGCCGTCGTCTTCCGTACGTCGCTGGGGGTGGCCGGCCTCGACGCCGCGGACCGCTTCGGCGTCAACGCCTCCGCCCTGTCGACGTTCTCCATCCTCCAGCTGCTGGTCTACGCCGGGATGCAGATCCCCGTCGGCCTGCTGGTCGACCGGCTCGGCACCAAGAAGGTGCTGGCCTTCGGCGTGGTGCTGTTCACGGCCGGCCAGCTGGGCTTCGCGTTCTCCCCGTCGTACGGCATGGCGCTCGCCTCGCGGGCGCTGCTGGGCTGCGGCGACGCGATGACGTTCATCAGCGTGCTGCGGCTCGGCACCCGGTGGTTCCCGGCCCGGCGCGGACCGCTGATCGCCCAGCTCGCCGGACTGGTCGGCATGGCCGGCAACCTGGTCTCCACCCTGGTCCTCGCCCGGCTGCTGCACGGCATCGGCTGGGAGGCGGCGTTCGCGGGCAGCGCGGTCATGGGAGTGGTCGTCCTGGTCCTGCTGCTGCTCTTCCTGAAGGACCACCCCGAGGGCCACGAACCGGAGCCGATACCGCACCAGGGCGCCGCCTACGTCCGCCGGCAGATCGCCGCGTCCTGGCGGGAGCCCGGCACCCGGCTCGGTCTGTGGGTGCACTTCACCACGCAGTTCCCGGCGATGGTGTTCCTGCTGCTGTGGGGCCTGCCGTTCCTGGTGGAGGCCCAGGGCCTGTCCCGCGCCACGGCCGGGGAGATGCTGACCCTGGTGGTGCTGTCCAACATGGCGATCGGCCTGGTCTACGGCCAGATCGTCGCCCGGCACCACGAGGCGCGGCTGCCGCTGGCGCTCGGCACGGTCGGCGCGACGGCCGCGCTGTGGGCGACGACCCTCGCCTGGCCCGGCGAGCGGGCGCCGATGTGGCTGCTGCTGGTGCTGTGCGCGGTGCTCGGCGCCTGCGGGCCCGCCTCGATGATCGGCTTCGACTTCGCCCGTCCGGCGAACCCGCCGGAGCGTCAGGGCACCGCCTCCGGCATCACCAACATGGGCGGTTTCGTCGCCTCGATGACGACCCTGTTCGCGATCGGCGTGCTGCTGGACGCCACCGGCGACGACTACACCGTCGCCTTCTCCGCCGTCTTCGTCCTCCAGGCGCTCGGCGTCAGCCAGATCCTGCGGCTGCGCGGTCGGGCGGCCCGGCGGGAGCGGGAGCGGCTGGTGGCCAGCCGGGTGGAGACGGTGCACGTGCCGGCCTGAGCCGGCGGTGCTCAGCGCGCCACCGGCACCAGGGTGAGATAGGCGAGGCCCAGGACGCCCCGGTAGTGCAGCCACTGGGAGCGGTGCCGGTCGACGCGGGCCCGGGTCTCGGCGGCCAGCGGATGGCCGGGGTGCCGGGCCAGCCACACCTCCACGTCCGCCTGGTACGCCGACTCGAACTCCTCCCACTCCTCCAGGCTCGCCGTCTCCACGTACTCCGGCCGGAAGCCCGCCTCGATCGCCAGGTCGACGAGGGCGGCCAGCCCCGGATGGTCGTCGACGGCGGCACCCGGCCACATGCCGGCCAGTTCCGCGGCGGTGGGCGGGCGCTGCCAGAAACCCTCGCCGAGCAGCACCCGGCCGTCGTCGGAGACCAGTTCGCGCAGGGCGCGCAGCGCCCGCGGCAGATGCTTCGGCGGCTCCACGTCGGTCAGCGCCTGGCTGGAGCCCACGCACAGCACCAGGTCGGCGGGCCCGCGCCGGCTGTCCACGGCGGACTCCTCGGCGAACGTCACCCGCTCGGCGAGCCCCCGCTGCCGTGCCGCGCGGCGGGCCCGGTCGAGGTCGTCGCCGTTGATGTCGACGCCGGTGCCGGTGGTGCCCGGTACGGCGGCCAGCACCCGCAGCAGCAGCTCCGCCCAGCCGCAGCCCAGGTCGAGGACCGTGGCGGGGGAGGACGCGGACAGCCGCCGGACCAGGGTGGCCGCGCGGGCCTCGGAGAGCGGGCTGTGGAAGGTCAGCCGGGTCAGCCGCGGCGGCCCCTCGCCCGGACCGGACCCGGCGACACCGCTCACGGCGACACCGCTCACGGCCTCGACGCTCCCCGCGCCGCCGTTCACCGCTCCACCGTTCACCGCGTCGCCGCCGTCGCTCACTGCGTCACCGCGAAGTGGCGCAGGATCGCCGCCGTCAGGTCCGGGTCGCCCTCCAGCTTCACCCGGTCCGCGACCGCCTCCCGGCTCACCCGGCCGCAGGCCAGCCGTACGTACGTCTCCCAGTCCAGCGTCAGCGTGGCGGCGGGGCCCAGCGCGGGGGCCGTCTCCAGGGTGCCGCGGCCCTGGATGTCCACGCGGATCGTGCGCAGGAACTCGATCGGCCCGTGCACGTCGAACACGATCGCCGAACTGCGCGGCGCCTGCGCCTTGACCGCGACCACGTCGGGCAGCGCCGCCAGCAGCACGTCCCGCGCGACATGGGCGCCCGGGGAGTCCAGGTTGCCGGGGCGGCCCAGGGCGGTGCGCAGGTCCTGCTCGTGCACCCACACGTCGAACGCGTGCCGGCGCATCGACTGCTCCAGGGTCAGCTCGGCACCGAACGGACCGCGCACCTTCGTCCCCGGGTCACGGGACTCGTTGCGCAGCTGCCGGTTGCGGCGGATGACCGTGTACTCCAGCTCGGAGGTCATCTCCGGCGCCGTGTGATGACGGCGGACGTCGACCTGCATCTCCATGTACCGCTGGTGCTCGTTGGTGACGTGGAACAGGTCCCGCGGCAGGGTGTGGATGGGGCGCGGATCGCCCAGCATCTCGCAGTCCAGGCCGATGACATGGGACACGATGTCCCGCACCGACCAGCCCGGACAGGGGGTGCGGCGGTTCCAGTCGGCCTCCACAAGCGGCAGCACCAGCTCGGATATCGCTTCGATGGAGTGGGTCCAGGCGTCGGCGTAGGGCTGGAGAGTGGGATGCAGACTCACGGGAACGGGACCCCTCGGCGGTCGGTACACGGGCGGTGGTGGCGGCGTTGCCAGTGGGAGGTGGCGGCTGTCGGCGGGTGTCTCGAAACGCTAAGTTACGCTGCTGTGAGGCACCCCGGCAGGCCTTTCGTGTGACGATCGTAGGCCTGTGTGGACGCCCTTGTGGACGGCTCGAATGCCAGGACGGTGGTACTGTGCGCGCCTCTCTGATCCAGATCGCCGTAGACGAGGGCGAATCGGTCGAATCCCGCCGTCGCCGGGTCGCCTCCCTCGTACGCGAACAAGCCGGATCCGATCTCGTCGTCCTGCCGGAGCTGTGGACCACCGGCGCCTTCGCCTACCAGGAGTTCGCGAACGAGGCCGAACCGCTGGACGGCCCGACCCACGAGGCCATGGCCAAGGCGGCGAGCGACGCGGGCGTCTGGCTGCACGCCGGCTCCATCCCCGAACGCGCCCCGGACGGCACCCTCTACAACACCTCCCTCGTCCTCTCCCCCGACGGCGAGCGGGCCGCCGCCTACCGCAAGATCCACCGCTTCGGCTTCGACAAGGGCGAGGCCGTGCTGATGGGCGCCGGACGCGAGCTGGTGACGGTCCGTCTGCCCGAGACCACTCTGGGCCTTGCCACCTGCTACGACCTCCGCTTCCCCGAACTCTTCCGCGGCCTCGTCGACGCCGGCGCCGAGACCCTGGTCGTCCCGGCCGGCTGGCCCGAACGCCGCCGCTCGCACTGGACCCTGCTCGCGCAGGCCCGGGCCGTGGAGAACCAGACCTTCGTCCTCGCCTGCGGAACGGCCGGCACCCACGCGCGGGTTCCCCAGGCCGGTCACTCGATCGTGGTGGACCCGTGGGGCGAGGTCCTCGCCGAGGCCGGCCCCGACGAGCAGGTCCTCACGGTGGACTTCGACCCCGCCAGGGTCGCGGCGACCCGGGATCAGTTCCCGGCGCTGAAGGACCGGGTGCTGGGAAGGTGACGACCCCGGTGGCCCGGGAGGACGCGACGCTCCCAGGCCGGCCTGCCGTGGCCTGATCCGGTCGTCGTCCCGGTCAGTCGTCCTCCCGGTCCTTCTCCGCCAGGTGGATCACGCACACCGTCACCGCGATCAGCAGCGCCGGGTCGGCGTCCTCGCGGATCACGTCGACGCCGTAGGTCTCCCGGACGTGCAGCCAGCGGCGGGAGATGACGGCGAGGAGTTCGCCGTCGTACTCGATGGCGAACTCGCGGTCGGCGATCTTGCCGCTGACGTCGAGTTCCGTACCGTCGACCAGGGTGACGCGGTAGTGGTTGCGGAGCAGGGACAGGCGTTTGCGGCGGATGGTGGCCAGGGCGTCGCCGTCGCGCTCGATGAGCATGGTGTCGCGCAGGGCGAACATCTTCTGCCGGATGTCGATCAGGATCCGGCCCTCCGCGTCCTTCAGCTCGAAGGTGTCACGGAGCCGCATGGCCTTGCCGTCGACGAGGAACGCCTTGTCACCGCGTTCGTCCTCGATCCAGTAGTCGTCGCCGAAGGACAGGAGCCGGTCGCGCACGAGGTATCTCATGTCACCACCGCTTCCCCGGCGGCCGTCCCGAAACGCCGCCGGTAGGCCGACGGGCTGAGCCCCGTCTCCCGGCGCAGCCGGGCCCGCAGATTGGCCGCCGTGCCCAGACCGCTGCGCGCGGCCACCACGTCCAGCCGCTCCTCGCCGCGCTCGATCAGCCGGCAGGCCAGTGCCACCCGCTCGCCGGTCAGCCACGCGAGCGGTGTCGTGCCGAGCTGCGCGCGGAAGCGTCGGTGCAGGGTGGCCGGGGAGACCGCCGCGCGGGCCGCGAGACCGGCCACCGTCAGCGGCTCCGCCAGCCGCTCCTGGGCCCAGGCGAGCAGCGGCGCCAGCGACTCGTCGGGGATCTCGGGCAGCGGGCGCTCCACGAACTGCCGCTGGCCGCCGTCGCGGTGGGCGGCGAAGACCAGCCGCCGGGAGACGTGGTTGGCGATCTCGGCGCCGTGGTCCCGCCGCACCACGTACAGGCCGAGGTCCAGCGCGGAGGCGCTGCCGGAGGCGGTGAGGATGTCGCCGTCGTCGACGAACAGCACGTCCGGCTCCAGCCGCACCCGCGGGAACCGCTCCCGGAAGGATTCCGCCCACATCCAGTGGCAGGCCGCCCGCCGCCCGGTCAGCAGCCCGGCCTCGGCGAGCGTGAACGCGCCCGAGCAGAAGCCGATGAGCCGCACTCCCCGCGCGTGCGCCTCGCGGATCGCGTCGAGGACGGCGCGGGAGCGCGGGGTGCCGGTGTCGGGACGGTTCGGCACGATCAGCGTGTCGCCCGCCGCCAGCGTGTCCACCGCGTCCAGTCCCGCGACCCCGGTCAGTGTGAAGAACCCGTCCCGCATCCGGGTGTGCGCACCGGCCGCGCACAGCCGGAAGTCGTACAGCTGCCGCCCGAGTTCGGGCCGTGGCAGGCCGAAGATCTCGATCGCGCAGCTCATCTCGAAGGGGTTGGAGTTCTCGTCGACGACGAGCAGGACTCGGGCCGGTCGCTGAGAGGATCCTTGCGGCATATGCGATTCCTAGCACTCGTGCGGGCCGCCCGTCACCCGCACGATGAACCGCATGGAACCCATCGCGCTCTCCGCCGCCCTCGCCTCCTTCTCGGAGCGGTGGAGCCCCCGCATCGTCACCGCCGTCAACGACTACGACGTCCGCGTCGCCAAGGTCGAGGGCGAGCACCTGTGGCACGTCCACGACCACACCGACGAGTTCTTCCTCGTCCTCGACGGCGAACTCCACATCGGCCTGCGCGAACCGGCCGGGGAACGCACCGTCGTCCTGCCCAGGGGCTCCGTCTTCACCGTCCCCCGCGGCATCGAGCACAAGCCGTACGCGCCCGTCCCCACGCAGATCCTGCTCTTCGAACCGACCGGCACCATGACCGTCGGCGACCGCCACGACACCGTCCCGTCCCATGTGGACGTGACGGCGGGGCACGCTCTGAGCTGACCCCGGGACGGGTCAGTCGCCGACCTGGTGCTCCACGCGGTGGCGGATGTAGTCGTCCGGGTGGGAGCGGGCCGCCGCCACCGCCGCGTCCACCAGGTGGTGCAGCTCCGGCGGGTAGGCCGACTTCCGCAGGGGCAGACCCGGCAGGAGGCAGCGCCGGACGTCCAGGTCCTCGTTGCGCACGAACTCGCGCAGCGCGGCCTCGTTCCACTCGGCCACCACGGCCGAGGCGTCGCCCGGCGCGTCAGGGGCGCCGGCGCCGCCCCCCGCCGCCCGGACGCGGGGCATGCGCGGCGGCAGGGCCGACCAGTACCAGGCCCGGGCGGCGCCCGCCCGTTCACGGTCCGTGCCCGTCCGCAGACAGCCGAGCAGCGCCTCGCGCACCCGGCGGGTCCCGAACGCGTTCAGGGCCGGCTCGACGAACTGACGGTTGAAGCTCGGATCCGGATCGTGGACGGCCGCCGCGACCAGTACGTCGAAGGACTCCTCGGAGAGGACCAGGCCGCGGCGGCAGGCGTCCCGGAGCGCCGTCCGGACGCGCTGCACCCAGGTCCGCCGGTCGCCGGCCTCCGCCTCGGGCGGGACGTCGAGCGCGAGGACCCGCACCACGTCGGCGACCCGCCCGGCGAACTCCTCCCGCGCGTCCTCCGTGCGCCCCGGCAGCGCCATGAAGGCGCGCTCCGCCCGCCCGGCCGTGTCACCGGCCGCCGTCCCGTTCCCGTCCGCGGTCACCCGTCGCCTCCTCGCTGCCGGCCTCGCCGTGGTCCGCCGTACGCCGCCGCGCGCGTTGACCCGGCGTTCATACCAGGATGGCAAGCTTGAACCATGAACGATGCCGTCCCGGCGCCCACCCCCGCGCCCGCTCCCGCGCCCCGCCGCCGTGCCCGTGTCCGTGCCCCCGAGCTGATCGGCAAGGGCGGCTGGCTGAACACCGGCGGCACCCAGTACACCCTCGCCGACCTGCGAGGACGCATTGTCGTCCTGGACTTCTGGACCTTCTGCTGCGTGAACTGCCTGCACGTCCTCGACGAGCTGCGGGAACTGGAGGAGAAGCACCGGGACACCCTCGTGGTCGTCGGGGTGCACTCGCCGAAGTTCGTCCACGAGGCCGAGCACCAGGCGGTCGTGGACGCGGTGGAACGGTACGGCGTGGAGCACCCGGTGCTGGACGACCCGGAGCTCACGACGTGGAAGCAGTACGCGGTGCGGGCGTGGCCGACGCTGGTGGTGATCGACCCGGAGGGCTACGTCGTCGCGCAGCACGCCGGTGAGGGGCATGTGCACGCGATCGAGCGGCTGGTGACGGAGCTGGAGGAGGAGCACACGGCGAAGGGGACGCTGCGGCGCGGCGACGGGCCGTACGTGGCACCGGAGCCGGAGCCTTCGCAGCTGCGGTTCCCGGGGAAGGTGCTGCGGCTGCCGTCCGGGAACCTGCTGGTCAGCGACACGACCCGGCACCAGGTGGTGGAGCTGCTGCCCGACGGGGAGAGCGTGGTGCGGCGGATCGGGTCCGGGGCGCGCGGCTTCGTGGACGGGCCGGCCCGGGACGCGGCGTTCAGCGAGCCGCAGGGGCTGGCGCTGGTGGAGGACGGGGCGGCGGTCGTCGTCGCCGACACCGTCAACCACGCGCTGCGCCGGCTGGACCTCGCCTCCGGCGAGGTCGCCACGCTGGCCGGGACCGGCCGGCAGTGGATGCAGGGCGAGGCCGCCTCGGGGCCCGCGCGGGAGGTGAACCTGTCCTCGCCGTGGGACGTGGCCTGGTGGCGCGGCAAGGTGTGGATCGCGATGGCCGGCGTGCACCAGCTGTGGGCGTACGACCCGGCCGCCGGCACGGTCGGCGTCACCGCCGGCACCACCAACGAGGGTCTGGTGGACGGTCCCGGCGCCGAGGCCTGGTTCGCCCAGCCGTCCGGCCTCGCGGCCACCGCCGACCGGCTCTGGCTCGCCGACTCGGAGACCTCCGCGCTGCGCTGGGTCGACCCGGACGGCGCCGTCCACACCGCCGTCGGCACCGGCCTGTTCGACTTCGGCCACCGGGACGGTGCCGCCGGACAGGCCCTGTTCCAGCACCCGTTGGGGGTGACCGCGCTGCCCGACGGCTCGGTCGCGGTCGCCGACACCTACAACCACGCGCTGCGCCGCTACGACCCCGCGACCGGCGAGGTCACCACCCTGGCCACGGACCTGCGCGAGCCCAGCGACGCCGTGCTGGACGGCGACGACATCGTGGTGGTGGAGTCCGCCCGGCACCGGCTGACCCGGCTGCGGCTGCCGGAGGAGGCGGTCCGGGTCGACGGCGTCGCGCACCGCACCCAGCGCGCCGCGACCGAGGTCGCGCCCGGCCGGCTCCGGCTGGACGTCGTCTTCCAGGCACCGGCCGGCCAGAAGCTGGACACCCGGTACGGCCCGTCCACCCGGCTGCTGGTCTCCGCCACCCCGCCCGAGCTGCTGCGCGCCGGAGAGGGCGCGGGGACCGACCTCTCCCGCGCCCTCGAACTGGATCCGGCCGTGCCGGAGGGTGTCCTGCACGTCTCCGCGATGGCCGCCTCCTGCGACGACGACCCGGCCAATCCGTATCCGGCCTGTCATGTCCACCAGCAGGACTGGGGTGTCCCGGTCCGCCTCACCGAGGGCGCGGCGGACCGACTGCCCCTGGTGCTGGCGGGAATGGACGACTCCGGCGCCTGACCGGGCGCCGCGAGTGAGGCCGCTGTCGTGCTCTACACGCCGTATCCGTCGCTGTAGCCGTCGCGCCGGTGGTGGTGGGTGGGAGGCTGCTCGTCGACGACTGGTGTCGTCGGTGGCACCACCACCCGCCGGCGCCGCGCGATGCTGCTGAACGTCGTGACGCCGATCAGTCCGACGATCATCAGGATGATGCCGACCAGGTCGAGGTTGACCCCCTGCATGTCCCAGTCGGTCGCGAACGCGAGGATGGCTCCCACGGCGATGAGGATGATGCACCCGCCGAGGCCCATGAGTTGTCGCCTCCTGTCCGGTCCGGTGTTTTCCGGTGCTTCCGGTGGACGTCGGGTACCCAAGGCCTGGCGGGACACGCCTACTTGTGCTCGAGCCGCCGCGACGGCTAGCCCTCCAGGAACGCCACCAGCGCGTTCGCCAGCAGATACGGGTCCTTCGCACCGCACAGTTCGCGCGCGCTGTGCATCGACAGGATCGCCACGCCGATGTCGACGGTGCGGATGCCGTGCCGGGCGGCGGTGATCGGGCCGATCGTGGTGCCGCACGGCATGG
The DNA here is from genome assembly GCF_040298625.1 of Streptomyces sp. NPDC001532. Lineage (NCBI taxonomy): Bacteria > Bacillati > Actinomycetota > Actinomycetes > Kitasatosporales > Streptomycetaceae > Streptomyces > Streptomyces sp. NPDC001532. The sequence continues at coordinate 146,884 of NZ_JBEPAL010000008.1, forward strand.
AGTTGTTGGACACGAACGACTGGAACGGCACACCCGCCTTCTCGCAGGCGGCGGCGAACACGGCGCGACCCGAACCGTCCGTGGCGTAACGGTTGTTGACGTTCACCTTCAGGATGGGGCCGCCGTCGATGCGCGGGTGGTGCGTCGGGTCGTGCCGCTCCGCGTAGTTGGGGTGGACGGCGTGGCCGGTGTCGGAGGACAGGCAGACGGTGGCCGCGAGGGCGCGCGCCCGGTCCTCCAGCGTCCCGCCGCGCGCGAACACCGAGCGCTCCAGCACGCTGCCGAGCAGCGGACCGTCGGCGCCGGTGTCGGACTGGGAGCCGTTCTCCTCGTGGTCGAAGGCGGCCAGCACCGGGATGTACGGCAGGTCGGCGGCGCCGGAGCCGGACGCCACCGCCACCAGGGCGGCCGTGCCCGCGTGCACGGACAGCAGGTTGTCCATGCGCGGGCCCGCGACCAGCTCCTGGTCCCGGCCGAGGTAGGCGGGCGCCTCGACGGAGTGGGTCATCAGGTCCCAGCCGGTGACCTCGCCCGCGGACAGGCCCGCGGCCTCCTCCAGGAAGGCGATCAGGTCGCCGTCGCGGACGTCGTCGCCGAGGCCCCACACCGGCTGCATGTGGCGCTGCTTGTCGAGCTTCAGGCCCTCCGCGGAGACCGACCGGTCCAGGTGGATGGCGAGCTGGGGGACGCGCAGCAGCGGGCGGTCGACGTTCACCAGGCGGGTCGAGCCGTCCCGCAGGGTGAGCCGGCCGGCCAGGCCGAGGTCGCGGTCGAGCCAGGAGTTCATCAGCGGTCCGCCGTAGATCTCCACGGCGACCTGGCGCCAGCCGTGCGCTCCGGTGTCCGGCAGCGGCTTGACCCGCAGGTTGGGGGAGTCGGTGTGCGCGCCGACGATCCGGAACGGGGTGTGCGGGGTGGCGTTCTCCGGGACGTACCAGGCGATGATCGCGCCGCCGCGCAGGACGTACTTGCCGCCGCTCGTCCCGTCCCAGGCGTCCGTCTCCGCGACCTGCCGGAAGCCCGCCTTCTCCAGCCGCTCTGCGGTGTTCGCCACCGCGTGGTACGGCGACGGACTGGCTGCCAGGAAGGACATCAGGTCGTCGGTGTGGCCGCGATCGAAGCGGGAGGGTTCGCTCATGGCAGCCACCATAAGGGGCGGCGGCCCGGCGGCCCCAAGGGTTGCCGGGGATGTCCGCCGCTGGGCGGAGTGCTCACCGCCGCAGCGCCTCCACCGGCTGGATGCGGGCCGCCCGCCAGGCCGGGTACACCCCGGCCGGCCCACCGGTCGCCAGGCCGTCGGCGGCCCCCGGGGACGCGGAAGCGGCGGCCCGCCCCTCCGGTGAGGAGGCGCGGGCCGCCGACATCGGCGAGCGAGGGATCGGCGGGCGAGGGATCGGCGGGCGAGGGATCGGCGAGCGATCGGCGCCGGATCAGCGCGCGATCGGAACGCGGATCGGGACGCGGATCGGGACGCGGATCGGGACGCGGATCAGAACGCGGCCTCGTCCAGCTCCATCAGCTCCAGGTCCACGTTCGCGGAGACCTTGCGGGCCAGCGTGACGCCCGGCAGGACGTTGGCCGCGAAGAACTTCGCCGCCGCGATCTTGCCCTCGTAGAACGCCTTGTCCTTGGCGGAGGCCGTCTCCAGCTTCTCCGCCGCGACCGCGGCACCCTTCAGCAGCAGGTAGCCGACGATCACGTCACCGGAGGCCAGCAGCAGGCGGGTGGTGTTCAGGCCCACCTTGTAGATGTTCTTGACGTCCTGCTCGGTGGCCGCGAGGTCGGTCAGCATCAGGCCGACGATCGCCTCCAGCTCCACGGCCGCCTTGGCCAGGTGCTCACGGGCGCCGGCCAGCGCCTCGCCGCCGGTGCCGAGGGCGAGGAACTTCTTGATGTCCTCGGCGAGCGAGTTCAGCGCGGCGCCCTGGTTGCGGACGATCTTCCGGAAGAAGTAGTCCTGGCCCTGGATCGCGGTGGTGCCCTCGTAGAGGGTGTCGATCTTGGCGTCGCGGATGTACTGCTCGATCGGGTACTCCTGGAGGAACCCGGAGCCGCCGAAGGTCTGCAGCGACTGGGCGAGCTGCTCGTAGCCCTTCTCGGAGCCGTAGCCCTTGACGATCGGCAGGAGCAGGTCGTTCAGCGCGTGCTCGGCGGAGCTGTCCTCGCCGGCGGCCTCCTTGACGGCGATCGCGTCCTGCACCGACGCCGTGTAGAGGACCAGGGCGCGCATGCCCTCGGCGTACGCCTTCTGCGTGATCAGCGAGCGGCGGACGTCGGGGTGGTGGGTGATGGTGACCTTGGGCGCGGTCTTGTCCATGAAGTTCGCCAGGTCGGGGCCCTGGACGCGCTCCTTGGCGTACTCCAGCGCGTTGAGGTAGCCCGTCGACAGCGTGGAGATCGCCTTCGTGCCGACCATCATGCGGGCGAACTCGATGATGCGGAACATCTGGCGGATGCCGTCGTGCTTGTCGCCGATCAGCCAGCCCTTGGCGGGGTGGCGGTCGCCGAAGGTCATCTCGCAGGTGTTGGACGCCTTCAGGCCCATCTTGTGCTCGACGTTGGTGGCGTAGACGCCGTTGCGCTCGCCCAGCTCGCCGGTCTCGAAGTCGAAGAGGTACTTCGGGACGAGGAAGAGGGACAGGCCCTTGGTGCCGGGGCCGGCGCCCTCGGGACGGGCGAGGACGTAGTGGAGGATGTTCTCCGACATGTCGTGCTCACCGGACGTGATGAAGCGCTTCACGCCCTCGATGTGCCAGGAGCCGTCCTCCTGCTGCACGGCCTTGGTGCGGCCGGCGCCCACGTCCGAGCCGGCGTCCGGCTCGGTGAGGACCATGGTGGAGCCCCACTGCTTCTCGACCGCGATCTGGGCGATCTTCTTCTGGGTGTCGTTGCCCTCGTCGTGGAGGATGCCGGCGAAGGCCGGGCCGGAGGAGTACATCCACACGGCCGGGTTCGAGCCGAGGATCAGCTCCGCGTACGCCCAGATCAGCGACGGCGGGGCGGTGGTGCCGCCGATCGGCTCGGGCAGGCCGAGGCGCCAGTACTCGGAGTCCATGAAGGCCTGGTAGCTCTTCTTGAAGGACTCGGGGACCGGCGCGGTGTTGGTCTCCGGGTCGAAGACCGGCGGGTTGCGGTCGGCGTCGGCGAAGGACGCGGCCAGCTCGTTCTCCGCGAGGCGCGTCAGCTCCTCCAGGACGCTTTTCGCGGTGTCGGTGTCCATCTCCTCGAACGGGCCGGTGCCGTACAGCTTGTCGCGCCCGAGTACTTCGAAGAGGTTGAACTCGATGTCGCGGAGATTCGACTTGTAGTGCCCCATGGCGACGGCTCCGTAGAGAGAGATCGGCGAGGCACTGGATCCTCGCGCTAGTTCACGTACCAACAAGTAGCTACCAATATGCTACCCGTCAGTAATAAGGCGCAACCCCGATCCGGCCATCTGTGACCCAGCCCTCTGCGGCGGTCGATACCCTTGCCTGCATGTACGGCTACGACCAGAGCGCCGGAGCGCAAGCGCAGTACGCCCCGCCGCAGCAGCAGATGCCCGGCGCCGGGGGCTACGGCCAGCAGCCGCCGCTCTATCCCGAGCCGTCCCCGCCGTCGCTCGCGGACGCGGTGCGCTCCTTCACCACCGGCCAGCTGACCGGCGAGGACTTCCAGCAGATCTTCGCCACCTCGAAGGTCTACTGCCCGCGCGGCGACACCCCCGGCTTCCTCGCCCTGCACAACACCCAGCAGCCGGTGATCCCCATGTTCACCTCGCTGAAGGAACTGCGCCGCTACGCGGGCAAGGAGTCCAAGTACTTCGTCATCACCGGCGCCGAGGTCATCGACCTCCTCCCCACCGGCTACGGCTTCGTCCTCGACATGGAGGGCGAACACCGCATCGTCTTCGACGCGAAGGCGGTCGAGGAGATGGTGGACTTCGCCATGCGGCGGATGTACGGCTGAGGTGTGGAAACGGGGCGTGAGACTTGGTTCACGCCTGTGCAGAATCGTTGCTTTCGCACCCTGACGGGTGAACGCCCGTGCAACTTCGGCGCACTGTTCCACCGCGTACCTAGGTTCCGCGGCGGAGGTGATGCTCGATGTACGAGCAGAACAACACGCCGTCGGACGAGTCGACGGCACACAAGCGGGACGCGATCGACGTAGGCGACTTCGTGTTCGCGGCGACGGGATCGCGGCTGCGGAGGCTGACGACCCCTGCGGGGGAGCACTGGTTCGTGGCGGCGGACGTTGCCGGGAACCTCGGCTACACGAACACCCGTCAGGCACTCATCCTGCATGTCGCAGCGGAGTGGCAGACGACCTTGGGCGATCTTGCACAAGGCGTCTACGGAGCAGACGCTTCGCGCAGGATCACAGGTCCCGGGCTCAAGAAGTCGATGAAAGTGGTGAACCTCAAGGGGCTCATCAGTCTGGTGAACGGCTGCACCAAGCCCGAGTGCGAACCCTTCAAGACCTGGGTCGCCGACGTCATCGCCACCATCCAGCGCGACGGCTCCTACTCCCTCGAACCGGCGCCGGTGCAGCCCGCTCCCGCCGGCGGCACCGCGTACGTCATGCCGCAGCAGGTCGTCGACGCGATCGTCCGGCTGGAGGAGCGGAACATCCGGACGAACGACATGCTGAAGGACATCAGCCACAGTCTCCGGGACATCGCGGACGCGCTCCGCGCTCCTCGCGCCACCCGGCCGCGGCCCGCGCCGGATCTGACCCCGCCGGACCTCCTCGCCGCCTGGAAGCGGAAGAACCTCGTCGTCACCGAGGACGTCCACGCCGTCGCCGCCTGTCTGGCGCCCGCGCTGGTGCGGGGCGAGGCGAGCTACCGGGTGGAGGAGATCGCCGGCCGTACGGGGCTGCCGCTGGACCGGGTTCACGACTGTCTGCGGATGCTGCTGAAGCGGGGCTGTGTGCGGCAGGTCGGATGTGCCGCGGACGGGGCGCCGGTGTACGTCCTGCCGTAGTGAGCCCCTGAGGAACGAAAAGGCCCGAAGTCGCAACTCGAACTTGCGGCTTCGGGCCTCTCCGTACCCTAGCGGGTTCTCAGGCCTCGGGCCCTTCCTCCGTCATCCCGTGCACCGCCGGGATCGTCCCCAGGCGGCCCTTCTGGAAGTCCTCGAAGGCCTGCATCAGTTCGTCCTTGGTGTTCATGACGAACGGGCCGTAGTGGACCATGGGCTCGCGGATGGGACGCCCGCCGAGGAGGACGACCTCCAGGTCGGGGGTGTGGGAGTCCTGCTTCTCGTCGGCGCGGACGGTCAGGGCGGAGCCGGCGCCGAAGACCGCCGTCTGGCCCAGGTGGATCGGGCGGCGCTCGGTGCCGACCGAGCCGCGGCCCGCGAGGACGTAGGCGAGGCCGTTGAAGTCCTCGCGCCAGGGCAGGGTGATCTCCGCGCCCGGCGCCAGGGTGGCGTGGATCATCGTGATCGGGGTGTGGGTGACGCCGGGGCCCGCGTGCCCGTCCAGCTCGCCGGCGATGACGCGCAGCAGCGCGCCGCCGTCGGGGGTGGTGAGCAGCTGGACGTTGCCGCCGCGGATGTCCTGGTAGCGCGGGGCCATCATCTTGTCCTCGGCCGGGAGGTTCACCCACAGCTGGAGGCCGTGGAAGAGACCGCCGGACATCACCAGGTGCTCCGGCGGGGCCTCGATGTGCAGCAGGCCGGAGCCCGCGGTCATCCACTGGGTGTCGCCGTTGGTGATGGTGCCGCCGCCGCCGTTGCTGTCCTGGTGGTCGAAGATGCCGTCGATGATGTAGGTGACGGTCTCGAAGCCGCGGTGGGGGTGCCACGGGGTGCCCTTGGGCTCGCCCGGCGCGTAGTCCACCTCGCCCATCTGGTCCATCATGATGAACGGGTCGAGATGGCGGTAGTTGATCCCGGCGAACGCCCGGCGCACCGGGAAGCCCTCGCCCTCGAACCCGCTCGGCGCGGTCGTGACGGTGAGCACAGGGCGTGCCACGGCGTCTGCGGGCGCGCTGACACGGGGCAGCGTCAACGGGTTCTCGACGGTCACTGCAGGCATGGTCCGTACCTCCTCGGGCGACGTGCGTCCCACTTTAGTTGAGCGTTGAACTTTCTGCCACCTGTAACAGGGGCGGCGCGTCGCGCATTCCCCCGGCTGGACGCCCGCGCGGGACAGCCCGCCCGGTGCGTGATCCGCTGGATCCGTGCAGCTCCTCCCCCTCCCCGCGCGCCGGCTCGCCGCCTGGTGCGCCGTCATTCTGCTGGTCGCCGGAGTGGGCTACATCGGGATCCGGCTGTGTGTGGAGTTCCGTACGGCCGTCGTGCCCGTGCTGCTCGCCCTGCTCGGCACCGCGCTGCTGGGCCCGCTGCACCGCCGGCTGGTCAAGGCACGGGTCAACCGCTCGCTGGCCGCCGGACTCACCTGCGTCGCCGTGGTCGCCGTCGTCGGCGGCGCCGTGTACCTCGTCGTGGCCGCGCTCATCGAGAACGGCAACCAGATCGTCACCTCCCTCCGCAGCGCGGCCCGGGACCTCAGCGACCACTTCGGCGCCGCCGGCAACTCGCTGGACGACCTCGCCGCCAACTCCCGCGAGCTTCTCGGCAAGTTCGGCGGGACGGCCGCCTCCGGAGTGATCAGCGGGGTGAGCGTGGTCGGCGAGACCATCGCCATGGCGGTGCTCGCCCTGCTGCTCGTCTTCTTCTTCCTGCGCGACTCCCACCTCGCCGTCGGCACCCTGCGCGCCCTGTCCCCGCGCGGCTCCGCGGACAGCGTGGAGGCCATGGCGCGGCGCGCCTTCCGCGCCGTCGAGGGGTTCATGCGCGGCACCACCCTGATCGCGCTGATCGACGCCCTCTGCATCACCGTCGGCCTGCTCGTCCTCGACGTGCCGGGCGCCGTCGGGCTCGGCGCGCTGGTCTTCGTCGGCGCCTACATCCCCTACCTCGGCGCCTTCCTCTCCGGCGCGGTGGCCGTGCTGGTGGCGCTCGCCGACCGGGGTTTCGTGATCGCGCTGTGGGCGCTCGGCGTGGTGCTCGCCGTGCAGGTGCTGGAGGGGCATGTGCTCCAGCCGGTGATCCAGAGCCGCACCGTGCAGATGCATCCGGCGGTGGTGATGCTCGCGATCACCGCCGGGGCGTCGGTCGCCGGCGTCCTGGGCATGCTGCTGGCCCTGCCGCTGGCCGCCGCCGCCTTCGGCGTGCTGCACGAGCTGCGGGCCCGCTACAGCACGCCGGCGCCCTCCGCCGAGCCGCCCCGCTCCTCGGACTCGTAGAGCTCGAACCAGGTGCTCTTGCCCTCGCCGCGCGGGTCGACCCCCCAGGCGTGCGCCAGCAGCTCGATCAGCATCAGACCGCGCCCGGAGGAGGCCAGCTCGCCCGGCCGGCGCTTGTGCGGCAGGTCGTCGCTGGCGTCGGTGACCTCCACCCGCATCCGCCGGTCCCGCCCCTCTCCGGTGATCTCGGCGACCAGCAGCGCGTCGGTGTCGGTGTGCACGAGGACGTTGGTGAGCATCTCGGACAGCAGCAGCACCGCCGAGTCGACCTGGTCGTCCGACGCCCAGTCGTGGAGCAGCTCGCGCAGCTGCTGGCGGGCGACCGCGATCCGCTCCGGCTCGGCCTGCGCGACGGTCAGCACGGTGCGCCGCACCCGCGGACGCGCGGTGCCGGCGTCGCCGCGGCCGCACCCGTCGGCGCTCCGGCGCAGCAGCAGCACGGCGATGTCGTCCTCGCGACGGTCGGCGAGCGGGCCGGTGGTGTGGTGCGAGGAGGGGCCGTGCACGGCCTGGACCAGGGCGTCGGCCAGCGCCTCCAGGTCGCCGTCGTGCTCCTCCAGGATGGCGCGGACCCGCTTCCAGCCCGACTCCAGGTCGTGCCCGCCGGTCTCGATGAGGCCGTCGGTGCACAGCAGCATGGTCTCGCCGGGCTCCAGCGCGAGCCGGGTGGTGGGGTAGTCGGCGTCCGGGTCGATGCCGAGCGGCAGCCCGCCGGCCGTCGGCCGGGTGAGCACGGTGCCGTCGCTCATCCGGATCGCCGGGTCCGGGTGCCCGGCGCGGGCGATCTCCAGCACCCCGGACAGCGGGTCCACCTCCAGATAGAGGCAGGTCGCGAAGCGCAGCTCGCCGGGGTCGTCGTCGGCGGAGCACATGCCGTGCAGGAAGCGGGAGGCCCGGGAGAGCACGGCGTCGGGCCGGTGGCCCTCGGAGGCGTAGGCGCGCAGCGCTATCCGCAGCTGGCCCATCAGCCCGGCCGCCCGGACGTCGTGCCCCTGGACGTCCCCGATGACCAGCGCGAACCGTCCGGCCCGGTCCTTGGCGCGGGCGGGGCCGCCGGGCAGCGGGATCATGTCGTACCAGTCGCCGCCGACCTGGAGTCCGCCGCCGGTCGGCACATAGCGGGCGGCCACGTTCATGCCGGGGATCTCCGGGCCGAGCGTGGGCAGCATGGAGCGCTGGAGGCCGTCGGTCAGCTCGCGCTGGGTCTCGGCGGCACCGGCCCGGGACAGGGCCTGGGCGAGCATCCGGGCCACGGTCGTCAGCACCGACCGCTCGTCCGGGGTGAACCGCACCGGGTAGGCGAAGCCGGCCATCCAGGCGCCCATCGGCCGCCCGGCGACGGTCAGCGGCAGGAACGCCCACGACTGGCGGCCGAACTGCTCCGCCAGCGGCCAGGTCAGCGGATAGCGCTCCTTGTACTGCTCCGGCGAGGACAGGTACACCGCCCGCCCGGTGCGCACCACCTCGGCGGCCGGATAGTCGGTCTCCAGCGACATGTGCGAGAAGGGGCTCTCGTCGCCGGGCCGCTGTCCGTGGTGGCCGATGATCGTCAGCCGGTCGCCCTCGACGCCGAAGACGGCCAGCCCTTCCGGTGAGAACCCCGGCATGGACAGTCCCGCGGCGACCCGCAGCACCTCCGCCGTGGACCGCGCCTCGGCCAGCGCCCGGCCCGCGTCCAGCAGGAACGCCTCCCGGGAGCGCCGCCAGTCGCCGGTGACCGCGTTGCGTCCGGCGGGGGTGCCCGGTGACGGCTCGCTGACCTCCTGGAGGGTGCCGGTCAGCTCGTAGGTCCGGCGCTGCGGGTCGAAGGACGGCTTCATACGGCTGCGGGTCATCCGTACGACCCGGCCCCGCTCGTCCATGATCCGCACCCGGACCTCGGCGAGGGTGCCCTCGGCGGTGGCCAGGCCGACGACGCTGACGATCTCGTTCCAGTCGACGGGATGCAGCCGGGACCGTACCTGGGCCTCCGTGAGTGTGGCCGGTTCCTCGGGCAGTCCGAGCAGCCGGGCGGCCTCGGCGTCCACCGAGACCAGCTTCGTGGCCGTGTCCCAGTGCCACAGACCGGTCGCGAGGGCGGCGAGGACCTGCCCCACGGCGGGCAGGGGCTCACCAGTGCGCATTGCCCCACTCTAAGAAGAAGTGTTCGCAGGCTGCCACCGATGGGCGCTCCGGTAATGGGGCGGGGCGATCTCCAGGCGGCCGGTACCCTGGGAAAGTCCGGGCACCGGGCCCCGGAGATTCCCGATCCGCGAAGACTGGATGAACGACGATGCATCGGTACAGGTCCCACACCTGCGGCGAGCTCCGCGCCTCTGACGTCGGCACCGACGTCCGGCTGAGTGGCTGGCTGCACAATCGGCGCGACCTGGGCGGCATCCTCTTCATCGATCTGCGCGACCACTACGGCATCACGCAGCTGGTCGCCCGTCCCGGCACCGCCGCGTACGAGGCGCTGGACAAGGTCTCCAAGGAGTCCACGGTCCGCGTCGACGGCAGCGTTGTTTCACGTGGAACCGAGAACGTGAACCCGGACCTGCCCACCGGTGAGATCGAGGTCGAGGTCGGCGAGGTCGAGCTGCTGGGCGCCGCCGCCCCGCTGCCCTTCACCATCAACACCGAGGACGGCGTCAACGAGGAGCGCCGCCTGGAGTACCGATTCCTCGACCTGCGCCGCGAGCGCATGCACCGCAACATCATGCTGCGTACGGCGGTCATCTCCGCCATCCGGCACAAGATGACGGCGCTGGGCTTCAACGAGATGGCCACGCCGATCCTGTCCGCCACCTCCCCCGAGGGCGCGCGCGACTTCGTCGTCCCCTCCCGCCTGAACCCGGGCCGCTTCTACGCCCTCCCGCAGGCCCCGCAGCAGTTCAAGCAGCTGCTGATGATCTCCGGCTTCGACCGCTACTTCCAGATCGCGCCCTGCTTCCGCGACGAGGACGCCCGCGCCGACCGCTCGCCGGGCGAGTTCTACCAGCTCGACGTCGAGATGAGCTTCGTCGAGCAGGAGGACGTCTTCCGGCCGATCGAGCAGCTGATGACCGAGCTGTTCGAAGAGTTCGGCGGTGGCCGCCACGTCACCTCCCCCTTCCCGCGGATCCCGTTCCGCGAGGCGATGCTGAAGTACGGCTCCGACAAGCCGGACCTGCGCGCCAAGCTGGAGCTCGTCGACATCACCGACGTCTTCGAGGCCTCCGAGTTCAAGGCCTTCGCCGGCAAGCACGTGCGCGCGCTGCCCGTCCCGGCCGTCCAGGACCAGCCCCGCAAGTTCTTCGACCAGCTCGGTGACTACGCGGTCTCGCTGGGCGCCAAGGGCCTTGCCTGGGTGCGCGTCGGCGAGGACGGCACGCTGTCCGGCCCGATCGCCAAGTTCCTCACCGAGGAGAACGTCAAGGTCCTCACCGAGCGTCTGGGCCTGGAGGCCGGCCACGCCGTGTTCTTCGGCGCCGGCGAGTTCGACGAGGTCTCGAAGATCATGGGCGGCGTGCGGGTCGAGGCCGCCAAGCGCGCCGGCCAGTTCGAGGAGAACGTCTTCCGCTTCTGCTGGATCGTCGACTTCCCGATGTACGAGAAGGACGAGGAGACCGGCACCATCGACTTCTCGCACAACCCGTTCTCGATGCCGCAGGGCGGCCTGGAGGCCCTGGAGACCCAGGACCCGCTGGACATCCTCGGCTGGCAGTACGACATCGTCTGCAACGGCGTCGAGCTGTCCTCCGGTGCGATCCGGAACCACGAGCCGGAGATCATGCTCAAGGCCTTCGAGATCGCGGGCTACGACCGGGAGACGGTCGAGGAGAAGTTCGCGGGCATGCTGCGTGCCTTCCGCTTCGGCGCCCCGCCGCACGGCGGCATCGCCCCCGGTGTCGACCGCATCGTGATGCTGCTGGCCGACGAGCCGAACATCCGCGAGACCATCGCCTTCCCGCTCAACGGCAACGCCCAGGACCTGATGATGGGCGCGCCGACGGAGCTGGAGGAGGCGCGGCTGAAGGAGCTGCACCTGTCGGTGCGCAAGCCGCAGCCCAAGTAGGCGTCGTGAGCGAAGGGCCCGGAACCGTGAGCGGTTCCGGGCCCTTCCGCTTTCACAGGCGACCACAGCCCGCACCCATGCTCCGAACAGTGGCACCTCCTAGCGTTCAGGCCCATGACGGAGAACCACAACACTCAACAGCCCAAGCACAAAAAGGACTTGTCGCGGCGCAAGGTCGTCGTCGCCGGAGCGGGCGCGGTCGCCGCCATGGGTGTCGGCGGTGCGTTCGCGGCGGGCGCGTTCGCCGACGAGACGACCGGCAGCGGTACGGACACCACGGCCGAGAGCTGCTACAAGCTCACCTCGGAGACCACCGAGGGCCCCTACTACATCGACGCGGACAAGCTGCGCCGGGACATCACCGAGGACAAGGAGGGCATTCCGCTCGCCCTCACGATCAAGGTGATCGACGCGGAGACCTGCGAGCCGCTGCGGAACGTCGCCGTCGACATCTGGCACTGCGACGCGCTGGGCATCTACTCGGGCTACGAGAGCCTGTCGACCGGCGGTGGCGGCGGCGCCCCCTCGGGTGCGCCGTCGGGTGCGCCCACCGACGCGCCCTCCGGCACCCCGACGGGTGAGCCGCCGTCCGGCATGCCCTCCGGTGCTCCGTCCGGTGGCACCGGAGGCGGCCACGAGGAGCCCACCGACGACGAGCGCTATCTGCGCGGCACCTGGCGGACCGACAGGCACGGTCTCGTGACCTTCCGGACGATCTTCCCGGGCTGGTACCGGGGCCGCTGCGTCCACATCCACACCAAGGTCCATGTGGGCGGGGAGTGGACCGACGCCGGGTACGAGGGCGGCAACACCTGCCACACCGGCCAGTTCTTCTTCGACGAGGAGTCGGTGCTCGCCTCCGCCGAGGTGGAGCCGTACTCCACCTCGACGACCGAGCGCACCACCCTCGACGAGGACACGATCTACGACCAGTCCGGCACGACGGGTGGCCTCCTCGAGCTGAAGTACGACAGGAAGAGGATCGCCAAGGGCGTCCGGGCCTCCATCACGGTCGGAGTCGACCCGGACGCCACCCACACCGGTGCCTAGGACACACCGGCACCTAGGACACAGCGGCGCCTAGGACAGGGCCTTGTAGCCGCTCCAGCCGGTGGCGATCTTCACCCGACCGCCGAACGAGCCCTTGCCGTCGCCGCTGTTGCGCCAGACGGTGCCGCTGGTGTCGCGGGAGACCAGGTCGGCCCTGCCGTCGTCGGTGATGTCGCCGACGCCGACGACGGCGTTGTAGGAGCTGCCCCAGTTCGCGAACAGCTTCACGCGGGTCGCGAAGGTGCCGTCACCCTTGCCCTTGTAGCGGTACAGGGTGTTGGCGGTGTCCTGGGCGAGGAGGTCGCCGATGCCGTCGCCGTCGAGGTCTCCGGCGGCGATGACCTTCTTGTAGCCCTTCCAGTTGTCGTACAGCTTCACCCGGGCGGACAGCGTCCCGGTGCTGGTGCCCTTGTAGAGGTACACCGTGCCGGTGGAGGCGGTGCGCACCACCAGGTCCGGCCGGCCGTCACCGCTGACGTCGCCGGGCGCGGTGAGCAGGTCGTACTGCGTCCAGCCGCTGGTCGCCAGGGTGGAGTACGACGTGGTCGGCTTGAGCGCGGCGTTGCAGCCCGGCTTGTACAGGCGAAGACCGCCGTTGCTGTAGCGGACCAGGACGTCGTTGCAGCGGTCGCCGGACAGGTCGCCGACCGGGATGAACCGGGCGGTGGTGGGCCAGCCGGTGCCGGTGGTCTTCTCGCCGAACTTCCCGGTGCCGGTGCCGTGCTGGTACGTCAGCCCGCCGGTGGAGTTGAGGGTGAGCAGATCACCGCGGCCGTCGGGGCCGTCGATGCTGGCGTAGTCGTGGCGCACCGCCGCCCCGTGGTCCAGGTAGCCCTCGCCGGTGGCCAGCGTGGACACCGTCGAGGTGCCGAGGGCGGTGGCCTTCAGGCTCCAGGTGAAGCGGCCGTTCGGGAAGTAGCCGCCGCTCGCGGTCTTCCCGTTCCAGCTCGCCGACAGCCAGGCGGGGCTCGCGCCGCCGGTGATCGTCCGGGTGGCCTTTCCGGTGGCGCCGCTCTGCGTCGAGGTGAAGGTGAGGGACCAGGAGGTCACCGGCCGGGAGGACAGCCACGTGCCCCACCACGGCTCCGAGTACGACGGGTCGGCGTACCGGCCGGCCTCGTTCTCGAAGACGGTCGGCGCGGACGGCGTGACGCCGGTGGTGGCGACGCGGACGCGCTCGTACTCGTCGGTCCAGGCGACCAGGCCCGTGTACTCGTCGACGGCCCAGCGGTACCGGCGGTCCACGGCGAGACCCGAGTCGGGCAGGCCCGAGGCGATCACACGGGTGGCGCCGCCGGCCGCCTCGGTGAGGACCAGGGTGTCGGCGTCGTGGTCGTGGCGGACGGTGAAGCCGTCGCCGAGCAGCACATCGCCGGGCGTCACCGCGGCCGACGTGCCGGCCTTGGTGTCGTAGACGCCCGCCGAGGCGGTCCCGCAGGCCCAGTACACCCAGCGGCCCGCCGCCTGGAGCTCGCTCGGGACGCAGCCGAGGCCCGGGACCGTCACCGTGGCGAGGGTCTCGTCCGTGGCCAGGCTGTACGAGGTGAGCTTGCCGGCGGTGGTGGTGGCGCTCCACAGGGTGGAGCCGTTCAGGGCGGCGGCGCGGACCGTGCGCTTGAGCTTCTGGCCCTGGCCGAACTCACCGACGAACTGCGCCGGGGTGGTGCCGCCGGAGTTGTAGACGACGTAGCCGTCGGAGACGTCGACGATCGCGCCGCCACCGGGGGCGTCGAAGTCCAGGGTGTGCTCGCCGAGCGCCAGCAGCAGGTCGGTCTTCTGCTCGGTCTCCGAGTTCGTGGTGCGCAGATAGACGTCGGCGCCCGGCAGCTCCCAGCCGGTGTTGCTCCACAGCGCCGAGCAGTCGGCACCGGCGTACGGGCACACCGCGGACGACAGCGTGTTGGACGCCGTCGCGGCGGACGCGGTCAGCTGCCCGGAGCCGTCGGTGCTGAGCGTACGGACGGACGTGGTGTCGGAGGAGGCGGAGGCCGGGTTCTTCTCCGCGACGCGCAGCGAGCCCCGGTTGAGCGCGAGGCCCGTCTTGGCGTTCTCCTTAGCCGGGACCTGGTACACCTTCTCCAGCTTCAGCGTGCCGTCCGCGGCCTGCGTGACGCGCTGCACCCACCAGTCGTCGGCGCCGGTGCCGCCGGTGACGAAGGCGGCGCCGTCACGGGCGGGCGTGGCGTACTGCCCGGCGCGGGCGAGCAGGGTCTGCGTGGAGCCGTCGGTCAGCGAGACGGCGACGAGCTTGTCGTACTCGGTGCTCGTGGTGAGCGGCAGCAGCAGACGGTCGCCGACCAGTACCGGGTCGCCCGCGAGGTCGGCCGTCGGCATGAGGCTGACGACCTGCTCCTCGGCGGCGAGGTCGGTGCGCGGCTTCCAGTGCAGTTCACCGCTGCCGGGCCGGTACCAGCCGACGCGGTCCGCGTTCATCACCGGCCGGTCGTACGACGTCGACGTGTCGGTGAAGACCGTCGTGCTCTCGGCCGTCGCGAGGTCGACGTACTTCACCTCGTCGCTCTCCTGCCACAGCACACCGGCGGAGTCGGCGGCGACGACCTCGTCGTACCCGATGTTCACGGACTCGCCGGAGATCCGGCGTTCGCGCAGCGAGCCGTCGACGATGTCGGCGAGGGTGTGGGTGGTGACGATCGTCCGCCCGGCCAGCGCCCGGTAGTAGGACGGCAGCATGTTGTACGGCTGGCTGAGATTCACCTTCGTCCGCTTGCCCGTCGCCGGGTCCCACAGGACGACCGAGGTGGCGGACGTGCCCGTCGGCAGCGCGACCAGGTCGCTGTCCGAGCCGTACCAGGCCGCCCGGCAGTCGGGGTCGAAGTCCGCGCAGCTCTCGTCGGGCGCGTAGACGCTGCCGTCGCCGTTCCTCACGGTGACGGTGGTGCCGTCCGAATGGTCCGTCCACAGCAGCCCCGGCATCCCGGACTGCTGGTGCAGGAAGCCGTCCGCGCCGGTCACGTGCGGGCGGTCCGTGCGCGGCACGGTCGAGCTGGGATCGGTCAGCGTGATCTGGGTGGTGGCCGGGGCGGCGGTGGTGGCCGCCCGGGCCTGGTCGCCGCCCTCGGTGAGGACGACGACGGACGCGGCCGCCACGGCCACGGCGAGCGAGGAGACGGCGGCGGTCAGGCCACCGCGTCCCAGGGCGTGTCTGCCCACGTGAGGTCCCTCCCCGCGAGGGCCTTCCTGCCCTCGCACAAGTGGCCGGATGCTATCAGGGGGAGATCACTTGGTACGAACAGGAGTGCTAGCGGGCCGCACGCTGCGTGAGGGTGGCTTGCGCCTCGTAGACGTCCACGCCCTCCTCGGCGCCTTGCCTCTCACTCGATGAGTGCTCGGTCTCGCTGGGCTCGATGCGGCAGTCGCGGCAGCGGCCGGGGGACGGCGCCCGGAAGGCGCGGTCGCAGCCGTCGCAGGTCTGGAGGGTGTGACGTGGCTCGGGGGCCGGTGAGGCCGGTGGCCGGAACGGCGGTGGCGGCGGGAGTTGGGCGGTCAGGCGGTGGGCGAGGAGGGCGGCCGGGCGGATCAGGGGCTCGTCCGGCAGGTTCGCGGTCAGGGCGTGGCGTACGGCGGTGGGGGTGAGGTCGCGTTCCAGCCAGGCGGCGACACCCGGGGCGAGGTGCTCGGCGTCGGCGGCGGAGAGGAGCAGGCGGGGGTCGTGGCGGCGGAGGCCGGCGAGGACGTCGACGGCGGTCTGGAGGAGGGCGGGGGCGGGGTACGAGGGCTGGGGGACGGCGGGGAGGCGTTTGCGTGGCGCGGGCTCCTCCGGGGCCGTGCGCCGGGCGGCGGACCTGCGGGCGGGCGCTTCCCGGGCGGCGGTTCGATGGCCGGGCCTGTTGCAGGAAACGGTGCGGGTGACGATCCGGCCGGTGGGGGTGCGCTCGCGGCTGCGGCGCAGGTAGCCGTGGGCTTCGAGTTCCCGCAGGGCGGCGGCGATGCGGGTGGGGCCCTCGGGGAAGCGGGCGGCGAGGGTCTTGATGTCGACGGCGGTGCCCGGCCGCACCGACTGGATGTAGCAGGCCAGTCCGATGGCGAGCAGGGACAGCTCGGGGTGCTGGGCCAGGTCGTTGCCGATCACCGTGAAGTTCTCGGTGTGGCGGACATGGTCGTGGACGACGCCGGCGGTGCGGTGCCCGTCGGGGTGGTTTTTCGCCGGGATACGGGACTGGGCGCGCGCGGGCGCGCTACGGTTCTCGGTGTCCATCAGGAAGGGCCTAACTTCCTCGGTGGTCAGGCCCTCGCAGGGATCGCTACTCCCGGCGGGGGCCGTCGCATGTCTGGGGTTGTGGAGTGCTGCTGGCGCTGAGCGTAAGGCAGGCAACGGGGCCGAAATCGAGCCCAGTTGGGCATATTCACTCGCGGGAGTGAGCCTGCCCGGTGGGAGGGAGGGGTGGGGCTTGGCGGGGTCCTTTCTGCTCAGTGGGTAGTGCATAGGGAGCGCAGGTCCGGCCAGGGCATGGGCCGTCATGCTCCGGTGACAGCGGTGTGGCGAGGGTGAGTTCGGCCCAGACCGTTTTGCGGGGCGGCAGGCCCGGGACCACTCCCCAGCGGTGGGCCAGGGCGGCCACGAGCGTGAGACCACGGCCCGACTCGTCCCACGGGGTGGCGAGGTGGCTCTGCGGAAGCCGGTCACCGCGCGTGTCCATCACCTCGATGCGGAGGGTCCGGCCGACGACGTGGAGCAGGAGCCGGAAGTTGCGGCCGGGGACGCGGCCGTGGGTGGCGGCGTTGTTGGCCAGCTCGGCCACGATGAGCTGCGCCGGGTCCAAGGGCAGCCCTCAGGTGCGCAGTTGCTCCGTGGCGAGCAGGCGGGCGAGGCGGGCTCCTCGGGGAGTGGGGGACAGCAGCACGCTGAAGTTGCGGATGGTGCCGTCGGGTTGGGGGAGTTTCGGATTCACGTCACTCAGCGTGGCCGGAAGTGCCTACCGTGGGCAGTGATGTCGCGGTTGCGTACGGTGACTGTCCGGCGCTTGTCCGGTGGTGTCCGGGCTTGTCGGGGCGGTGCGTACGGGTAGGGCGCGGCTGGGACGAGACGGTACGACGGAGGGGCGCGCATGTCGGTGGACGGTGAGGTTCGGCGGCTGAGGACCGAGGCTGACGAGCCGGGCTGGGAGGTGGACCCGGACGACGAGTGGGGCGTGGCCGTCGTGGCCACCGTGGGGCGGCAGGTGAAGCTGCGGCGCGAGGCCGTGGGAATGCGGGCCGGCGACTTCGGCAAGGCCGTGGGGTACGGCGAGGACCTCGTCTACAAGATCGAGGGTGGGAAGCGGATTCCCCGGCCGGAGTTTCTGGACAGGGCGGACGAGGTGTTGGGGGCGGGTGGGCTGCTCTCGGCGATGAAGGAGGACGTGGCGAAGGTCCGGTATCCGAAGAAGGTGCGGGACTTGGCGGACATGGAGGCGAAGGCCGTCGAGATCGGGGTGTACGAGAACAGCAACGTCGCGGGTCTGCTGCAGACCGAGGAGCACATGCGGGCGCTCTTCGGTGCGTGGCTCCCGGCCTACTCGGACGAGGAGACGGAGCGGATGGTGGGCGCACGCATGGCTCGCCGTTCGATCTTCGAGCGGTCGCCAGCGCCGACGCTCAGCTTCGTCCAGGAAGAGTCGACGCTCCGACGGCCGGTCGGGGGCAGAATGGTGTGGCGTCGACAGCTCGAACGCTTGCTTGAGCTGGGGGATCTGCGGAATGTGTCGATCCAGGTCATGCCGACAGACGTCGAGGAACACCCCGGCACGGGAGGGATCATCGAGGTGCTGAAGTTCCCTGACGGTGCGGCGGTAGGGCGCTCCGAGGGAGCGTTCAACGGTCGCCCGGTGACTGATCCGAAGCAGATCCGCATCCTTGACCTGCGCTATAGCATGATCCGGGCCCAGGCGCTCACGCCCCGAGAGTCGCGGGCGTTCATCGAGCAGATGCTTGGAGAAACATGAGCGGCAACCCCACCTCCGGCGACGGCTCCGCGCTGGCGTGGTTCAAGAGCAGCTACAGCAGCAGCGGCGACGGCAACTCCTGCATCGAGGTCGCCACCACCCCCGGCACCATCCACGTCCGCGACTCCAAGCACCCGGAGATCGGCCCCCGCCTCGCCCTCGCGCCGGAGGCGTGGGCGGACTTCGTGGCGTACGCGTCCGGGCGCTGACTCTCGACTGACATGCCCCGGCGCTGGGGCCGGCAGTGGCCGGCCGGGCAGCTGGGCCCGGCCGGCCTCGTCGCCGACGTCGGGACTAGCGGGCCACGAACTGCGTGAGGATGGCCTGCACCTCGTAGATGTCCACGCCCTTGGTGAAGGTCTTCTCGATCGGCACCGAGTTGCCCGAGACCCAGATCTTCAGCTCGGCGTCCAGGTCGAAGGTGCCGGCGGTCTCCACCGCGAAGTGGGTGATGCTGCGGTACGGGATCGAGTGGTACTCGACCTTCTTGCCGGTGATGCCCTGCTTGTCGACCAGGATGAGACGCCGGTCGGTGAACAGGATGGTGTCGCGGATCAGCAGGTACGCGGCGTGCACCTGCTCCCCCTGGCCCAGCAGTCGCGCGTAGTCCTGCGCGGCCTGCGCCGGGTCGATGCTGTGGGCGTTGCCGAAAAGTGCCATGAAAGTGGACCCCCCACTCGAACGTCACATGAACGGACTCATGTGATCTTGGCCAGGTATACCTGGCGAGAGGGGGGTCCGAAAAGGGGTGCTACGCCGCGGGCTCGCCGCCGAAGCGCTCCTTGTACGCGGCCAGGTCGTCGTCCGTCAGCTTGGCGAACAGCACCGGCGGCACCGTGAACGGCGTGCCGACCGGTACGGCGGTCAGCGCGCGGGCCTCCTCGGGGGTGACCCAGGACGCGGTGTCGTCCGCCAGGTCGAAGGCGGCGCGCATCGCGGCCGACGAGGACGGGATGAACGGCTCCGAGACCACCGCGTACAGGTGGATCAGGTTCATCGCCGTACGCAGCGTGAGGGCCGCGCCGTCCTTGTTCGTCTTGATCTCCAGCCAGGGGGCCTTCTCCTCCAGGTAGGAGTTGCCCGCGGACCACAGGGCGCGCAGCGCCGCGGCGGCCTTGCGGAACTGGAGGGCCTCCATCTGCTGCTCGTACTCCGCGAGCAGGCGGGCGATCTCCTCGCCGAGCCGCGCCTCCGCCTCGCCGGGCTCGCCGCCCGCCGGGACCTCCTCGCCGAAGCGCTTCTTGGAGAAGGAGAGCACGCGGTTGACGAAGTTGCCGAGGGTGTCGGCGAGGTCCTTGTTCACCGTGGCGGTGAAGTGCTCCCAGGTGAACGACGAGTCGTCGGACTCCGGGGCGTTGGCGATCAGGAAGTAGCGCCAGTAGTCCGCGGGCAGGATCTCCAGCGCCTGGTCGGTGAAGACACCGCGCTTCTGCGAGGTGGAGAACTTGCCGCCGTAGTACGTCAGCCAGTTGAAGGCCTTGACGTAGTCGACCTTCTTCCACGGCTCGCGCACGCCCAGCTCGGTGGCCGGGAACATCACCGTGTGGAACGGGACGTTGTCCTTCGCCATGAACTCGGTGTAGCGGACCGGGTTCTCGCCGGAGTCCGCCTCGTACCACCACGACTTCCAGTCGCGGTTCTCCGGGTCCTGGTCCGACCATTCCTTCGTCGCGCCGATGTACTCGATCGGGGCGTCGAACCAGACGTAGAAGACCTTGCCCTCGGCCGCCAGCTCCGGCCAGGTGTCCGCCGGTACCGGCACACCCCAGTCCAGGTCACGGGTGATCGCACGGTCGTGCAGGCCCTCGTTCAGCCACTTGCGGGCGATCGAGGAGGCGAGCTGCGGCCAGTCGTCCTCGTGGCGGGCCACCCACGCCTCGACCTCGTGCTGGAGCTTCGACTGGAGCAGGAAGAGGTGCTTGGTCTCGCGCACCTCCAGGTCGGTGCTGCCGGAGATCGCCGAGCGCGGGTCGATCAGGTCCGTGGGGTCGAGGACCCGGGTGCAGTTCTCGCACTGGTCGCCGCGGGCCTTGTCGTAGCCGCAGTGCGGGCAGGTGCCCTCGACATAGCGGTCCGGGAGGAAACGGCCGTCCGTCGGGCTGTACACCTGACGGATCGCGCGCTCCTCGATGAAGCCGTTCTCGTTCAGGCGGCGCGCGAAGTGCTGGGTGATCTCGACGTTCTGCGCGGACGAGCTGCGGCCGAAGTAGTCGAAGGCCAGCGCGAAGCCGTCGTACACCGCCTTCTGCGCGTCGTGCGCCTGCGCGCAGAAGTCCGCCACCGGCAGGCCCTGCTCCTTCGCGGCCAGCTCGGCGGGGGTGCCGTGCTCGTCGGTCGCGCAGATGTAGAGGACGTCGTGGCCGCGCTGGCGGAGGTACCGGGAGTACACGTCCGCCGGGAGCATGGACCCCACCATGTTGCCCAGGTGCTTGATCCCGTTGATGTACGGAAGGGCGCTGGTGATGAGGTGTCGAGCCATCGGGGGCTGCTCCCAGGTCGGTCTTCTGTGTTCCCAGGTCTTACGAACCTTGAAATCGTAGCCGACATGGGTGGGCCGCCCGCTTCCCGTTTTGCGGGGTGGGAAGGGGCGGCCGGTGGGTTTCGCGGGTGCGGGTGCTGTTCCTACGGGCGCCAGTTCTCCAGGACGCCCTCGTACAGCTCGGCGTCCGTCAGCTCGCGCGGGGCCGGGCCCGCGTGGAAGAACGACGTGTTGCCGCTCTTCAGCTTGCGGAGGTAGTCGAACGCCTTGTTGTCGTGCTCACCGAAGGCGACGAAGGCGAAGTGGATGTGCGGGTGGCTCCGCGCGGCCTCGGTCAGCGCCTGCGTGGCGGGCGTCTTCGCGTCCGGCGCGCCGTCCGTCTGGAAGATCACCAGGGCCGGGATGTCGGCGCCGGCGGTCTTGTCGTGGTGCGCGAGGACGTCCTCCACGGCCACGTGGTAGCTGGTACGGCCCATCCGGCCGAGGCCGGCGTGCAGCTCGTCGATCTTGTTCTCGTGGTCCGCGAGGGTCAGCTCGCCGGTGCCGTCGAGTTCCGTGGAGAAGAACGTGACGTGGACCGTGGCCTCGGGGTCGAGGTGGGCCGCGAGGGCGAGGGTCTGCTCGGCGAGGGCCTGGGCGGAACCGTCCTTGTAGTACGGGCGCATGCTCGCGGAGCGGTCGAGGACGAGGTGGAGCTTGGCTCGGGTGCCGGCGAGGCCGGACTTCTCGAGGGTGGTGGTCGCGGCCTTGTAGGCGGTGGTGAGGCTGGGGGCGCGGGTCTTCAGCTCGGCGAGGGAGAGGGCGGGCTCCGCCTCGGGCTCCGCCTGGGGCTCGGGGTGGGTCTCAGCGTCGGGCTCCGCCTGGGGCTCGGGGTGGGTTTCAGCCTCGGGCTCCGCCTGGGGCTCGGGGTGGGTCTCAGCGTCGGGCTCCGCCTGGGGCTCGGGGTGGGTCTCAGCGTCGGGCTCCGCCTGGGGCTCGGGGTGGGTTTCAGCCTCGGGCTCCGTTGCGGGCTCGGGGTCGGCTTTGGGCTCGGGGTGGGACTCGGCCTCGGGCTCCGTTGCCGCCGGGTGGGTGGGCTCGGCCTCGGCTTCGCCTTCGGCCTCGGTGTTCCCACCCGCACCACCCGTGCGGGTCTCGTCGTCGGGTGCGGGTGGCCCCTGCGGGGCTTGCTCGCCGTCGGCGGCCGCCGGCTCGGGGGTGGCGTCCGCCTGCGGCTCCGCCTCGGCGTCGGCCTCCGGCTCTGCCGTCGCCTCGGGCTGCGCCTCGGCGTCGGCGTCGGCCTCGGGCTCAACCTCGGCCACGGGCTCAGCCTCGGCGTCCGCCTCGGCCTCCGGTTCAGCGTCGGCCTTCGGGTCAGTCGCGGCCTCAGCCGCGTCCACCTTGGCCTCCGCCTCCGCCTCGACGTCGGCTTTCGCCTCGGCCTCGGTGTCGGTCTTCGGCTCAGTCTCAGTCACCGGCTCCGCCTCGACGTCGGCCTTCGCCTCCGCCTCAGCCACGGGCTCCGCCTTGGCCTCCGCCGTCGCCTCGGCCTCCGGCTCGACGTCCGTCGCCGACTCGGGGGTCTCCTCTGCCTGCGGCGTTTCCGCAGCCTCGGCCTCGGACGGCGCCTCAGTCTCAGCGTCGGTCTCCGACTCGGCAGCAGTCTCCAGCTCGGCGGCAGTCTCCGGCTCAGTCACCGGCTCCGCCGTCGCCTCGGGCTCGGTGGCAGGCTCGGCCTGAGCCACCGGCTCCGCAGTCTCGGCCGCATCGGCTTCCGCTCGGGGCTCTCTTTCAGCCACCGGCTCGACCGAAGCCTCCGCCTCTGCCTTGGGCTCGGTTTCAGCCACCGGCTCCGCCGTCGCATCGGCCTTCGCCTCAGCCGCGGGCTCCTGCTCAGCCTCCGGCTCGGGCTCCACCTCGGCCTCGGCCTTCGCCTCAGCGGCGGCTTCCTGCTCAGCGTCGGCCTTCGCCTCCGACTCCGGCTCGGGCTCCGCCGAAGTCTTCGCCTGCTGCTCTGTTTCAGCCACCGGCTCTGCCGGGGCCTCCGCCTCAGCCACCGGCTCCGCCGAGGCCTTCGCCTCAGCCACCGGCTCCGTCGAAGCTTCCGCCTCCCCCTCCGCCGCAGCCGAAGCCACCGGCTCCGCCGAAGGCTCGGCCTTCGTCTCTCCCTCCACCGAACGCGTCGGCTTCGGGACCGTCACGTTGTCGAACGCCGCGGCGACGAGGTCGTGTTCGTCCGGGGTTGTCGCGGTTTCGGACGGGCGGGGGTCCGGGATTGTCGGGGTTTGTGTCTGGGTGGGCTCGGACGGGCGGGGGTCCGGGACCGTGGTGGTCGCGTCCGGCGCGGGGAGCTGGGGCTCAGTCTCCGGCTCGGCCTCGCGGGGCTTGCGGTTTCGGCCGAATGCGCTTCGCAGGAGATTGAGAATGCCCATGTGCGCAACCCTTCGCGTGAGTTGTAGCCCGTAAATCCCTGGCCAGGACGGACACGTAAGGTTAGCGGGCCCGTGTGGCGATCTTGGGGAGGGTCTGACACGGGCGGCGGAGCGGTGTCAAGGGCTACACAGCCACCCTGGGTTCACTCCGAGTTCATGCGCTCGCCCCGCTCCCGCACAAACGTGCTCCTAGCGTCCCTGTGGCTGGAATCAAGGGGAAGCCAGGGGAGAAGAATCACGTGCGTCGCATCAGCCTGCCCATCATCAGTACCTCGTCCGACTCGCACTCCGGTGCCCGGTCCGCGCTGACCTGCCGGTTCCGGTGTGGCGACGCGTGCTTCCACGAGGTGCCCAACACCACCACGAACCCGTACGTCGGCGACGTCATCGCCGCCGCGCTCAGCCGCCGTTCCGTGATGCGCGCCGCCGCCGTGGTGACCGCGACCGCCGCCGTCGGCGTGACCGCGGGCGTGGCCGGCGCCCCGCAGGCGAGCGCCGCCCCGGCCGCCTCGGCCGCCGCGAAGGGCAAGGGCGCCCGTGGTCTGCGCTTCACGCCGGTCGCGCCGAACACCGCCGACCAGGTCACCGTCCCCGACGGGTACGGCCAGAACGTGGTGATCCGCTGGGGCGAGCCCATCCTGCGGGGCGCGCCCGCCTTCGACCCGGAGAAGCAGACGGCGAAGGCGCAGGCGGGCCAGTTCGGCTACAACAACGACTTCCTGGCGCTGCTGCCGCTGCCGGGCGAGCACGGGCGGCAGATCCTCGTCGCCAACCACGAGTACACCGACGAGGTGCTCATGTTCCGCGGCTACGACGCCGCCGACCCGACCCGCGAGCAGGTGGAGATCGCCTGGGCCGCGCACGGGCTGTCCGCCGTCGTCGTGGAGGGCGAGCGCAGGACCGGCAAGCTGGTCGCCGTGCCCCGCCACCCGCTGAACCGGCGGGTCACCGCCACCACCGAGTTCCGGCTGACCGGGCCGGCCGCCGGGTCGGAGCTGCTGAAGACGTCCGCCGACCCGAGCGGCACCAAGGTGCTCGGCACGCTGAACAACTGCTCCGGCGGCACCACGCCGTGGGGCACCACGCTGCACGGCGAGGAGAACTTCAACCAGTACTTCGCCAACGCCTCCCGTGACACCGACAAGCGGTACGGGCTGGGCACCGGCGCCACCGAGCGCAAGTGGGAGCGTTTCGACAAGCGGTTCGACGTGGCGCAGGAGCCGAACGAGCCGCACCGCTTCGGCTACGTCGTGGAGCTGGACCCGTACGACCCGTCCTCGACGCCGCGCAAGCACACCGCGCTCGGCCGGTTCAAGCACGAGGGCGCGACGGTGCGGCTGACCGAGGACGGCCGGCCGGTCGTCTACAGCGGTGACGACGAGCGCTTCGACTACTTCTACAAGTTCGTCGGCAGCAAGCGGATGAAGAAGGGGTCGAGCCGGGCGGTGCGCGAGCACAACCTGTCGCTGCTGGACGAGGGCACGCTGTACGTCGCGAAGCTGACCGGCGACTCCCCGGCGATCGAGATCGACGGCACCGGCAAGCTGCCCGCGGACGGCGAGTTCGACGGCAGCGGCGAGTGGATCCCGCTGGCCACCGCCACCGCCGACGGGGCCGTCTCGCACGTCGAGGGCATGACCGCGGAGGAGGTGTTCGTCTTCACGCGGCTCGCCGGTGACAAGGTCGGCGCGACGAAGATGGACCGTCCCGAGGACATCGAGCCCAACCCGCACACCGGCAAGGTGTACGTGGCGCTCACCAACAACTCCAACCGCGGCAAGGCGGGCTACCCGGGCGTCGACGAGGCCAACCCGCGCAGCCTGAACAAGCACGGTCAGGTGCTGGAGCTGACCGAGCGCTGGAACCGCGCCGACAGCCGGAAGTTCGCCTGGTCGCTGTTCCTGGTGGCCGGTGACCCGAACGACCCGGCCACCTACTTCGCCGGGTTCCCGAAGGACCAGGTCAGCCCGATCTCCTGCCCGGACAACGTGGCCTTCGACCCGCACGGCAACCTGTGGATCTCCACCGACGGCGCGCAGCTGGGCTCGCACGACGGGCTGTTCGGTGTGGCCACGCGCGGCGAGCGGCGGGGTGAGCTGAAGCAGTTCGCGACCATGCCGAAGGGCGCGGAGACCTGCGGTCCGGTGATCCAGGACCGGCGGGTGCTGGTGGCCGTGCAGCACCCGGGTGAGATCGACGGGGCGAGCGTGGAGAAGCCCGCGTCCGTGTGGCCCGACGGGGCGGGCCGGATCGTGCGGCCGGCCGTCGTGGCGGTGTGGCGCAAGGACGGCTCCGACATCGGCGTCTGAGCCGAACGGTCCTTTCCGCGGGCATCCGGCGACGGCCGGGTGCCCGCGGCCGTGTGTGCGCTCAGTGCGGTGACGTGATCGCTCGCGCCGCCGCCACCTCCTGGCGCAGCGGTTCGAGGACGCTGCCCGCCGGGCCGGTGAGGTCGGTGCGCACCTCGTAGAGGGTCTCCGCCTCGCGCAGGCCCTCGGAGAGTTCCCGCAGTTGCAGCGCCACCTGGGTGATCTCGGCGCACGACGGCGGCGCCGCGCCCTGCCGGACGCGGACCCGGGCCGCCGTCGTCGCGTCGACGATGCGTTCCACGGCGACGACCAGCGGCCACCAGGCGGCGGCGCGGCGGCCGGTCGGCGGGGGCTCGGTCAGGGCGCGCTGGAACTCGGTGCGGATGGCGGAGAGGTCGCGGTAGAGGCGGCGGCGCATCCGGGCGCGGGCGGCGGGGTCCGCCGGTTCGGTGGAGGTGCCGAAGGCGCACTCCACGTAGCGGGCGGTGTCGGCCACCGCGTCCGCGAGGCGGTCGCCGACGCGGGTGCGCCAGCTCTCCGGCCACAGCAGGTAGCCGGCGACGAGGGCGATCGCGCAGCCGATCAGGGAGTCCACGAGGCGGGGCAGCAGCAGTGCGGTGCCCTGGCGGTTGAGGACGTCGGAGAGCAGCAGGATCACCGGGGTGATGGCGGCGGTCTGGTAGCCGTAGCCGCGCGGGGTGAGGGCGGGGATGAGGGGGGCGAGGACGAGCAGGACGAGGACGTCCCACCAGCCGCGCGGGACCTCTGCGAGGACGGCCGCGGCGACGACCAGGCCGGCGACCGTGCCGAGGGCGCGCAGCAGGGCGCGGGAGAAGACCGAGCCGAAGTCGGGCTTGAGGACGAAGGTGATGGTGAGGGCGACCCAGTAGGAGCGGGGGACGGGGACGGTGGACACCAGGATCTGGGCGATGCCAATGCACAGGGCGAGGCGCAGGCCGTAGCGCCAGGAGGCGGCGGAGAGCAGGACGGCGCGGGTGGCGCGGGCGGCGCGGACGCGGGGCGCGGCGGGCCGGCCGAGGCGGTCGGGGAGGCCGGCGGGGTCGATGTCGGGGGTGGTGACGACGTCGGCGGCGTGCCGCAGGGCGTGGTCGACGGCGCGGCCGGTCTCGGTGAGGGGGAGGGGCAGTTCGAGGCCTATGGGGCCGGTGTAGCCGGTCTCCACGGCCTGGGCGAGGTGCCGGGCGGCCTGCGGGATCTCGGGGGGCAGGGGGGTGCCCGCGAGGTGGGCGGCGGGGGCGGCCTCGATGACGGGGGTGACGGCGTTCAACTGGGCCAGCAGGCGGGTGAGTTCGCGGCTGCGGCTGTGATAGCGGGCCCGGTGGGAGAGGGCGACGTCGTACGACTGGTCGAGGGCCCGGGTGGCGGCGTGCCGGGCGGTCTCGTAGGTCGAGGGGTCCGTTCCGCAGGCGGCGAGCAGGTCGGCGGCGGCCCGGTAGGCGCCCGCGACGGCGGTGCGTTCGGGTACGCCGGAGCGCAGCGGCCAGGACAGCAGGGCGAGGACGAGGACGAGGAGTCCGCCGGCGGTCATCAGCAGGGGTGCGAGCCACCAGGGGCCGGGCATCGGCAGGCCGGCGCCGACGACGGCGTTGAGCAGCAGGAGCAGTCCGGAGACGGAGGCGACCGCGCCGATCGTGGAGATCATCCCGGAGATCAGCGCGATGCCGGTGAGCACGGCGACGGCGATCCAGCCCTCGCCGAAGGCGAGTGCGCCGAGGGTGACGCCGATCGCGCCGAAGACCTGGGGGACGGCGATGTTGAGGATGCGCAGGTGGTAGGCGTCGGCGGTGTCGCCGATGACGCCGGAGAGGGCGCCCATGGCGGCGAGTGCGCCGTAGGCGGGCCGGCCGGCGGCGAGTCCGATCGCCATCGGGAGTGCCAGGGCGATGGCGGCGCGGGCCGCGGCGGGGCGGTTGACGGGGGCTCGCTGGGGCCTGAGGTTCCTGACCAGCCAGTCGGGCGGGGTGAGGCTGATGGGGAACTCTCGGGACATGCGCCCATTATGGGCGCCTTGCCCGCCTCCTCAGTGGAACTCCCGTACGACTTCGATGCGGCCCACGATGTGCGCGTTGAACTCGTCCAGCTCCTCGGCGGGGACCCACAGTTCGAGGGTGGTCTCGCCGCCCGCCTGGCGGACCGGGTAGCGCTCCAGGAAGGCGGAGTCGACCTCGAACCGGGTGACGTATCCGGCGCCGGAGGCGGGGACGTTCCAGTCGCGGGCGATGCGCACGGCGTAGTCCTCGTTGAGGACGGGGTAGAAGATCGGCTGCTCGGGCAGGCGCGGCGGCCAGGCCGTCCAGCCGGAGGCCTCGACCAGGGCCGGCTCCTCGGGTCCCGTGGGTCGCCACAGGGTCGTCGTCGTACGCATGGACGGTGACGGTAGCCGGGTGGCCGTGGCCGCGGCCGGCGGATTCAGCCGTCGATCCGGGAGAGGAACCCGGCGAGGACGGCGTTGAACGCGTCGGGGCGTTCGAGGTTCGGCATGTGGGCGGCGCCCTCGACGACGTGCAGGGTGGAGTCGGGGAGCAGGGCGTGCAGGGACTCGGCGACGGGGACCGGGGTGTAGGTGTCGTCCTCGCCGACGACGACCAGCGCCGGGACGGTGACGCGGGTGAGCAGCGGCCGGTAGTCGGGGCGTTCGGCGCGTCCGCGCAGCGCGGCGGCGGCGCCCTCGGGCGAGGTGGCCGTCATCATGCGGTGGACGTGCGCCTTGACGGACGGTTCGGCGTAGGGGGCGACCATCTTGTCGAGGACCTCGTCGGCGTAGCCGCGCATGCCCTCGCGCAGCAGCCGGTCGGCCATGGCGTTGCGGGCGCGGTGGCCGTCCGGGGTCTCGGGTTCCGCGAAGGTGTCGGCGAGGACCAGGCCGCGCACGCGGTCGCCGAAGCGGGCGTGGCACTCCATGGCGATCTGGCCGCCCATGGAGAGACCGGCGAGCACGAAGGTGTCCACCTTCAGTCCGTCGAGCAGGGCCTCGATGTCCTCGGCGAAGGCGGACAGCGGGGTGATGCCGGGGACCACCGGTGAGGCGCCGTAGCCGCGCAGGTCGGGGGCGACGACCCGGCGGCCGGGGGCGAACGCCTCGAGCTGCGGGGCCCACATGGTGTGGTCGAAGGGGTGGCCGTGGAGGAGGACGAGCGGCGTCAGGGTGCTGCCGGTGTCGCCGCCTTGGTCCTCGTGGGCGAGGGAAGCCGTCATGGGAACGACCGTACGGGCCGCCAACTCCTCGGTGCAATAACATCTTTGCCCTCGGTGCAATCGCCCTTCCTGGAGGACCTCGTGGACGACTACCTCCGACTCGCCGACCGCATCGCCGCCGACATCACCTCCGGCCGTCTCAAGCCGGGCCAGCGGCTGCCGCCGCAGCGGGCGTTCGCACGGCGGCGCGGGGTCGCCGCGTCCACCGCGGGACGGGTCTACGGCGAGCTGGTGCGGCGCGGACTGGTCGTCGGCGAGGTCGGGCGCGGCACCTTCGTCCGCGCCACCCCGCCCGGCGGCGACGACGGCCGCGCCCTCACCGAGCCGGCCGCCGCCACCGCACCCGGCACCGGAACCGACCGGCCCCCCGTCAACCTGGAGCTGAACTACCCCGCCGCGCCCGGCCAGTCCGAGCTGCTGGCGCCCGCCCTCGCCGCCCTCCTCGACCCCGCCGCCCTCGCCGAGGCGCTCCGCCCGGCCCCCGCGGCCGGCACCGCCACCGCCCGCGCCGCGGCGGCCGGGCTGCTCGCCGCGCCCGGCTGGCGGCCCGATCCCGCGCGGCTGCTGTTCACCGGCAACGCCCGCCAGGCCATCGCCGCGGCCCTCGCCTCCCTGGTCCGCCCCGGCGGCCGGGTCGGCGTGGAGCCGCTGACGTATCCGCTGGTCAAGGAGATCGCGGCGCGGCTCGGCATCTCCCTGGTGCCGCTCGCCACGGACGACGAGGGAGTGCTGGCGGAGTCGGTGGCCGCCGCGCACCGCAGCGCCCCGCTCTCCGCGCTCTACCTCCAGCCGACCCTGCACAACCCGACCTCGCTCACCACTCCCGAACCCCGCCGGCGGCAACTGGCCCGGGCCGTCACCGACCTGGGCGTGCCCGTGGTCGAGGACCGCATCTGGTCCTTCCTGCGTCCCGAACCCCCGTTCGCGGCCCTCGCCCCGGCCCTCACCCATGTCGTCGACGGCCTGTCCAAGCGGGTCGCGCCCGGCCTCACCGTGGGCTTCCTCGTCGTACCGGCCGAGCGGGTGCACCCGGTGGCCGCCGCGATCCGCTCCGGCGGCTGGAGCGCCGGGCGGTTCGCGCTGGACGCGGCGGCGCGGTGGATCGCGGACGGGACGGTGACCCGGCTGGTGGCGGCCAAGCGGTCCGAGGCGCACCGCCGGCAGCGGCTGCTGGCCACCCGGCTGCGCGGGTTCGCCGTACGGTCCGATCCGCACGCCTGCTACGCCTGGTGGGAGCTGCCCGCCTCGTGGCGCGCGGACACCTTCACCGCGGCCGCCGCCGCCCACGGCATCGCCGTCACCCCGGGCCCGGCCTTCGCCGTCGACCCGGCCCGCACCCCCGACGCCGTCAGACTCGGTCTCGCCTCCGCTCCCGAGGCGGAACTGGAGCGGGCGCTGCGCACGCTGGCCGGGATCGCCCGGGAGGGCGCCACCGGCTGGTGAGGCGGCGGGCTAGCGGCGCCCGCACCGGCCCGAGGCGCCGGCCGCACCGGATCCGGCGACGGACGCGTCCAGAGGTGTCCGGCTCGGCCGACGCGGTGGCCCGCCGCCGGCGCCGTCAGGCCCCGGCGCGGGTCGGCTCCGCGGGGTGGTCGGGCGCGGACGGCGCGGCGATGCGCCGGCGGCGGGCGGCGGGGCCGTAGCGGCCGGTGCACCAGGTGAGGGCGGCCACCGTCAGGCCGAGGGCCAGCAGCAGCCAGGAGACCGTGCGCAGGGTGGCGGTGAGGGCGTCGTAGACGGCCGCGGCGGCCGGGCGGTACAGGCCGGCGGGCAGGTCACCCAGGGTCAGCCGGCGGCCGACGGCGACCGCGAGACCGAGCAGCGCGCCACCGAGGGCGGTGCCGAGCGCGGTGGCGGTGACCGCGCGGCGGCGGCGGGCGGCGACCGCGATCCCGGCGACGGCGAGCGAGGCGGCCGTCAGCGGCAGCCAGAAAGCGGTGACTTCGAGCACGTCGTACCCCTTGCGCAGCCGCCGCGCCTCGGCGGCGGGAATCACGGCGACCTCGGTGTGCGCGACCGGGATGCGATGCGCGAACGGCACGTTGTCGTCGGTGAGTTGGCGGCGGACCTCGGCGGCGACCGGGGCGATGTCGACGGTGACCGGACCCTCCCCGCCCTGCCGGACGGCGTGCAGGACGGCGGTGTGCGTGACCCGGTTGGCGGCGTCCCAGCCCGCGCGGAAGGCGTCGGTGCGGGTGAAGGAGCGCACCGCGTCGCGTACGAACGGCCGCATCATGCCGCGCAGCGGCGGCCCCAACTGGTGCATCACCTCGGCCCCGAGGGTGTCCGCCACCGCCTCCCGCACGGCCGGATCACCGGCGAGCGGCGCCATGGTGCGCACATAGCGGCCGGTGTCCGTCAGCCCGTACGCCGCCCAGGCGGCCAGCGCCCCGAACGGCGTGAGCAGGCAGGCCAGGGCGATGAGAGCGGCCGACAGGCCGCCTCGGACGCGGGACGGGACACGGGGGGACACGCCTCCAGGCAACGGTCTGCGCGTGCGGTGCGCGAGCACTGCGCGGCCGTACGGGTGGCCGGACGCGCGGTCGCACGGCCGGCGAACGGCCGTGCACCCCCTCGGAACTGCGGATTCACCCCTCCGGTGGAGCGATCACCCGAACGGGTGTTTCCTGGTCATGGGAGAAGGGAGCCGATCATGCGCACCACTCCGGCCCTGCGGATCCTGACCGCGGCCCTGCTCACCGCCGGCACCTTCGCCGCCACGGCGGCCGGCACCGCGGCGGCGGCCCCGCCGGCCCACTCCGAAGGACGCGGTGGTGACGGCCCGGTCCGCGGCACCGTCGTCTCCCGCACCCCGCTCGATGTCCGCGCGGCGCCCACCACCCGGGCACCCGCGGTCGACCGCCTGGCTCCGGGCAGCCGGGTGAAGGTGATGTGCAAGGTGCACGGGCAGTACGTCAACGGCGACCGCGACTGGTACTGGCTCGCCGGCACACGGGCGTGGGCGAGCGCGGCCTTCGTCGAGACCGGCAGGCACCGTGTGCCGGTCTGCGCGGCTCCGCCGCCGGAATGCTCCGAGACCTCGTCGGACGGCTGGGTCTGGTCGCCCGCCGGCTGACGAGTGGAGGGATGAGGGAGACGCGCGGGTCCCGGTCACCATGCCGGGGCCCGCGCGCCTGAACGCGTACGACCTCACGCGTCAGACCGCACGACGGCCCTCCGCGTCCTCGTGTGTGGAGTACCAGTAGAACAGCATCACGAAGAACGACGCCGCGACCACCAGCCCCACCCATGCGGAGCGCAGCACGGTGTTGTGGGTTTGCGCGAAGAGGAAGCCGACCGCGCAGCCCGCGAACGCCGCCCACAACAGCGCGTGCACCTCCCGCCGCGCTCGTGAGGCCACCGCGCGCACCGCCATGTACAGCACGATGAACACGAGCGCCGACACGAAGCCGAGCAGCAGGTTCCAGCCGGTGACGGGCCCGCCGGACCGGCTGTTGGCGGCCGCCCAGTAGCCGTAGACGAGCCCGAGGCCGACCGGCCACGCCATGCTCGCGATGCGATGTGTGCGGGCACTGAAGACATCGGGCAGGCCGGTGTCTCGGGTGACCTCACGGGTCCTTCGGGGGACCGGTGCCGCATGTGCCATCGGAGAACTCCTCTCTCCTCGCCCCCCGCCACCTTCCAGGGCACACCGGCCCGCGGGCGGCGGCAACTCGGCAGGTCACGCCGCGTGCCCGAGCGTGGCCCGCACGGCCCGCAACGGATGCGGGGCGACCGACGCCATGCTTCGCTGGGCCTCATGGAGCCGGTGAGCGTGCGCGGTGGCCGAGGCGGCGGCCGACCCCGCCGGGGGCTGCCGCGCCAGCAGGTGCTCCGGGTGCGCGGGCACAGTGTCGCCTGGCTGCCGCCGCTGCTGCTGCTCGTGACCATCGCCGTCGTCGACGTGTACACCAGCGAGGACTTCCGGATCGTCTCCTGGATCGTGCTGGTGCCCGGTATCGCCGCCGCGATCTGCGGGGTGCGGGGCACGGCCGTGTTCGCGGTGCTCTCCGTGGTGACGTACGTCGCCGTCGACGGCCTGTGGCCGGACGCCTACCAGGCCGGGCTCCCCGACTTCATCCTGGTCTCCGTCGGCGGCGTCCTCGCCGTCCTCGCCTGCGCGGTGCGCGTCCGCGCCCAGGAGCAGATGCTGCGGATGCAGGACGTCGCCGAGACCGTCCGCCGCACCCTGCTGCGCCCGCTGCCGCCCGTGTGGGGCGGCCTGGAACACGCCGGCTTCTACCTCGCCGCCGACGTCGAGGCCCGCGTCGGCGGCGACTTCTACGACATCCAGCCCGGCCTGCACGGCACCCGCGTCCTCGTCGGCGACGTGCAGGGCAAGGGCCTCGGCGCGGTGGAGACCGCGGCGGCGCTGCTCGGCACGTTCCGTGAGGTCGGCTACCACGAGAAGGAGCTGTCGACGGTCGCCGAGCACCTGGAGACCCGGGTGCACCGGCACCGCCGCCACCTCACCGAACTGGGCCGCGGCGGCACCGACACCGACCGGTTCGCCACCGCCGTCCTCCTCGACTTCCCCGTGGACGCCCCCGGCGCCGTCGACGTGGTCAACCTCGGCCACGAGCCCCCGCTGATCGCCGGCCCGTCCGGGGTGCGCACCCTGCCGCCCGGCGACTGCCTCCCGCTCGGCCTCGGCGAACTCGCCCGCGCCGGACCGCCCCCCGTCCGCCGCTTCCCGCTCGGCCCCGGCGAGACCCTGCTGCTCACCACCGACGGCGTCACCGAGGCCCGCGACACCGCCGACGTGTTCTATCCGCTCGCCGAGGCGGTGACCCGCGCACTGGCCGCCGACGCCCGCCTCACCGGGCCCCGGCGGCTCGCGGGGTACGTCCGCGACGGCGTGCTGCGGCACACCGGAGGACGGCTGGACGACGACACCACCGTGTTCGCGGTACGACGGGTGGGAACCACCGGGGTCTGACCACCGCACCCCGCTCTCCCCCAACACCCGTTACCGTGCTTTGCGTACGTGATCGACAGGGGAGGGACCGATGCCCGGAACCGTGCTGCTGCTCGCCGCCTCGCCCGTGGGCAGGGGCCGGCTGGTGGACGCCGCGTCGGTGCTCCCCGTGCTCGCGGCCGTCGACCCGGCCGTGCTGGCGGGCACCGACACCGCGAACGTCGTCGAGCTGGCCGAACCGCTGGAGCCGCAGGCCGTCCTCACCCGGCTGCGCGCCGCCGCCGGCGCGCCCGGCCCGCTCACCGTCTACGTCACCGGCCAGCTCCAGCTGGACCGCCGCCAGCACCTGCCCCACCTCGCGCTCGCCCGCACCACCCCCGCCACCGTCCGCTACACCGCCTTCCCCTGGCACTGGTTCCGCGAGGAACTGCGGCTGCGCGCGCCCGGCAGCACCACCTTCTTCGTCGACCTGCACGCCGACGCCGAGACCTGGGAGCTGCTGCGCACCACACCGCTCGACACCGGCCGCACCAGCGCCGTCTACGGCCGCATCGCCCCGCCGCCCGGCCGCCGCGGCACCCCGGCGGCCCCCGGCTACATGAAGGCGCTCGCGACGATACTGCGCAGCGGCCACCGTCCCCCGCCGGGCCGGCTCCACGAGCAGGCGCTGTACCGCACCGAGGGCGCCACCGCAGACCTCGTCCTCACCGCCGCACCGCTGCCCGTCGACGACCCCCACGCCGCCATCGCCGCCGCCGTGCAGGCGGGCCGCCACACCGACGCGGACGGGCTGGCCGCCCAGTGGGAACAGGCCGCCGTACGGTCCCACGGGCCGGGCTCCGAGGAAGCGCTGCACTGGGCCGAGGTCCGCGCCGACCTCGCCATGTTCGCCGGTGACGCGGCCCGCAGCTGCCGCACCTGGCTCGGTGTCGCGGCGGCGCGGCTGGCCGCCGGGCAGCCGGTGGACGCGCCCGCCGTCGAGGCCGCGGCGGACCGCGCCCACCACCAGTGGACCGAGGTCACCGACCCGGCCCGCGCCCGCGAACTGGGCCCGGCGCTGGCGGACCTCCGCGCCCGCGTGCCGGGGCGCAGAGAGGGCGCGTTGGATCACGTACAGCGCAAACTGCGGCGGCTGGACCTCCAGACGCAGGCGTGAGTCGGTGACTTCGGTCACCTCAGAGTGCCCGCGCGCTTACTCTGGGCCACATGGCCCACATTCGCGAGCTCGACTCCAGCGCGTCCCCGCTCGACTATTTCGGCTTCGAGCTGAGGAGAAAGAGGGAGGAAGCGGGGCTCACGCAAAGGGAGTTGGCGAACGTCGTGTTCTGCACGGGTTCGTTGATCGGCCAGATCGAGACGGCGCGGAAGGTGCCCCAACGGGACCTGTCCGAACGGCTGGACGCGGCGCTGGGGACGGACGGGTTCTTCTCACGGCTGGTGGGACTGGTCC
This sequence comes from Streptomyces sp. NPDC001532, assembly GCF_040298625.1. NCBI lineage: Bacteria > Bacillati > Actinomycetota > Actinomycetes > Kitasatosporales > Streptomycetaceae > Streptomyces > Streptomyces sp. NPDC001532. The sequence goes on from NZ_JBEPAL010000008.1 coordinate 181,932, forward strand.
TGCGGAGCCAGTTGCCCACGTGGTTCCAGCCGTACGCGGAGATGGAGGCGCAGGCGACGTGGATCTCCACGTATCAGTGCCAGTTGGTGTACGGCCTTCTTCAGACGGAGGCGTACGCCCGCGCGATCCTGGCTGTGGAGCACACGGACCAGCTCGACCAGGTGGTTGCCGCGCGGATGGACCGCCAGCGCATCCTGAACCGCGAGCAGCCGCCGGTGGTCTGGGTGGTGCTGGACGAGGCCGCGCTGTACCGGCCGATCGGCGGCCGCAAGGTCATGCGGGAGCAACTGGGCCATTTGCTCGACCTGTTCGGGCGCCCCTGGCTGGAACTTCAGGTGCTGCCCTTTTCCCTGGGTGAGCACTCCGGGATGATGGGCTCCTTCAATCTGCTGCAATTCAGCGATCACCCCGACCTGCACTACAGCGAGAGCTACGACCAGGGGCACATGACCGCCAATCCGCAAGTGATCAGGGAGCGTTCGGTCGGATACGCTCGATTGCAGGCCGCCGCCCTCTCCCCCAAGGAGTCCGCGGCACTGATCGCTCGCGTAATGGAGGAACGCTATGGGGAGCAACCTTGACCTGACGCGCGCGCAGTGGCGTAAGTCGTCGTACAGCGGCAGCAACGGCGGTGATTGCGTAGAGGTCGCCGACCTCACCCCCCACATCGCCCTCCGCGACTCCAAGAACCCCGGTGCCGGTGTCCTCACCGTCTCGCCGGAGGCGTTCACCGCGCTCGTGGATCACGTCCGCTTCTCGTAGGGGTTCGCCGGCTGCCGTACCGTCCTCACGTCCGACGCGTCGAGGACGGGTGGCCACGCCTCCTCCGTGCCGAGGCCGCCCTCGGGATGCCACACCCCCGTCACCGTGACCCACGTGTCCTCCGCGGGAGCGGCACCGCCCTGCCGGATCTCGACCTTGCTGGTCGTCGCGTCCGCCGCGCAGCAGGCGACCAGGAGCCGGGTGACGTACCACGTGCCGTCGTCGTCCCTTGTCACGAAGCCGGTGAGCCGGACCGTGCGGCCCTTCAGCGAGCGCTCGCTGTCGTAGATCGCGCGGGAGCTGAACTCCGCCAGCGTGAGGTCCACGACCTCGTCCGACGGGAGCGCCGGGAAGGTGCCGACGCCCTGTGCCGCCCGCTGTTCCGCCTCGCGTTCCGCGCTGTAGGAGCCGAGCGCGGGCGGCGGGAAGAGGAGCAGGGCCAGGGCGGGGAGGGCGAGGAGCCAGGCCACGCGGGGACTGTGGTCGTGGGCGTCCCGCTTGAGGACCGCCGAGGCGAGCGCCAGCACGATCAGCGCGCAGCCCGAGATGATCAGGTAGGGCCGTAGTCCGGGCTGCACGTACCGCAGGTACAGCTCGCCGAACAGCGATATCCGCAGGATCGCCGCCCCCGTCAGTCCCAGCAGCACCGCCGGTGCCCTCACAGCAGCCACCACCCGACGAGCACGCTGGACACCACCGCGACCACCCAGGTCGCCGACGCGAAGCGGACCGCGAAGGCGCGCCCGAAGGTGCCGGTCTGGAGCGCGATGAGCTTCAAGTCGACCATGGGGCCGACGACCATGAACGCCAGCCGGGCGGTCGGTGAGAAGCCGCTGAGCGACGCGGCGACGAAGGCGTCGGCCTCGCTGCACACGCACAGCACGACCGCGAGCAGGGCGAGGAGCAGCACCGACAGCCACGGCGAGCCGGTGAAGACGTCCAGGAACGCGCGCGGCACCACGAGGTCGAACGTCGCCGCCGCCGCCGCGCCGACCACGAGGAAGCCGCCGGCGTGCAGGAAGTCGTGCTGGAGGCCGGCGGCGAAGGCGCGCGGGCCGGTGGCGGCCGGTGCGTGCGTCTTCGGTGGCCGCAGCCATCGCTCCTGGCCGAAGCGGGCCCACAGCCAGCCCATCACCATCGCCGCCGCGAGGGAGGCGAGGAGGCGGCCGAGGACCATCTGCGGCTGGCCGGGGAAGGCGATGGAGGTCGCCACCAGCACCACCGGGTTGATCGCGGGCGCCGACAGCAGGAACGCCAGCGCCGCCGCCGGGGCCACACCGCGGCGGATCAGGCTGCCGGCGACCGGGACGGACGCGCACTCGCAGCCGGGCAGGACGATCCCGGCCGCGCCGGCGACGGGGACGGCGAGGGCCTGGTTGCGGGGGAGGAGGCGGGTGAAGACGCGCTCCGGGACGAACGCGCCGATCGCCGCCGAGACGAGGGTGCCGAGGAGCAGGAAGGGCACGGCCTGCACGGTGATCGCGGTGAAGATCGTCCACCAGGCCGCCACGGGCGGGGTGTACACGTCGAGGGCGACCAGCGGGCCGAGGACGGAGACGACCGTCGCGATGGCGATCAGGGCCGCGCCGCCGACACCGGCGTGGAGGAGCGCGCGGACGGTGAGGCGCAGGCCGTCGCCCACTGTTCGTATGTTCTGGTTCCGCACGTGTCCCGCCTCTGAGCCGCTGCCGTCGGAAGGCTAGCCGGTGCGGCTGTGCGGGAGCCCTGCGCGGTCAGAGAGGCGGCTGTGCGGGGGCCGGGCCGAGCGTGGTGGTGCCGGGGGCGGTGCGGTGGCCCAGTCCGGTGCGGTAGGCGTCGAGGGCGGCCTCGACCCGGCCGGTGCGGCGCAGCAGGTCGCCGAGGAGACGGCACAGGTCGGCGAGGTCGCCGGCGGCCCCGGCACGTTCCAGCAGGCTGAGGGCGCGCACGTAGTGCTCCTCCGCCGCCTCGGTGTCGCGGGCGGCCTCGGCGATCCGGCCGAGCAGACGGTGGGCGGCGGCGGCGTGGACGGCGCCGCGCTCCGAGGAGAGGTCGCCGAGGACGCCCTGGAGGAGGCCGGCGGCCTCGTCGGACTTGCCGCGCCGGTGCAGCACGTCGGCGAGCTCGACGGCGACCTGGCTGCTGTACAGGTCGGCGCGCGTGGCGGAGAGCATGGTCTGCGCCAGGCGCAGCGCGGCCTCGGCGCGCTCCAGGTCGCCGTTCTGCGCGTGGACGTAGCCGCGCATCCAGTGGCAGTTGGCCAGCTCGGTGCGGAGCTGGAGCTGGCGGTACATCTCCGCCGCCTTGGCGAGGGAGGCGTCGGCCTCGGCGATACGGCCCTCGGCGAGCAGGGTGCGGGCGACGGAGCGGTGCATCCGGGCGACCAGGGCGGGGTCGGCGGCCTGCGGGGCGAGGGCGAGGGCGAACTCGGCGGCCTGGGCGGCGCGGACGTGGGCGCCCATGTCCATGTAGGGGCCGATGACGCTGGCGTAGAGGAGGAGCAGCGCGTCGGGGTCGTGCAGACCGCCGCGGTTCAGCTCGTCCAGGGCGGTTTCCAGCAGGTAGACGGCGTAGCGCAGCTCGCCGGCGAGGTAGTGGGCGACGGCCCGGCCGCGCAGGGCGGGGACGCGGGCGGGCAGCGGGGCGTCGGCGAGGACCTGCTCGGCGTGTTCGAAGTGCCGGCGGGCGGTGCTGAGGTCGCCGGTGTCGAGGGCGCAGTCGCCGAGGCCGAGCAGGGCGGTGTACCGGGCCTCGGTGAGGCCGTGCGTGTCGGCCTCGGCGAGCAGGGCGGCGTACTGGGCGGCCGCCTCCTCGGCCGCTCCGGTGGCGAGGGTGCGCTGCGCCTCGGTCAGCCGCAGCCGCAGGTCGGTGGCGAGGTGGGCGGGGCGGCCGGTGGCCAGCTCGTCGAAGGCGACGCCGAGGCGGCCGGCGAGGTGGCGCAGGGCGTCGTCGGAGGGGCGGACGCGGCCGGCCTCCAGGGTGGAGATGTAGGCGGGGGTGTAGACCGGTTCGGCCAGTTGCCGCTGGGTCAGCCCGCGTTCCCGCCGCAGCCGCTGCACCCTGCGCCCGATGGTCTGCGGGTCGTCGCGCTTCGCCATGCGCTCATCATGCCAGTGTCAACTGGCGGGAACGCTCTTCCCGTTGAAGTGCGCACCCCCTAGGTTGGAAGAAGATAAGGCCAGAAGTAAGCCCGCTTAATCCGCTGCTTGTTGCGAGGTTGCCGTGCCCGGACGTCCCGCCGCCCACCCCGGCCGAGCCTTCATCCCCACCCCCGCCTCCACCCGCTACGCCAGAGCCTTCGCCGCCGCCGTCGTCGCCGCGACCGCCCTGATCACCGCCGCGAACGCCGGCCCCGCCGAGGCGACGGGGGCGGAGCGGGGACCTGGCGTGGAGCGCGGACCTGGCGTGGAGCGGGGACCTGGCGTGGAGCGGGGACCGGGCGTGGAGCGGGGACCGGGCGTGGAGCGGGAATCCGGTGTGGAGCCGGTCCGGACCCGCTAGCGGTCCGTTTCGGCACACCCCGGTCGGGTAGTCGGGCGTCGTTCACATGGGGCGGTGGCGGCGGAAGGAGTGACCGTGCGGCCCAGGAACGAGCAGGACCGGGCATGGGCCGCCGACGTGATCGCGGAGTCGGTGCGCGGAGTGGGCCCCGTAGACGTGCCACGCCGGCTGTGCCAGGCCGCGGCGCGGCTGCTGCCGGTCAGCTGCGCGAGCGTCTCCCTGTGCGGGGACGGGATGCCGGTGCCGCTGAGCGCCGGGGACGACCTGGCGGCCGAGCTGATGGAGATCCAGGCCACGCTCGGTGACGGGCCCTGCATGCACGCCTTCCGCACCGGCGCGGACGTGCTCGCCGTCGATCTGACCGCGGGCGCGCGGGACGCCGCCCGCTGGCCGGTCTTCGCCCAGCAGGCCACCGCGGCCGGGGTCCGCGCGGTGTACGCGCTGCCGCTCGGCGACGACGCCGGCTGCGTCGGCACGCTCGACCTGTACCGGCGCGCCCCCGGCACCCTCGCCCCGCACGAGCTGCACACCGCGCACCTGCTGGCCACCGTGACGACCGTGGCGCTGATGTACCTGCCGTGCGCCGACGAGTACGGCGAGCAGCGGGACGGCACCTGGCTGACCGAGCTGGCCCGCGGCCACGACCAGGTGTTCCAGGCGATCGGCATGATCATGGCCCGGCTGCGCGTCGGCTCCGACGAGGCGATGGCCCGGCTGCGGGCGCGGGCCTTCGCGCACGGCCGCACCGTCCGGGACACGGCCCACGACGTGGTCGCCCGGCGCGAGCAGTTCGACCGCGCCTAGGGGGCGTCGCGCGGCAGATGCGAATGGTCGGACAGGCCCTGGCCCTGTCACCCGCCGCTCACACCTGCACCCGGCCCTGCCTGCGCACCTCCGTCAGCCGCTGGGCGCCCAGCTCCGTCGCCGCCGCCGTGACCTCGGGCCAGACGTCGCCCAATCCGCCGTTGGTCAGCGTGAACGCGTCCTCGCCGACCCGGACCGCCACCACGTCCAGGGTGAGCGCGTACTCCTCCTCCCCGTGCTCCGCCAGCACCGTCACCCGCAGGCCCTGGCGGGCGTCCCCCACCTCCGGGAGCGGGGCGTCGGCCACCTCCACCTGCTGCCGGGTGCCTCCGGCGGTGGTGGCGGAGAACGCCGCGCACCGCTTCGGCAGCGTCCGCATCCACTCCAGGGACCGGTCCACGGCCGCCGGGCGCTGCTCGGTGACCTGGTAGCGCAGCTGGGCCCCGTCGGCGAGGTCGTCCAGCCCGATCACCGCGCGGGCGGGCGCGGCGAGCAGCTCGTCGGAGTAGAGCGCGTCCAGCAGCCGCTGGCAGTCCGGCGCCGCGCCCTGCGCCGCCCGCGCCTTGAGGAAGCCGTCCCGCCAGGTCGCCGCGCCCTGCGACGGCGCCCACGGGTCGCCCAGGTCCGCCTCGGTGATCAGGGCGGCCTGCGCCTGGGCGTCGGTGAGGGCGGGCGGCGCGGCCGGGGACGGGGAGGAGGAGGCGGCACCGGCGGGCGAGGAGGCCGCTCGTGACGCCGAGGGCTTCGGCGGCCGCTCCTGCACGATCGCGGAGCACGCGGCGCCGGTGAGGAGCGTCCCCACGGCGAGGGCGGAGACGGCGAGGCGGGTGCGGGTCATCGCAGGTGGCTCCAGGGACAGCGGACGGCTTGCCGACGGTGGTACGTCCACGGCACCACCCCGCGCCCCCGGTCACCACCGAGCCGGGCCGTCCGGGTGATCACCGAGATGGAGCGTCGGCACCAAGGGCTCGTGGAGCGGGCGGCCGGGTGCGGTGCCGGGTCGGGGGAAGCGGCATAGGGTTCGTCGCAGACGGAAGGAGCGTCCCGTGCCCGGTCGGCCCGTCCCCGTGATCATCGACTGCGACACCGGCGTCGACGACGCCTTGGCCCTGCTGTTCGCCGCCCGCCACCCGGGTCTCGACCTGCGCGCGGTCACCTGCGTCGCCGGGAACACCGACGTGGACGGCGTCGTACGCAACACCCTCACCGTGCTGGAACAGGCCGGCGCCCCCCACGTCCCGGTCGCCCGCGGCGCCGAGCGGCCGCTGATCGAGGACCCGCGCTCGGCCCGCCATGTGCACGGCGAGGACGGGATGGGCGACCTCGGCCTGCCCGCCCCCACCCGCGCCCCGGCGGACGTGGACGCCGTGACCCTGCTGCGCCGCGAGATCCTGGCCTCGCCCCGCCCGGTCACCCTCGTCCCCACGGCCCCGCTCACCAACATCGCCCTGCTGCTGCGCACCCACCCGGACGTCACCCGCAACATCGAGCGGATCGTGTTCATGGGCGGCGCGGTGGCCTGCGGGAACGCCACACCGGTCGCCGAGTTCAACGTCTGGCACGACCCGGAGGCGGCGGCGGTGCTGCTCACCGCCGGAGTGCCGATCACCATGTACGGCCTGGACGTCTTCCGGCGGGTCGTCGTCCCCGGCCCCGACGTCCGGCGGCTGCGGGCGAGCACCGAGCCCGGCGCCCGCCTCGCCGGCGAACTGCTCGCCCACCGCCCGGCCACGCCCGAGGAGGACGGCGACGACCCGGGCGGCGGCATCGGCGACGCGGGCGCGGTGTGCGCGGTCGCCGACCCGGCCGCTATCACCACCGAGCTGCTGCCGGTCGAGGTCTCCCTCGCCCCGGGCCCCACCCGCGGCCAGACCGTCGTCGACCGCCGCCCCCGGCCGGGCGAGTCCGAGATCCACGGCGAGGGCCGCGAACCGGCCCTGCTCGACGTGGCGTTGGACGTGGACGTGGACCGGTTCGTGAAGCTGTACCTGGAGACGGTCACCGCCCCGCCCGCCGGGTAGCCGGAGGGCGGGGCGGACGGACCGTCAGGAGCGCGCCGCGCGCTTCCGGCGCGTCGCCAGCACGATCGCCGCGCCACCGGCCAGCAGCACCGCCGCGCCGCCGGCGATGACGCCGGTGTTGCCGCCGCCACCGGTCTCCGCGAGGTCCTCGCCGCCGCCGTTCGGCGTCGCGCCCGGCTGCGAGGAGGCGGGCGCCGGGGCCGTGGTCGCCTCGCCCGGAGCGGACTCGCTCGGCGCCGGAACGGACGGCTCGGGGCTGCCGGGCTCGGTCGCCGACGGCTCCGGGGAGGACGGCTGCGGCGACGACGGCTCGGTCGCCTCGGGGGAGGACGGCTCCGGCGACTCCGGCGACTCCGACACCGCGCAGTCCTTGGTGCCGCCGTTCCAGGCCGCGATCAGCTTGTCCTTGATGACCGGGCGGTCCGGGCCCGCCGGCAGCTCGCCGTGGACCAGGCCGTCGTTCGCGTCGAGCCTGCCGTCGAACTTCACGGCACCCCGGTAGAGGTCGATCTGCGCGAAGCAGCCGGCGTCCGGCACCGCGATGTCGAGGGTGTCGGTGGCGCCCTGGCGGACCGTCACCGTGTCGAAGTCGACGAAGACCTGCTCGCCGGAGGTGGCGAAGCTCGGCCCGTGGGCGAGGTAGGAGGCGAGCGAGGCGGTGCAGGTGGTGGCGTCCTCGGCGGCGCGCACCGTGATGTGCACCTTGCCGTCGCCGGTCGGCTTCAGGCTCTGGTCGTCGACCTTCACCGAGTCCTGGAAAGCGGTCCCGTCGAGGGAGAACTGGCAGCGGTCGGTACCGGTCTCGGTGCCGGCGCCGGTGCCGGGCTGGTACTGGCCGCCCGACTTCCAGCCGTCGCCGCCGGGTGTGCCGTGCGCCCAGGCGCCGGAGGCGGCGGCGACGGTGGCGGTGCACAGGGCGAGCGTCGCGGCGCCCGTCCCCAGCAGGCGGCGCGCGGTGACACGTCTCGCTATGGACATGTGTTTCCCATCTTGCGTGTGCATGGGTGAGGGAGGCCGCGGCAATGGAGAGGCGGCCCCTCGAATGGTCGTGAAGAACGCCGTGCTCGCTGGTCAGCGCGGTACGGCGTGAGCACATGTTCGGTCCCGCCGGAAGGACTGTCAATTCCCCTGACACCCCGCTGCGGCGCAAGGAATGTTCGCTTTTCCGGCGATGTGGACAGTCATCTTCCTGTCACCCGCAACGCCCGCGATGCCACGAAGGAGACCGCGTGCCCGACCTCTCCTCCAAGAACCCCGACTGGTGGCGCCAGGCCGTCATCTACCAGGTCTATCCCCGCAGCTTCGCCGACGCCGACGGGGACGGGCTCGGCGACCTCAAGGGCGTCACCCAGCGCCTCACCCACCTGGCCGGACTCGGCGTGGACGCCCTGTGGCTCAGCCCCTTCTACCCGTCCGAACTGGCCGACGGCGGCTACGACGTCGCCGACTACCGGGACGTCGACCCGCGCCTCGGCAGCCTCGACGACTTCGACGCGATGGCCGCCGAGGCCCACCGGCTCGGCCTGAAGGTCATCGTCGACCTCGTCCCCAACCACAGCTCCCACCAGCACGTCTGGTTCCAGGAGGCGTTGCGCGCCGGACCCGGCTCCGCCGCCCGCGACCGGTACGTCTTCCGCGACGGCCGCGGCCCCGGCGGCGAACTCCCGCCCACCGACTGGCAGTCCGTCTTCGGCGGCAGCGCCTGGCAGCGGGTGCCCGACGGCCAGTGGTACCTGCACCTGTTCGCCCCCGAACAGCCCGACCTCAACTGGGAGAACGAGGAGGTCCGCGCCGACTTCCGCACCACCCTGAAGTTCTGGTCCGACCGCGGCGTCGACGGCTTCCGCGTCGATGTCGCGCACGCCCTCGCCAAGGACCTGAGCGAGCCGCTGCGCGACCTCGGCGCACCCGAACTGAGCGACGAGGAGTACCTGACCGAGTTCGCGCCCGGCACCCACCCCTTCTTCGACCGCGACGAGGTCCACGAGATCTACCGCGACTGGCGGAAGATCCTCGACGCCTACTCCCCGCCCCGCATGGCCGTCGCCGAGGCCTGGGTGCCCGGCACCCGCCGCGCGCTGTACGCCCGCCCGGACGAGCTGGGCCAGGCCTTCAACTTCGAGTATCTGAAGACGCCCTGGGACGCCGGTGAGCTGCGCCGCGTCATCACCGAGTCGCTGGCCACCGCCCACGCCGCCGGGGCCTCCGCCACCTGGGTGCTGTCCAACCACGACGTCGTACGGCACGCCTGCCGGCTGATGCTGCCGCCCGGCACCGACCTGGACGCCTGGCTGCTGTCCGGCGGCCACGCACCGGCCGTCGACCTCGCCGCCGGACTGCGCCGGGCCCGCGCCGCGACCCTGCTGATGCTGGCGCTGCCCGGGTCGTCGTACCTCTACCAGGGCGAGGAACTGGGCCTGCCCGAGGTCGCCGACCTGCCCACCGCCGTGCTCCAGGACCCCATCTGGGAGCAGACCGGCCATGTCCGCAAGGGCCGCGACGGCTGCCGGGTGCCGCTGCCGTGGACGACGACCGGGCCGTCGTACGGCTTCGGCGCGGGCGGCGCCTGGCTGCCGCAGCCGGAGACGTTCGCCGAGTACGCCGTCGAGGCGCAGGACGGGGTCGAGGGCTCGACGCTGGAGCTGTACCGCTCGGCGCTGAAGCTGCGCCGCAAGCTGCTGGACGGGGAGACGCTGACCTGGCTGGAGGACGTCCCCGAAGGCGTGCTCGCGTTCGCCCGCTCGGACGGCTGGCGGTGCGTGGCCAACCTCTCCGGCCGGCCGGTGCCCCTGCCGCCGGGTGAGCCGCTGCTGAGCAGCGCGCCGTTGCGGGAGCGGGGGGTGCTGGCGGCGGACACCACCGTCTGGCTCGACTAGGTCAGATCCGCACGGCCCGGGCCACCACGGCCTTCACCTCGCCGGTCAGGTCGCGGTGGCTGCGGGCGGTGGCGGTGCCGGTGCCGTCGGCGGGGACGTCGCGGACGGTGAGCAGGACCGTGTCGAGCACGTTGCCGTCCTGGTCGGTGAAGTCGACCTGCACGGCGAACGACTTGGTCGAGTCCGCGGTGTTGCGCGCGGTGAGCGGCACGGTGGTCCGCCCGTCACCGGCGGTGTCGGGCCGGCCGAGCGTGACATCGCCGCGCACGTCGAGGCCACCGGTGATGTCGTCCAGCCGGCGTCCCGCCTCGGCGGTCGCCGACGCCACCACGTCACCGGCGCGTGAGGCGGCGGACTCGACGGCGGAGGCCGCGGCGCTGGCCGAGTCGGCGGGGCTGTCGGGGCTGTCGTCGGAGCAGCCGCTGAGCGCGAGCGCGGCGACGGCCGTCGTCACCGTCAGCGCGGCCCAGGTCCTGGAGTGCCCGGTCATGCTGCCTCCCACCCTGCGGGTCCTGCCTCCAGTGAAGGCTTGTTCGAGCCGACCCGCATGCCGGGTCACCCGAACGGAGGGTTCCGCCTGGTGGGGGCGGTCGGCCCGGCGGATCGTCGAGAGGCATCACCGCCCGGACGGAACCGACGGAGACAGAGGTACGGCCATGACCCAGCAGCCGCATTCCACCGAGCAGCCGGTGTGGGACCCCTCCCACCAGGGCACCGGCCCGACGCCCGGCCGCGGCCCCCGGCCCGCGGAGGACGGCTGGGCGTCCGGCGGCACCGTCTTCGCCGGCGTCCTGCTGCTCGTGCACGGCATCCTCGCGATCCTCCAGGGCATCGCCGCGATCGCCGAGGACGACGTGTACGCCCGGCTCGGCGACTACGTGTACGAGGTCAGCCTCACCGGCTGGGGCTGGATCCTGCTCGTCCTCGGCGTGGTCTGCGCGGTCACCGGCGCCGGCATCCTCAAGGGCGCCGCCTGGGCCCGCGCCACCGGCATCGTGCTGGCCTCGCTCAGCCTGATCGCCCAGTTCCTCTTCCTGCCGTACGCCCCGCTCTGGTCCCTGATCATGGTCGGCATCGACTTCTTCGTGATCTGGGCGCTGGCGGTGTACCGGCCGCGGGGGCAGCGCGCCTGAGCGTCCGCCGGGGGCGCGGTCGGCTTGTGCGGTCATCGCATGGCCCCGATCGGGGGACCCCGGCTCATCCGATGCGGGCGATGCGGCACCGCGGGCGCACCGCCCGGGCCGGGGCCGCGTTCCACCGGACATGGCACGCCACGGGCACTCCCGCCCCCACCCCCACGGCCCCCGCGCTCACCCCCGCAGCACGGTGTCGCCGCCGACCGCGTCCGCGGCGCTGGTCCGGCCGCCGCCGGCGCATCCGCACATCGGGCACCGGCCCCGCGCGTCGGCCAGCGCCGACAGCGTGCCGAGGGCCTGCTGGAGGGCGAGTTCGACGGCAGCGGGCACGAACAGCGCCCCGGTGCCGTCGGGCGGCACCAGCCAGCGCAGCCGTCCGGCGGCCCGGTGCGGCGCGGGTACGGCGATCCAGGAGCCGCTGCCGGCGTACCGGATGTCGGGGCCGATCCACCGGCCGTGCGGATCCGGCGGCAGGAAGAAGCCGACCCGGCGGGCCCCGGTGTCGGCGAGCGCGGGGCCGGGCGGCTGCGGGACGCAGAGCAGCGCGTCCAGGGCGAGGACGCCCAGGTCCTCCGGGACGGTCAGCACATCCCAGAACCGTCCGCAGGCCAGCATGGCTGTCCCGCTCTCGCCGGTCCACTGCCGCTTGCAGGCCCGTGGGTCCGCCGCCGCGGCGGAGAGCCATTCCTCGGCCCGTCTCTGGGCGCCTCGCATGGTGCACCTCCGGGTTCCGGAACAGGGGTGCTCATGCTGGTAGATCTTCCGAAGTGGCGGAAGGGGTGGCGAACCATGGCGAAAGGGTGCGTACGGTTCTCGCGCCCCTTACGCCGCCTCGCGCGCCCCTTCCGCCGGCCGGACCCCCTCGACTCCCTGGTCGAGACGGCCCGCCGCCTGGACTACGGGGCGGCGCACCGCCCCGGCCGACCCCCGGCGCCCCGGCCCGGCCGACTCCCGGCGCCCCGGCCCGGCCGGCCCCCGGCGCCCCGACGCTGACGCCTGTGCGCCGGGCATCCGGTCGGCGTCCGGCGGGCGTCCGGTCACCGTCCGGCGAGCATCCGGCGAGCATCCGGCCGGCGTCCGGTGCGCCGGGACACCCGGCGGCGGCTCACGGCGGGGCGGTCACCGCCGCCCGCGCCGTGAGCCCGGCCCCGTGCCGCCCCGCCCCTCCGGTTCCCTCCCGCGCCGCCGACACGATCAGCTCCCGCAGCCGCTCCACGTACCGCCGCAGGCTCTTGTGCGCGCTGTCGGTGTCCGGGTAGCGGCAGGCGAACTGAAGGCCCTCGTGCAGCCGGGTGACCCACAGGCACACCTGGTCGCCGTAGGAGACCCGGATCAGCCCGTACGCCTTCAGCTCCTGCCAGCGCTCGGAGCCGGCGGTGCCGCGGGTGTCGACGTACGACACGATCGAGTAGAGGTCGGGCGAGGTGGGCCGGAAGTCGGCGCCCAGCAGGTGCAGCACGCGCGCCAGCGGCATCCGGGCCAGCTGCCGGTTGTGCCGCAGGGCGGTGCGGGCCAGCTCCAGCGCGCGGTCGAAGTCGGGCGCCTGCGCCACCGGGATCTCCACCGGCGCGCCGCCCACGTACCAGCCGACCGACTCGGCCCAGCGGGAGGTCGCGCGGGTGTGGAACGGCACCACCGTGCGGTACACGTCCAGCCCGGTCATCTCGTGGGTGGCGAGCGCGGTGGCCGCCAGCACACCGACCAGACTGCCGCCGTAGGGACGGCAGTAGGCCTCGAAGGCCGCCGCGTCCGTGTCGTCGACCAGCATCTCGTGCAGGAACTTCTGCTCGGGCAGCGGGCCCTCGGGGTCGAGGCCGAGGTCGACGGGGAAGTTCGGCAGCCGGCCGTCGCAGCGGGCGATGAACTCCCGCCAGCGCGCGACGATCTCGTGGGAGTCGTCGATCCGGTCGGCGTCGTCGCGTTCCGCCGCGCAGAAGTCGATGTAGCTGGCGGCCGGGGCCTCGTCGGCCGGGCGGCCGGCGAGGGCCGCGGCGTACAGCTCGTGCACCTCGGCGGCGATGCGGTGGATGGAGTACGCGTCGACGTTGCTGTGGTCGAACGCCATGTACAGGCTCGCCCCGTCGTCCCGGACGACCGCCGCGAACAGGAAGTTCGGCCAGGTCAGCGCGTCCGCCGCGACATCGAAACGATCCCGCAGATACCGGGTGAGCACCGCCGCGTCGGCGAAGTGCCCGATGTCCTCGCGGTGCAGGGCGACCGCCTCGGCGTCCAGCGTGAACCGCCGCATCTCCTCCCCGCACCAGCGGAAGCCGCTGCGCAGCGTCTCGTGCCGCAGCGTCCAGCCGCGCAGCGCCTCCTGGAGCGCGTCCAGGTCGACCGGCCCCGGCACGTCGAACGCCGTGCCGAGCCAGGTCGGCACGAACAGCCCGTCCCGGCGTATCGACCGGGAGGTGCGCAGATGGGACTCCTGCACATAGGCGGGCGGACGGGAGTCGTCCGGCAGGGCTCCGGCCGCCGCGACGGCCGCCGGATGCAGCGCCCACTCCACCAGCCGTCCGGGTCGGATCTCGCAGCGCTGGAGGTCGGTCATGCGCACGGGGGCCTCCGTTCTTCGGCGCGATCAGCGCAGACAATGCGTGAAGAGACCAACGACCGGCGGTTCACATGGCAACGGACGGTACGGACGGAGCGGTCGGTACAGGACATATGTGCGATATAACCGGGCCATGATCTATCACGTCGTACCGAGCGCCGACTGGAACGCCGAGCCCGAGCGCCCCTACGCGCCCGCCTCCCTGGCCGAGGAGGGCTTCGTGCACTGCGCGCCCGACGAGGAGGTCGCCCTGGCCGTCGTCAACGCCTTCTACCGCACCGCGCCCCGGCCCCTGCTGGCCCTGCACATCGACGAGGCGCGCCTCACCGCCCGCTGCGTCCACGAGGCCGCCGCACCCGCACCCCCGCCCGGTGTCCCCGAAGGCACCCTGTTCCCCCATGTGTTCGGACCCCTGGACCGGGACGCGGTGGTCCGGGTCCAGCGCGTCACCTGGGACGAGGAGGACCGGGCGGCCGGGCTGGCGGACCTCGACTGAACCCGGTCAGCCCGCGGGCGGCAGCAGCACCGACTCCGGCAGGCCCAGCCGCTCGCGCAGCGCGTCCCGCCCCGCGTCCGTGACCGTGACCACCCGGGTCGTGCCCCGCGCCGCCACCCAGCCGTGGTCCAGCGCGTGCCGGAAGAGCGCCGCGCCCACGGCGCCCGCCAGATGCTCGCGCCGCTCGGTCCAGTCGAGGCAGGTGCGGACATGCGCGCGGTACGACACGGGACCGGCGGGCCCGCCGACGCCGAGGCCGCGCAGCCACCGCCGCCCCTCAGCGGTCAGGGACGGGCCGTAGTCCCAGGCGAGCAGGGCCCGTTCGGTCATCGCGTCCGTGATGGCGACGGCCACCGTGCCCGCGAGATGGTCGTAGCAGGTGCGGGCGTGGGCCAGGGCGCGCCGGCGGTGCGCGTCGCGCAGCGAGCGGACCCGGGCCGGCCGCAGCGGGGCGTGCGAGGCGAGACTCTCGATCATCTCGGCGGTGTCCGGCCCGGCCAGCCGCACGTACCGGTGCCGTCCGCGCCGCTCCTCCGTCAGCAGCCCGCCCGCGACGAGCCGGTGCAGATGCTCCGTCGCGGTGGACGCGGCGACCCCGGTGTGCCGGGCCAGCTCGGTCGCGGTCCACGCCCGCCCGTCCAGCAGGGCCAGGCACATCGCGGCCCTGGTGGCGTCGGCGAGCAGCCCGGCGAGGGACGCCAGGTCGGGGCTGTCGATGACGCCGTCGGGCGGCGTGGTCTCGGTCATGTCCGCCATGGTGGGGACCGTACGCTTCGGCCGTCGCCGAAGCGTCGGGCGCCTAGCGTTCCGGCCATGAGCACCTCGCACGGAACGGGGGCCGGCCGCCACGTCCGGATATCCCCGAGCATCCTCTACTTCGGCACCCCGGTCGCCCTGCTGACCACCGTCAACCCCGACGGCAGCCCCAATCTCGCCCCGGTCTCCTCCGTGTGGGCGCTGGGCCACACCGTGGTCCTCGGCATCGGCGGGGAGAGCCGTACGGCGGAGAACCTCGCCGCGCGTCCGGAGCTGGTGATCAGCCTGCCGTCGCCCGGCATGTGGCGCTCGGTGGAGGCCCTCGCCCCGCTCACCGGCGCCGACCCGGTTCCGCCGGGGAAGCGGGCCGTGTACCGCCACGAGCCCGACAAGTTCGCCGCCGCCGGGCTCACCCCGCAGCCCGCTCGGACGGTCCGGCCGCCGCGCGTCGCCGAGTGCCCCCTCCAACTGGAGGCCACCGTCCGCGCGAACCACCCCGGCGGTCCCGACGGCCACTTCCGCGTCGTGGAGTGCGCGGTGACCCGGGTCCACGCCGACCCGGCGATCGTCGTCCCCGGCACCGACCACGTGGACCCCGCGGCCTGGAGCCCCCTGGTCTACAACTTCCGCCACTACCACGGCCTGACCCCGGAACTCGGACACGGCTTCCGCTCGGAGACGGCGGGCGCGGACGCGGGCACGGCGGCCCCGGCGGCCCACCGGTGACGGAAAGAGGCGCGGGGGCGCCGGTGACCCCCCGCCTCCCGCCCCGCAGTATGGACGCGTGACGCAGACACCCACCCGCCCGTCCAGGACCTTCGCGCACCGGCGTGCCGCCACGGCGATCGGCGTCGTCGGCCTGCTGGCCTCGGCCTGGCTGCTGCTGTTCCCGATGCGCGGCGCGCTCGACGACGCGCGTGCCTTCCGCGCGGCGGAGGCGTGCGCGCCGGGCGAGCGGGGCGACGACTGCCTGCGTACGGCCGCCGCGCGGATCGAGGGGATCGACGAGGTGTCGGGCCGCCGGTCGGCCTCGTACTGGCTGTACCTCGACGAGGCGGACGGGACGCACAGCCGCACCCGGCTGCCGGGCGTGCCGGGGGAGAACCCCGCCGCGCGTGCCGGGCAGCGCGTCGACGTCACCTACTGGCGGGACCAGATCCGGTACGTCGGCTTCCCGGACGGACGCCGGTTCACGACCGCCGACCCGCGCGACGACTGGCGGCCGTACTGCGCCTGGGGACTCGGCCTCGGCCTCTACACCGCGGGCACCGCGGCGACCGTGGCCTGGTGGAGCCGGCGGGCGCGGACCGCCCGCCGGGCCTACTCCTGGCAGCTGGGCGCGCCCCTGGTCGGCGTGTGCGTGCTCACCGCGGTCGGGGCGCTCGCGCCCGGCGGCACCGACCGTCCCGCCGCGGCCTTCCGGGCCGTCGGCGTGGCCCTGCCGGTGGTCGCGGCGGGCTCCTGGGCGGGCGTGCTCCTCGCCCGGCGGCGGGAGCGCGGCGACGACACCGTCGCCGTGACGGCGTCCGTGCCCACCACCGACCGGGTCTTCCCCGGGGCGCTCGTCGGTGAGGTGCCGTACGCCCGCGGCGGCGGATTCCTGGTCGCCGGCCCCTCCGGGCTGGCGGAGACCCCCGACCCGTCCGGCGTCTCCTACCGCCGCCCGGCGCCCGCCACCCTCACCCCCGTCAGGGTCCGCCCGCCCTACCGGACGGACCCCGAGTTCCCGTACTACGGCGGCCGGGCCCTCGTCCTGGAGTGCCGGGACGAGGGGGTACCGGTGCTGGTGGTGACCCACCACAAGCAGATGCGCTGGGTCCTGGGCGCCTTGCGGCAGCCGGGCGGCGGTCTCAGGGGCTGAGCAGGGACCGGACGGCGGTTCCGGTGTGGTCGATGACATTGCCGTTGGAGCAGTTGTTCGTGTGGTCGGAGACCCAGTCGCCGAGGACGGGCACGACGGCGACCTCCATGAGGCAGACGGCGGCGGCGGTGAAGTTCCAGTTGTCGGCGGCGTTCACGCCGCCGCCGAAGTTGCTGTCGTTGTCGGCGAAGGCGGGGGACGAGGTGGCCAGGGCCGCGGTGGCGGCCAGCAGGCCGCACGTGATGATCTTTCGCATGCCCTGGGAAACGCCCCGCCGCCCTCGTCGTCACGCGGGTGGCGTCCGTTCGGCCGTCACAGGGTGACCTGCTTGCCGCCGAACGTCACCACCAGCCGGCCGTCCGAGGCGTAGGACCAGCCCAGGGCGCCGGTGTAGGAGGCGCAGCGGGAGCCGTTGGTGCCGGACCAGAACTGGTTGGTGGCGTCGGCGTTGCCGATGATGCGGTCGTTCGTGCCGCTGGAGCTGCGGCAGGAGGTGTTGCCCCGGAACACCGACGTGCCGGCGTCGAAGTTGAAGTTGCGCTGGGCGTTGTCGACGCTCACGTTGTCGGAGACGGTCATCGAGCCCGGGTTGCTGTTGTACGTGAAGCCGTGCTTGCCGTTGTCGTAGGCGATGGACCGGCGGACCACGTGGTTGACGGCGATGTCCTCACCGCCCAGCTTGTAGCCGTTGCGGTCGCCGGCGCCGGCCTGGGAGCCGTCGCTGAGGGTGCCGTTCTCGTAGGCGAGGGAGTCCTCGATGGTGACGGCGCCGATGGGGCCGGTGTCGGGCTTGGTGTAGAGGTCCCAGCCGTCGTCGATGTTGTTGTGGGCGACGGCGTACCGGAAGACGTTGCCGGGCCCGGAGGTCAGCTTCGCGGCGAAGCCGTCCGCGTCCTCGCCGTCGGAGTCGGCGTTGTCGTGGGACTCGGCGCTGAGGATGAGGTTGTTGGACGGCCACTGGGAGGCGGGGGTCGTGGAGGCCATCCGGGAGAGCTGAAGGCCCGTGTCCCGGTTGTACCGGGTCACCGTGCGCTCGATGACGTTGTTGCTGCCGCCGACGAAGATGCCGTTGTCGCCGGCGCGTTCCACGGTCAGGCCCTGGACGTGCCAGTACGAGCCGTTGAGGGCGAGGCCGCGGTTGGCCGGGTCCTCCGCCTGCGCGGAGAAGTTCAGGACCGGCTTCTCGCCGGGGTACGCCGTCAGCTTGGTGCGGGCGCTCGCGGTGCCGTTGTTGGTCGGCGGGATGGTGACGGTCTGCGCGTACGCGTAGGTGCCGCCGCGGACGTAGATGGTGCCGCCGGGGGTGATCCGGCTGATCGCCGAGGTGAGCGTGGTCGGGGCGGTCTGGGTGCCGGCCGCGCCGTCGGTGCCGTTCGGGGCGACGTACAGGGTGGTGCCGGTCGGCGGCGGGGTGGTGTCGCCGCTGGTCTCGACCTCGATGTAGTCGATGTTGGGCAGACCGCCGGAGGTGGTGGGGCTGAGGCGGACGGTGTTGCCGCCCGCGGCCAGGCTCACGGTGAGCGTCTTCGTCGTCCAGCCGTCCCAGGTGCCGGTGGACTCGAAGGTCTGCGAGGTCGCCGCGGCGCCGTTCACGGTGAGGGTGGCGGCGCGCGCGGAGGTGGTGCCGTTGGCGAAGCGGATCCGCAGGGCGGCCGTACCGGCGGCGGGGGCGTTCACGGTGAACTGGGCGTACGCGCCAGTGGCGTTGGTGCCGTTGCAGAAGCCGCTGCCGGAGTATCCCGCCCAGTCGGATTCGACGGTGCCGGTGCACACCGCCGGCGAGGTCTCCGCCTCGTAGCGGACGGTCGCGGCCTGGGCTGTGGTGCCGGAGAGTGCGACGAGCGCGCCGGCCAGCAGGCCGGCGGACGCGAGGACGGGGAGGACGGGTCGGACGACTGCTCTCGGGTGCATCGGGGCGTCTCCAGGGGTTGTACGGCAACCTGCGGCGGAGCGTTCGAGTGCGTGAACCGGTCGTGCGTGCGGGTGCCGCCGCGGCGCCGGGAACTGGCTGTCGACGGGACGGTAAGCGCTTGCTGTGAACGCGTCAAGACGCGCGTACATGATCGGTGTTCAGAAACATGAACCTGCCAGGCCGACGGCGTACCACGCGCCGAAGACGTCGTACGGCGTCAGCCGCCGACCGGGAGCCAGCCCCGCTGCACCGCGCGGACACCCGCCTCGAAGCGGCTGCGGGCGTCCAGACGGTCCATCAGCTCGGACGCGATCCGCCGGGCCGTGCGGTGCGAGACACCGAGCCGCTTGGCGATCGCCTCGTCGGTGTGCCCCTCCGCGAGCAGCCGCAGCGCGGTCGTCTGCTGGGCCGTGAGCCCGTGCGGATCGACCGGGACCACCTCGCCGAGCGGCTGGGCGGACTCCCAGGTGGTCTCGAACAGGGCGTACAGCAGCGTGAGCGTGCCCTGGCCGGTGAGCAGGACCGCGCCCGCCGCCGTGTCGTCGCTGCTCACCGAGATCATGGCCACCCGCCGGTCCATCAGGATCATGCGGGTCGGCAGGGACGGCACCGTGCGCACCTGACCGCCGAGCCCGGCCAGCCAGGTGGCGTGCTCGACCGTCGGGCGGTGGCTGCGCACACTGTCGAGGTAGAGGGTGCGCATCCGCACCCCGCGGACCAGCAGATCCTGGTTGAGCGGCCGGAACGCGGCCATGTTCTCCGCGGTCTGCGGCCCGCCCGGCGCGAAGGCCAGGAACTCCTCCGTGACCTCCCGGGTGAGCACCGCCAGCCGGTCACGGATCTTCACCGGAGCGTTCGCCAGGGCCAGGCTGGTGTTGTTGGTCTGGACGTCCACCCGGTACAGGTCACCGGCGGTCGAGGTGACCAGGATCGTGTTGAAGTTGAGGGTCGCCATCGCCTTCGGCTCGAAGCCGAGGTCGGGGCCGACGAGGGTCTTCACACGGTCGCCGGTGTTCGGCGCGATCTGGGTGTAGGTCAGCCGGCCGTCGGCCAGCGTGCCGTAGACCGACACATCGCCGGTGCACTGCGCGGCGGCGTGGGCGACCTCACCGGTCACGGCGACCAGACCGAGGGTCATCGCGCCCACGGCGAGGGCGGCGGAGGTACGGCGGACGGCGTTGCTCAGCTTCATGGACTGCTCCTGCGGCATGGAAGGCGAGCGGGCGAAAGGCACGTCCTCGACCTGGACAGCTGCCCTGCAGGTGCAGCTGTGAGGCCGTGCGGCGGATGTGTCGCCCGGTGGTGAGAACTACTCTCGCCGCAGGTCAGGGGCGTGAGAAGAGAGATCGGATGGACGCAACCGTCCCAGGCCCATTGCGTCCTGACCCGGTGTCGGCCGCCGCTCCGGCGCCCCGCCGTACTCCCGGGGGGCAGACCTCAGGCGGAGCCGTCCGCGGCGGCCGTCCTCCCCGGGGCCGACCCGCCGGCGCCTCCGTACTGCGGATTCAGTAGCGCGGATTGTCGGCAGGCGCACGACGACAGGACAGGGCCCTGCCGGAGAGCCTGGACGGAGAGTCGGCATCTGCGAGTCGGCATCCGAGAGTCGGCGTCTGATGGGGAGACCTCCTGCCGTGGCTGAATTCCTGTACCGAACGGGCCGTCTGGCCTTCCGGCGACGCTGGTACGTCGCCCTGATGTGGGCGGCGGTCCTGGCCGCCGTCGGACTGGGCGCCCTGAAGGCCCCGGGCGCCGCCGACGAGGAGTTCTCCATGCCGGGCATCGAGTCCCAGCAGGCGTTCGACCTGATGGAGGAGCGCTTCCCCGGAGCCACCGCCGACAGCGCGACCGCCCGGGTCGTCTTCGTCGCGCCGGACGGCGAGAAGGTGACCGCCGCCGGGCACCGCGAGGCCGTCGAACGGGCCGTGACCGAACTGGCCGACGGCAGCCAGGTCGCGGGCGCCGTCGACCCGTACCGGGCGAAGGCGGTCAGCCGGGACGGCAGGACGGCCTACACCACCGTCACCTACCGGGTCGGCGCGAGCGACCTCACCGACACGAGCCGCGAACACCTGGAGCGCGCCCTGGAGGACGCCCGCGACTCCGGGCTGAGGGTCGAGGCCGGCGGCACCGCGCTGGCCGCCGAGACCGGACCGGGCGGCGCGGCCGAGCTGATCGGCGTCTCGGTGGCCGCCGTCGTCCTGCTCATCACCTTCGGCTCGCTGGCCGCCGCCGGACTGCCGCTGCTCACCGCGGTGATCGGCGTCGGCGTCAGCATGGCCACCATCCTCGCGCTGTCCGACGCGCTCGGCCTGTCCACCACGACCGGCACCCTGGCGATGATGCTGGGCCTCGCCGTCGGCATCGACTACGCCCTGTTCGTCGTCTCCCGCTATCGCGAGGAACGCGCCGAGGGCCGCACCCCGCAGGAGGCGACCGGCCTCGCCGTCGGCACCGCCGGGTCCGCGGTCGTCTTCGCCGGGCTCACCGTCGTCATCGCGCTCGCCGGGCTCGCGGTGGTCGGCATCCCGATGCTCACCAAGATGGGCCTGGCCGCCGCGGGCGCGGTCGTCGTCGGCGTCCTCATCGCGCTCACCCTGGTCCCGGCGTTCCTCGGCTTCTGGCCCGACGCCGTGCTGTCCCGCCGGGCCCGCCGCGCCGGCGCACGGCCCGGCGCCGACAACGGCGGCACCCGCTGGGCGCGGTTCGTGCTGCGCCGCCCGCTGCCCGTGCTGCTGCTCGGCGTGGTCGGCCTCGGCGCGCTCGCGGTGCCCGTGACCGGCCTCCAGCTGGGCATGCCCGGCGACGAGGCCAAGTCCACCGCCACCACCGAACGCCGCGCCTACGACGCGCTCGCCGACGGCTTCGGACCGGGCTTCAACGGCCCGCTGACGATCGTCGTGGACGCCCGCGGCGACGCCGACCCGCGGGCCGCGGCCACCGGCATAGCCGAGCGGATGGCGGCCACCGACGGTGTCGTCTCCGTCTCCCCGCCGCGCTTCAACGAGGCGGGCGACACCGCGGTCTTCTCCGCCGTGCCCGCCACCGCGCCGACCGACGAGCGGACCAAGCGGCTCGTTCAGACCATCCGCGAGGAGCGGCCGGCCGCCGAGGCGGAGACCGGGGCGACCTACGAGGTCACCGGCACCACCGCCATGAACATCGACATCGCCGACAAGGTGCAGGCCGCGCTGGTGCCGTATCTGATCGTGGTGGTCGGCCTGGCGGTCGTGCTGCTGATGGTGGTCTTCCGCTCGCTGCTGGTCCCGCTCAAGGCCGCGCTCGGCTTCCTGCTGTCGGTGCTGGCCTCCCTCGGCGCGGTCGTCGTGGTCTTCCAGCAGGGCCACGGCGCGGAGCTGCTGGGCGTGGAGCAGACCGGCCCGATCATGAGCCTGATGCCGATCTTCCTGGTCGGCATCGTCTTCGGGCTCGCCATGGACTACGAGGTCTTCCTCGTCTCGCGGATGCGGGAGGCGTACGTCCACGGCGAGACACCCGGCGCGGCGGTCGTCTCCGGGTTCCGGCACAGCGCCCGGGTGGTGGTGGCCGCCGCACTGATCATGATCGCGGTGTTCGCCGGGTTCGTCGGCGAGAGCGACTCCATGATCAAGATGATCGGTTTCGGGCTGGCCACCGCCGTCCTCTTCGACGCCTTCGTCGTCCGGATGGCGATCGTGCCCGCCGTCCTCGCCCTGCTCGGCGACAAGGCCTGGTGGCTGCCCGCCCGGCTGGAGCGCATCCTGCCCCGCGTCGACGTCGAGGGCGAGGCGCTGCGGCGGCCCGCGACCCCCGGCGCCACCCCCGAGACCGCCGCCGACCCGGAGCCCGCGCGCACCTGAACCCACCCCGCCCCTCCCCAGGGACCGCCCGTGAGCAACGACACGGGCGGTCCCCTCGGCCGTCCGCCCGCCACCACGGCGACGATGGACGCAGCCCACCCACCGGAGAAACCCGAGATGAGCAGCAGCCTGGAGCGCTACACCGACCGCTTCGAGCAGTACGCCGACCGCCACCCCGTCGCCGTCGACGTGGCGCTGGTCGCGGCGCTCATGGGCTGCGCGCTGCTCGGCAGCTGGCTCAGCCTGCCCGGCGCCGACCCGCCCGACCACGAGAAACCCGCCGCCGCCCTGATGGGCCTGTCCTGCCTCGCCCTGCTCAAGTACCGGGGCCATCCGCGCACCGCCGTCGTCGTCACCGCCGGGTGCACCATGACCGCGATCGCGCTGGGCTACCTGCTCACCCCGCTGCTGCTGGCGCCCCTCATGGCCGCGCTCTACTGGCTGGCCACCCTCTCCGACCACAAGACCACCCGCGTGTGGGGCGTCTCGGTGATGGCCGGACTGATGGTCACCGCCGCGTTCTCCGACACCATGGGCCACTTCTCGGTGCTGCTGCGCACCATCGGCCCGTTCTTCTGGCTGCTGCTGCCGCTCGCCGCGGGCAACATGACACGGCTGCGCCGCGCCTACCTCCAGGCGGTGCAGGCCCGCGCCGAGCACGCCGAACGCACCCGCGAGGAGGAGGCCAGGCTGCGCGTCGCCGAGGAACGCATGCGCATCGCCCGCGAGCTGCACGACGTCGTCGCCCACCACCTCGCCCTCGCCAACGCCCAGGCGGGCACCGCCGCCCACCTCGCCCGCACCGACCCCCAGCAGGCCCGGCGCATCCTCGACGACCTCGCCGGCACCACCTCCTCGGCGCTGCGCGAACTCAAGGCCACCGTCGGTCTGCTGCGCGAACCGGACGACCCGGACGCGGGCTCCCTCGAACCGGCCCCCGGCCTCGCCCGGCTGCCCGAGCTGGTCTCCGCCCACCAGTCCGCCGGACTGCGCGTCGCCGTCACCACCGAGGGCGTCCCCCGGCCCCTGTCACCGGGCGTCGACCTGACCGCCTTCCGGATCGTGCAGGAAGCCCTGACCAATGTCAGCAAACACGCCTCCGCGCGGGCCGCCCACATCCGCCTCGCCTACTCCGCCACCCGCCTGACGATCAGCGTCACCGACGACGGCACCCCGGCCGCCGCCGCCCCGACCCGCGCCACGACCCGCGCCCCGGGCCACGGCTTCGGCCTGACCGGCATGCGCGAACGCGCCCACTCGGTGGGCGGCGACCTGTCCGCCGCACCCCACCCGGAGGGCGGCTTCGAGGTGCGGACGGCCCTGCCCCTGCACCCGCCGGTGCCCGCGCCGCGACCGGACGAAGCGAACGAAGGAGAAGGCACGCCATGACGATCCGAGTGCTCCTCGCCGACGACCAGGCGCTGCTGCGCGCCACCTTCCGCATCCTGATCGACTCCTGCCCCGACATGACGGTGACGGGCGAGGCCTCCGACGGCGCCGAGGCGGTCGACCTGGCCCGCGCCCACCACCCGGACGTCGTCCTCATGGACATCCGGATGCCCGGCACGGACGGCCTCGCCGCCACCTCCGTCCTGTGCGCCGACCCCGCCCTGTCCGCCACCCGCGTCCTCATCCTCACCACCTTCGAGACCGAGGACTACGTCGCCCAGGCCCTGCGCGCGGGCGCCAGCGGCTTCCTCGGCAAGGACGTGACCGCCGACACCCTGCTGGCCGGCATCCGCACGGTGGCCTCCGGAGACGCCCTCCTCTCCCCCGGCGCCACGCGCTCCCTCATCACCCGCTTCCTCACCGCCCCGGCCCCCGGCACCCACCTCGCGCCCCCGGAACGCCTCGGCGAACTCACCGGCCGCGAACGCGAGGTGATGGCCCTGGCCGCCGAGGGCAAGTCCAACACCGAGATCGCCGAGGACCTCTTCCTCAGCCCGCTCACCGTGCGCACCCACATCCACCGCGCCATGACCAAGCTCGGCGCCCGCGACCGGGCCCAGCTGGTCGTCATCGCCTACCAGTCGGGCCTGGTGCAGCCGGCTCCGCCCACGCCCTGACCACGCGGGCCCGGCGCGGGCTGAGCGCGGGTCGGGCGCGGGCCGGGAGCGGGCCGAGCGCGGGCCGGGCGGGGGCCGGGAGCGGGCCGGGTGCGGCTCAGCGTCCGGCGGTGACCGCGTCCGGGCCGACCGGCACATCCCCGCGCAGCGTGATCCGGTGCATCACGCGGTGCTGGTCGCCGTAGTCCCGGTTGGCGTAATGGGCGGTGCTGCGGTTGTCCCACAGGGCCACGTCGCCCGGCTGCCAGCGGTGCCGCACGACGTGCTCGGGCTTGGTCAGATGGGCGTAGAGGATGTCCAGCAGGCCCCGGCTCTCGTGCTCGGAGACGCCGGCGATGTGCGAGGTGAAGCCGGGGTTCACGAACAG
The DNA here is from genome assembly GCF_040298625.1 of Streptomyces sp. NPDC001532. Classification (NCBI taxonomy): domain Bacteria; kingdom Bacillati; phylum Actinomycetota; class Actinomycetes; order Kitasatosporales; family Streptomycetaceae; genus Streptomyces; species Streptomyces sp. NPDC001532. Next base: position 206,859 of record NZ_JBEPAL010000008.1, read on the forward strand.
CCCCTTGCGGCCGCTCTCCGGGTGCACCCGCACCACCGGGTGCTCGACCGGCGTCAGCTCCGTGAACACCTCGCCCTCCCACAGGTTGCCGCGTCCCTGCCGGCGCTGCGCCAGGTAGTAGCCGAACTCACGGGTGCCGTCGTGGACGGCGGTGAGCGTGTCGACGTACGCCCGCAGCCCCGGCGACAGCGACTCGTAGGCCAGCTGGCTGTCGGCCCAGTTGGTGTCGCCGCCGGTGGGCGGCAGCACCACGGCCCGCAGCACGGAGATCGCGGGCGGCCGCCGTACGAACGTCACGTCCGTGTGCCACACGTCGGCGAAGCCGTTGTCCTGGCTGTCCAGGGAGTACACCTCGGGCGCCACGTCACCGGAGTCGTGCACCGGATGCCCGACGGTGACCTCGCCGAGCCGCCTGCCGAACTCGATCTGCGCGGCGTCGTCGAGGCCGTCCTGGCCGCGGACGAAGAGCACCTTGTGGCGTACGAGCGCCTCCCGCAGCGCGCGCACCTGGCCGTCGTCGAGCCGGCCCAGGTCGATGCCGCGGATCTCGGCGCCGAAGTGCGGGCCGAGCGGGGTCAGGGGGAGCCCGGCCGCCACGGCGGGCCGCTCGCTGAGAACGCTCATCAGGGATGTCCTTCCTTGGAGAAATGAGGGATGAACGACGGGGGGAAAAGTGGGTCAGGCCGCCGCGGTCTTCACGGCGTGCGCGACCCGCGCGCGCAGCTCCGCGTACTCCCGCGACTCGCGCAGCTCCTCCGCGTCGACGTCACCGCGCGGCAGGTCGATCGGCAGGTCCAGGGCCACCGTGCCGGGCCCCTTGGACAGCACCACGATGCGGGAGCCGAGGAACACCGCCTCGTCCGCGGAGTGGGTCACGAACACCGTGGTCCGCCCGGTCTGCGCGGCCACCTGCCGGACGTCCTCCTGGAGCCGTTCCCGGGTGAGCGCGTCCAGCGCCGCGAACGGCTCGTCGAGCAGCAGCAGGGGCCGCTCGGCGGCCAGCGCCCGCGCGATGGCGACCCGCTGCCGCTGGCCTCCGGATATCTCCCAGGTCCGGCGGTCCTCGGTGCCCGCGAGACCGACCCGCTTCAGCAACCGCGCGCGCCGGGCGGCCCGTTCGCCGCGTTCCACCCCGGCGTACTTCAGCGCCAGGTCGACGTTGCCGCGCACGGTGCGCCACGGGAACAGCCGCGGCGACTGGAAGACCACACCGGCCGTCGCACCGGGCCGGGGCTCGCTCCCGGCCACCCGTACCGACCCGTGCGAGGGCCGCTCGAACCCGGCGATCAGCCGCAGCAGGGTGCTCTTGCCGCAGCCGGAGGCACCCACCAGCACCAGGAACTCCCCGGCCGGGACGCTCAGATCGACGGGCCCGACGGCGGTGACGCCCCCGTACCGGTGTGCCACGCCGTCGAGCCGGACCGCGCTCTCACTTGAGGACATCGGGCAGCCCCTTCAGGTAGAAGGCCTTGCGGACGACGTCCTCGGCCGGTGCGGCGTCGATCTGCTTCTGGGCGGCCAGGAACCGGCCGGTGTCGGTGACGTAGGCCAGCAGCTCGCCGGGCCGGCCGTCGGTGCCGAGCCAGTCGGCGGAGGTGACCTCCTCCGGGGTGAGGAAGACGCCCTGCGACAGCTGCGCCTCGGCGTCCGCCTCGCTGATGCCCAGCTCGGCCGCCACCGCCTCGACCGAGCCGGCCCGGTCCGACTTGAGCAGCCGCAGCGCCTCCGCCTGGACCTCGCGCCAGGTGTCGATGGCCCCCGGGTCCCTGGAGATCAGCTCGTCCGAGACGACGGCCAGGTCCAGCGTCGGCTTGCCGCCGGCGCCGATCTCCTTGCTGCTGGTGAGCTGGGTGCCGGTCGCGCGCAGTTCGTCGAGGGTCGGCAGCCAGACGTAGGCGGCGTCGATGTCCCCGCGCTGCCAGGCGGCGAGGATCGCCTGCGGCTGGAGGTCGACCAGCTTCACGTCGGACGCCCTCAGCCCGGCCCTGTCCAGGGCCGCCAGCAGGCTGTAGTGCGAGGTGGAGGCGAACGGCGTGGCGATCTTCCGGCCCTTGAGCCCGGCGACCTCCGTCACCCCGGTGTCCTTGCGCGCCACCAGCGCCTCGTTCTCGCCCGCCACGTCGAGGATCCAGGCGACCTTGTACGGGATGGGCGAGGACCCGGACACACCTCGGGCGAACGGGCTGGACCCGAGGGCGGCGATGTCGAGGGAGCCGCCGAGGAAGGCCTGGTTGACGCCGGCGCCGGAGTCGAACTTGATCCAGGTGATGGTGTGGTCCGGCAGCGCCTTCTCCAGCAGCCGCCTGTTCTTCACGATCAGGTCGCCGCTGGGGAAGGCGAAGTAGCCGATGCGCAGCCGCTTCGAGCCGCCGCCGCCCGACGCCGAACTGTCGGAGGAGCAGGCGGTGACGGCCCCGGCGACGGCGGCGAGGGCACCGGCGAGCAGCAGACGGCGGGAGGGGCGGTGAACGGCGGAGGGGGACATGGCGGAACCGTTTCTGTGCGGGAGGGGAGAAGGTGGGCCGGGGTGCGGGCGGTGGCGGGCGATCGGCGTCACTCGCGCCCGCGCCACGGCACGGCGGCCCGTTCGAGCCGGAGCAGCAGCCCGTCGATGACCAGCCCGGAGATGCCGATGGCGATGATTCCGACGAGCACGACCGGGGTGTTGTTGTAGTTGGCGGCGTCCTTGACCATGCCGCCGATGCCGGGCAGCCCGTTGACCAGTTCGGCGGCGACCAGCGAGGAGTAGGCGACACCGACGGCCAGCCGGACGCCGGTGAGCGTCTCGGGCAGCGCGGACGGCACGACGACGTCCCTGACGACGGCCCAGCGCGACGCGCCGAGCGCCCGGGCCGCCTCCACCAGATGCTTCGGCACGGCCGCCACGGCGGTCGTCGCGGACACCGCCACCGGCGGGAAGGCGGCCACCGCGAGCAGCGTCACCTTCGGCTCCTCGTCGATGCCCAGCCAGATGACCAGCAGCGAGAAGTACGCCAGCGGCGGCAGCGTCCGCAGGAAGGTGATCCACGGCTCGAACAGCGACCGCAGCCATCCGACGGTGCCCATCAGCAGCCCGAACAGCACACCGGCGGCGATGCCGATCCCGGCGCCGAGCGCGATGCGCCGCAGGCTGATGCCCAGGTGCTCGACGAGGGTGGTCCCGTTGTAGCCCCGTACGCCGTCGTGCGTGGACGACACGTCGACGAACGCGTCCCATACCTTCGCGGGCGGCGGGACCAGCGTCTCGCTCCAGGTGCCGCCGGCCGCCACGAGCTGCCACAACAGCAGGAACACCAGCAACGAGCCGACGGGCAGGCCTGCTTGGCGTACCCGCGGCCACACGGAGGAGCGCGCGGAGGACGGGTACGGGGTCGGGTGCGGGGTCGGGTGCGGGGTCGGGTGAGGGGACGGGGGTGCCGTGGACACGGCAGGCCTCCAAAGGGCGCCGGGACAGGGGCGACTGAGGTCGGGTCAGCGGGGCTGGACGACCTGGGGGAGAGCACCGGAGGTGCGACAGGGGAGAAGGGGCCGCCGGTCGGCGGCAGGCGTCAGCGGCGGCCGGTCAGAAGGACCGGGGACACGCGAGCGGGACGCGGTTCAGCGACAACACGAAGCCGGGCGCCGGCACAGGTCGATGACCAGGCGTCGCACCAAGGGCTTGTGAGTCATGGGGCCCATTTCTACAGCAGCCGGCGCCGGCCACCAACAGCGGTCCACGTGATGGAACACGGCCATGGCGTCAGGGCGCCGGTGGTCGGGTGGTCGGTCGGGCGGGCGGTCGGCGGTCGGTCGGCGGTCGGTCGGGGCGGCGGCGCACGGGCAGGCGCGTCGAACCGGGACAAAGCGGAACCCGCGCGAGACCCTGCACAAGGCGCTCACCCACCGCGCCCCACCCGCCACCCGCCGCCCGCCCGGAAGGGACCGCCCATGCCCACCCCCGACACCCCGGCCGCCTACCGCTTCGACGACCTCACCGCCCTCTACGTCAACTGCACCCTCAAGCCCTCACCGCAGCTCAGCCACACCCAGGGCCTGATCGACAAGAGCCGCGCCATCATGGACGGGCAGGGGGTGACCACCGGCCTGATCCGGGCCGTCGACCACGACATCGCGCCCGGGGTGTACCCGGACATGACCGAGCACGGCTTCGCCACCGACGCCTGGCCGGGGCTGTACGAGCAGGTGATGGCCGCCGACATCCTGGTGCTGTGCGGGCCGATCTGGCTCGGCGACAACAGCTCGGTGACCAAGCAGGTGATCGAACGCCTCTACGCCTGCTCCAGCGTCCTCAACGCACAGGGCCAGTACGCCTACTACGGCCGCGTCGGCGGCTGTCTGATCACCGGCAACGAGGACGGCGTGAAGCACTGCGCCATGAACGTCCTCTACAGCCTCCAGCACCTCGGCTACACCATCCCGCCCCAGGCCGACGCGGGCTGGATCGGCGCGGCGGGCCCGGGCCCCTCCTACCTCGACCCCGGTTCGGGCGGCCCGGAGAACGACTTCACCAATCGCAACACCGCCTTCATGACCTGGAACCTCCTCCACCTGGCCGCTCTCCTCAAGCGCTCCGGCGGCATCCCGGCCCACGGCAACCAGCGCACCGCGTGGGACGCGGGCTGCCGCCCCGACGCCCACAACCCGGAGCACCGCTGACGGGGCGGCGGCGCGGGACGAGCGCCCGCGGTACACGGCAGGCGGGTGTCAGCCCCGGCCGAGGACCTCGCCGCGGCTGCCGAGGTCCAGGAAGGCCGTCTCGCCGGTGGAGTCGCTGAGGGCGTCGTTGTCGGTGACGGCGTAGACGTGGCCGTCGCCGGCGACGGTGAGGCCCTCCAGCTTCTCCTGGGTCCAGCCGTTCGTGGCGCGAAGGTCGGGCAGCGCGTCGTGGGCGAGGGTCTTCGGCAGGACGGGGAGGGTGCCGGCCGGGGCGGCGGACGCGGGCAGCGGGACCGTGTAGATGCGCTTGACCGCGGCGGACGGCCCGTTCAGCTTGTCGCGTTCGACGACGGCCAGCCGGTTTCCGACCACGGTGATCTCGGAGAGGCCGATCCAGTCGCCGGGCGTGGTGGTGGTGCCGAGCCGGTAGCCGTACCAGCTCCAGGTGCCGGCCCGGACGTCGTAGCGGCCGAGGCGGACGACGCCTGCCGGATCGGTCCTGGCCTGGCGCTGCAGGGCCGCCCACACGATCTCGTGGCCGTCGGCACCGGTGGTGGCGGTGACACCCTCGAAGCCCTGTGCGCCGAGGCTCGCGGCGACGTCCGACGGCAGCGGGACGACCTGCCGGGTGACACCGGACCGGTCCAGCCGCACCAGCTGGTTGCCGGCGCCGGTCCTGCCCTCGACGGCCAGCCAGAAGCCGCCCCGCGGGCGGGCGAAGACGCCCTCGGCGTCGTAGCCGGTCGCCTTGCCGTCGGCGTCCTTGACGGTCAGCGCCCGCTCGATGACAGCCGGGCGGTGCGAGGTGTCGACGGTGAGGACACGGGTGGTGGCGTACGCCGCGTCGGTGACCGAGTACAGCCGGTCGGGGCGGCCCGGTGCCGCCGACAGGGCGCCGAGGGCGCCCCAGCCGATCGGGGTGCCGGTGGAGTCGTCGGAGGAGACGATCGAGGGGAAGGAGGGCGTGCCCCGGCCCAGCCGGAACAGGCTCACCGAGGCGCGTACGCCCGCGTCGGCGTCGTCCTCCTCGCTGGAGACCGCGAGCAGTCCGCGCGACGGGACCGGCAGCACCCCTTCGGGCCCGTTGGTGGTGGGCAGCACCTGCCGGAACACCGGCGCGGTCGGCTCGTCGATGTCGTACACGGCGACGAAGTTGCCGCGCTCCGAGCCGACGAAGGCGTACCGCACCCCGTCGTACGTGGCGATCGCCAGGCCCTCCGGCTCGGTGCCCTTGTTCTCGGAGCGGTCGTCGTCGAGCAGTCCGTGGCGGGCGGCGATGTGCTCGTAGCTGTTGCCGGCGTCCCAGACGACCTCGCCCGTACGGCTGTCGAAGACGGACCAGCCGCGGGTACCGCCCTTCCAGTCGCCCTCGTTGGCGGTCGCCAGGTACCGGTCGTCGATCCAGCCGACGGCGTCCGGCTCACGCGGTACGTCGACGAGGGAGCCGCTCTGGTCGATCACGCCGTCCTCGACGGTGTCGACGCCGTCGACGGAGGCCGAACCGGCGCTGAACGCCTTGGTGATCCGCCCCGAGGCCAGGTCGACGGTGACGACGCCGTTGTTCTCCTGGAGCGTCACGGCGAGCTGACCGCGGCCGTTGACGGTGACGTACTCCGGTTCCGGGTCGGTCGGCTCGGTGATGCCGGCGGCGACGAGCGCGGGCAGCGCGGAACCGTCGGCCTTCGTCAACGGCACCTTCCGCGTCGTCCAGTCGGCGGGCGAGGCACCCTTCAGATCGACGATCCGCACGAACCCGGCGGGCGCCTGCGGCAGATCGCCCTCCGCACCGCCGGCCAAGGTGGCCTCCTCGTCGCGCTCGTTCTCGATGGCGACGGCGGCGTACCGCTTGTCCTTGCTGAGCGCGATCGAGTCGGGCTGGCCGCCCAGTTCATGGCTGGCCACCCGCTCACGGGTCCGCAGCGAGATGACGTCGAGGCGGCCGGAGGGGTTGCTGTGACTCGCGCTGGTGTCGACGACGACCAGCACGTACGGGCCGACGACGGTCACCGACGTCGGCTCGTCATCGGCGTCGCCCAGCCGCTCCAGGGACAGCGTGCCCAGGCCCTCGGGCCGGTCGGGGTCGCTGATGTCGAGGAAGCCGATCCGCTTGGCGACGGCGTCCGTGTGGACCAGGGTGCGGCCGTCCTCGCTGGTCGCCGATATCTCCGCGACCGTCGGGGCGGCCGGGTCCTCGCCGGCCGGACGGTTCTGGAACACCGGATAGGTGGCGGTGCGCTCGAAGGCGACCGGCCGCTGGGGCCGGTGCTCGGCGCCCTTGTCCTGACCCGCGTTCGCCACACCCGCGCTCACCAGGGTGCCCGTGACCACGGCCAGGGCCGTGAGCGCGGCGTGGGTTCTCCTCGGCGGCATCGTTCCTCCGGTGTTCTCCGCTGTCCGCTGTCCGCTGTCCGCTGTCCGCTGCCGTCGGTGTGCGGCGGAGCCGGATCGTCCCACCCGCGAACCAGGACCGACGGGCGGGACGATGAACAGCGGGCGAAGATCACGTACCGCCTAGAAGGCTCCCGGCAGGGGCGGGGGCGCGGTGACCTCCGGGTGGGTGTGGCAGGTGAAGCCGAGGCGGGTCATGGCTCGGACGACCTCCCCGCTGGTGAAGTCGCGGCGGTCCTGGCGGGTGATGACTTCGCCGACCTGCTTGACCGGATACCGGCGGCGGCCGATGGTCACCGACTCTCCCACGACGAGTTCGGGCGTCACGCCCGCCATCGCGGCGACCACTTCGTGCTTGGTCAGGTCGAACGGATACCGGGCAATGACACAGCGCATGACACCTCACTGGGGAAGGAGGGAGCGGAGAACGGGGAACGCGGGGAATGCGGCTGACCGTCGAGCGGGGAAATGCGGGAGACCACCGAGCGCGTAATGCGAACGCGGGAGAATACGGGGATACGGGGATACGGGAATACGGGTCAGCGGGGAATACGGGAATACGGGAATACGGGGAAAGCGAGCAGAACGGGGAGCGGTCGAGCGGGAAAGCGGCTCGCGCGGCGGGAAGCGGCCGCACGCGGAAGCGGCCGCTCGGGGAAGCGGCCGCTCGGTTCAGCTGGGGACGTGGATCCGCGGGAGCGGCCCGCCGAGGACGTCCCGCAGCCGCATCCGGTCCGTGTACGCGGAACTGTCGCGGTGCGCGGCGAGTTCGGCGCGGGTGACCGAGCCGGTGCACACGTCGTCCCCGTCGCACAGGAGCAGGTACTCCACGCGGGCACCCGCCATGAGAGACAGGGCCACCTCGACGGTCATGTCGTCGGAGACCCGGGGCCCGGCCGGGTCCAGGTGGCCTACCGCGGTCGGGCGGTCGCGCGGGGCGCGGTGCTGCCGATGCTGCATGTGAACCGGTGTCAATGCTGCCTCCTGCGGGATGAGTGGGCCTTGTGGGCGTGCGGGCCGGGCGGACCGCCGACCCGTCACGCGGCGGCGCGTCGCCTGGCCGCCGGCTGACCCTGAGCGGACTGCCGGGGCACGGACCGGCTCTGCGCCGACCGCCCCTGCGCCGACCGGCCCGGAGCGGACTGCCCCTGACCGGACTGCCCCTGACCGGACTGCCCCTGAGCGGACCGGCCCTGAGTGAACTGCCCCTGACCGGACTGTCCCTGAGTGGACTGCCCCTGAGCGGACCGGCCCTGGCCGCCGCGTCGGCCGCGTCCACGCGCCGAGGAGCCCGAACCGGACCCCTTGCCCGCGGCCCGCTTGGGGCGTTCCACGGCGGGCGCGGGGATGACGACCGGGATGCCGGACGGCGCCTGGGCGCCGGTGATGCGGGTCAGCTCCGCCTCGCCCGAGCGCACCGAGGTGATCACCGGGGTGATGCCGGCGTCGGCCATCAGCCGGCTGATGCCACGGCGCTGATCGGGGGTCACCAGGGTGACGACGCTGCCGGACTCGCCGGCCCGGGCGGTACGGCCGCCGCGGTGCAGGTAGTCCTTGTGGTCGCTGGGCGGGTCCACGTTGACGACCAGGTCGAGGTTGTCGACGTGGATGCCGCGGGCCGCGACGTTGGTCGCCACCAGCACCGTCACCTGACCGCTCTTGAACTGGGCCAGGGTGCGGTTGCGCTGCGGCTGGGACCTGCCACCGTGCAGCGCGGCGGCGCGGACGCCGCTGGCGAGCAGGTGCTTGGTCAGCCGGTCCACCGCGTGCTTGGTGTCCAGGAACATGATCACTCGGCCGTCCCGCGCCGCGATCTCGGTGGTCGTGCGGTGCTTGTCCGCGTCATGGACGTGGAGCACGTGGTGCTCCATCGTCGTGACGGCACCGGCCGACGGGTCGACGGAGTGCACCACCGGGTCGGTGAGGTAGCGGCGGACCAGCAGGTCGACGTTGCGGTCGAGGGTGGCCGAGAAGAGCAGCCGCTGGCCGCCGGCGCCCACCTGGTCGAGGAGCGCGGTGACCTGCGGCATGAAGCCCATGTCGGTCATCTGGTCGGCCTCGTCGAGGACGGTGACGGCGACGTCCTGGAGGCGGCAGTCGCCGCGGTCGATGAGATCTTTGAGACGTCCGGGCGTGGCGATGACGACCTCGGCCCCGGCGCGCAGCGCGTTCGCCTGCCGGCCGATCGACATGCCGCCGACCACCGTGGCCAGCCGCAGCCGCACGGCACGGGCGTACGGGGTGAGCGCGTCGGTGACCTGCTGGGCGAGCTCACGGGTGGGGACGAGGACCAGGGCCAGCGGCTGTCGCGGCTCGGCCCGCTTGCCCGCCGTGCGGGCCAGCACCGGGAGTCCGAAGGCGAGGGTCTTGCCCGAGCCGGTCCGGCCGCGGCCGAGCACGTCACGGCCGGCCAGGGAGTTCGGCAGGGTCGCCGCCTGGATGGGGAAGGGCACGGTCACGCCCTCCTGGCCGAGCGCGGCCAGCAGCGGCGCCGGCATGGCCAGCTCGGCGAACGACTCGACGGCGGGCAGTCCCGGCGTGATCGTCTTCGGCAGCGCGAACTCGCCGCGGGGCGCGGACGGGCGGCTGCCGCCGGTGCTGCCCTTGTAGCGGCGCTGACCGCCGGAGCGGCCGGCCGAGGAACCCTCGGAACGGCTGAAGGTGCGGGTGGCGCGACCGCCGGTGCGGTCGGTGCGGGTGGAGCGGGGAGCGCGTGCTCGGTTCATGCGGAACCTTCCTCGATGCGGGCACGTATCAAGGAATTTCCGCAGCGAGAGAACACAGCGCAGGGAAACACGAGAACGGGCCGGAAACCACAGGGTCGAATCGCCCTGGAAATGAAGCGAGCCAGGGCCCGCACCCCAAGGTGCGGGCCCCAGCTGTGAAGTTTGCTTCGCTGCGCGATCAGGCGGGAACGATGTTCTCGGCCGTCGGGCCCTTCTGGCCCTGCGCGATGTCGAAGGTCACCTTCTGGCCTTCCTGGAGCTCACGGAAGCCCTGGGTGGCGATGTTCGAGTAGTGGGCGAAGACGTCGGGGCCGCCGCCGTCCTGCGCGATGAAGCCGAAGCCCTTTTCGGCGTTGAACCACTTCACGGTACCGGTGGCCATAGTTTTTCTCCTTCGGGAACGGTGCTCGGAGTCCACACTGTGCGGAGTCCGTGTCGCCGAGATGATCAGCCCGTCGGGAAATGAACCTTTTGGCAACCAAAACTGCAACTGGTATCGACAGTAGCACGCCGTGCCGGGCCGTGCGGGGTGAAAAAATCCAGATCCACCCGCCGGTTGGGGAATATTCACCGTGTCCCACGGTTATTTCCGCAAAGTTGTCGGTCGCAGATCACACCTCGTCGGTGTGTGCCCCGTCCTGATCCACCGATTCACTGGCGGCGAGCCAGGACCGCGCGGGTTCGGCGGCGTGCGCGGTGTCGAGGGTGAGGTGCAGCCGGGTCCCTCCTTCGTCGCCGGCCGGGTAGCTGCGCTGCTCGGACGAGGAGAAGCAGTGGCGGAGCACTTCGGCCACGCGACGGGCCGCCTCCGGCGTCGCGGCGACGATCCGGACCTCGGCGTGCGTCCCGGCGACACGGGACTCGACCGGCGCGTCGACGCCGGCGTCGCCGCCGACCGCTGCGGCGGAGGCCTCGGAACCGGAGGCGGCGGAACGGGTCCCGCCCGAGGCGTCGGCACGGGACTCGTCGGTGGTCTCGGTGAGGGCCTCGACGGGGCTGTCCGTGAGGGCTTCGGACGGCAAGGGCTCGTGCTCCATACGGACCTCCCGGCGGACGGAGGAGGCACGGGCGGGGAGAGCACGCGCCGCCCGCCGGCTCGCCCGGCGCCTCCCTTCCAGGCTAAGCCGCGCCGGTGCGGCACGGCGGTGGCCGGCCGCGGCCCGGGCCCTTCGGCCGCCCCGTCGAGCGCCCGCCCCGGAGTACGGTGGAGGCACCGAGGGCAAGCCGCGCACCGGCTCCGGCACCGGTGCCGTTCTCGGCGATCGACGACGCCGGGCGCGCCGGACAGGCATCAGGGCCGCGCCCGGGACAGGGCCCGCCCGATGACCGCGTACATCTCCGTGGAGCCGACCCCGAGCGCCGGTACGCTCCGGCCCGCCGAGGTCGGTCGCCCCCGCACGCCGGGCCGTCGGGCGCGTGAGCGCGGATCGTCGCCCCAGGTGGGCGAGCGGGTCCGCCCGCTGTCGCGCGGCCAGGTGGAGGACCGCGTCCAGGAGCTGGGCGATCTGTTCGCGGAGGTGTCCGGCGGCGGACCCTGGGCCTGGAACCAGGCGCGCGCCGCCTTCCTGCGGCATCTCGCGGCCGACGCGCGGCGGCCGGGGTTCTCGCTGCTGATCGCGGAGACCACCACCCTGACCGGCTGCGCCTACGGCTTCCCCGTGTGCGGCCCCGGCCCGTGGTGGGAGGGCTACGACGGCCCGCTGCCGGGCAGCGTGCTGAGCCGCGCGGCCGCCGGGCGGCTCTTCGTGGTGTCCGGGATCGTCGTCCCGCCCCGGGTGCGCCAGGAGTACCAGAACCGCGCCTGGAACCTCGCCCGGCGCCTCCAGCGGCGGCTGCTCGCCGACCACGGCGCCGCGCTGGGCATCACGCTGGTGGACCGCCGGGACCGGGCGACCGTGGCGGTGCTGAGGTCGTGGGGGTGGCGGAACCCCGTGGACGACGTTCCTCCGCCCTCTCCGGCTGTCCCGTACCGAATCCTGCTGCTGACCGCGGGAACATGAACGCCACGCCCCGCGCCACGGCCTCGGCCGCCACGGCCTCGGGCGTCAGCGTCTCGGGCGTCATGGCCTCGGGCGTCAGCGTCTCGGGCGTCATGGCCTCGGGTGTCACCGACTCGGTTGTCACGGCCTGGGGCGTCACGGCCTCGGTTGTCACGGCCTGGGGCGTCCCGGCCGCTCGGTCGTCACCGCCTCGGCTGTCACGGCCTCGGTTGTCACGACCTCGGCGGCGTCACGGCCTCGGGCGTCACCGCCCGGCTGTCACGTCCTCGGCTGTCACCCCCCTCGGGCGTCACCGTCGCCCGGCTGTCACCGCCTCGGGCGTCACCGCCCCGGCTGTCACCGCCTGGGGCGTCCCGGCCGCTCGGTCGTCACCGCCTCGGCTGTCACGGCCTGGGGCGTCACGGCCCCGGCTGTCACGGCCTCGGCCGCCACCGCCCCGGCTGTCACCCCCCCACCGTCACCGTCCCGGCCGCTCGGCCGTCACCGCCCCGGCCCGCTGTCCCAGCAGCCGTGTCATCGCCTCGGCGGCCCGTACGGCGGCGTCGCCGCAGCAGTTGTTGAACAGCACGTGGACCCGCTCGACCCGATCGGCCAGGGACCGCAACCGCGGCAGCCACTCGGCGAGTTCGTCGTCGCCGTAGGTGTGCCGGAAGCGGTCCTCCTTGCTGCCGGTGCCCCAGGCGGTGCTGCGTCCGTGGAACCGCACGACGGACAGCCGCGGCGAGGTGACGGGAAGCACGGGCGGGACGGAGGTGGGCAGGTGCCGGTTCATGTCGACGGCGACGGCGGCCATGCCGTACCGCGCGAGCAGCCCGCGGGTGGCCTCGGCCCGCTCCTCGCACCACCACTCGGGATGCCGGAACTCGACGGTGACGGGCCACCCTTGCGTCCGCCGGGCGGTCTCCGCCAGGAACGCCTCGGACCGCGCGCCGGGCCGGAACCAGGGCGGGAACTGGAACAGCACGCCGCCCAGCCGCCCGGCCCGCCGCAGCGGCGCGATCCCCGCCGAGAACCGCGCCCACACCTCGCGCAGCACTCCGGGGTCACGGGCGTCGGCGGGCAGCCCGTCCGGCATCACCGCGGCACGGGTGGGATGCCCGGTGAGCAGGGAGAACGCCTTCACGTCGAACTGGAACCCGTCCGGCGTCCGCGCCACCCACAACCGGCTGTTGCGCTCGCTCGGCAAGGCGTAGTACGCGGCGTCGACCTCGACGACCGGGAACCGTTCGGCGTAGTGCCGTAACCGTCCCTCGGCGTCCCGCCGCCCCTTGGGATACCAACCGCTGCCCACCAGCGCGCGATCGGTCCACGAGCATGTGCCCACGAGGATCTCTGCCATGGCCTCCGGTTACCCGCGCCGCCCGCCGCCTCCCCTGCCGCCGTCCGCCGAGGCCCGCCGTCCGCCAAGGCCCGCCGTCCGCCAGGGCCCGCCGTCCGGCGAGGGACGACAACTCGGGGGCCAGGGGCGGGCCCGCGGGCTAGGATCCGGGTCATGGCCGTCACCAGGATCGACGTGGACCGGTTCGAGGCGTCCAGGCCCCGCCTGGAAGCCATCGCGTACCGCCTCCTCGGCTCCGCCGGCGAGGCCGAGGACGCCGTGCAGGAGACGTTCCTGCGCTGGCAGGCCGCCGACGTCGACCGCATCGAGGTCCCCGAGGCGTGGCTGACCAAGGTGCTCACCAACCTGTGCCTCACCCAGCTCACCTCGGCCCGCGCCCGCCGCGAGACCTACGTCGGCGCATGGCTGCCCGAACCGCTGCTCCCCGGCGACCCGATGCTCGGCCCGGCCGACACCGCCGAACAGCGCGAGTCGGTCTCGTACGCCGTCCTCGTCCTGCTGGAGCGGCTCTCCCCCAACGAGCGGGCGGTGTACGTCCTGCGGGAGGCGTTCGCCTACCCGCACCGGGAGATCGCCGAGATCCTCGATCTCACCGAGGCCGCCAGCCAGCAGATCTACCACCGCGCCAAGAAGCACGTCGCGGACGGCAGGGCCCGCACCGAGATCGACCAGGCCACCGCCCGCAGGATCGTCGAGGAGTTCCTCGCGGCCGCCGCCAGCGGCCGGACCGAGCCGCTCGTACGGCTGCTCACCCAGGACGCCGTCGCGATCGGCGACGGCGGCGGGAAGGTCCCGGCCCGCGCCCGGGCCTTCGAAGGCGCGCTCGCGGTCGCGAAGTTCATGCGGGGCCTGTTCCGGCCCAGCAAGGCCAAGCGCGCGCTGGTCGGGGGCACGGCGGAGATGTACGCCACGACCGCCAACGGCGAGCCCGCCGTCGTGGCGGTCGTCGACGGCCGGGTCGTCGGGGTGATGTGCCTGGAGATCACCGCCGCGGGCATCGCCGCGTTCCGCAGCCAGGTGAACCCCGACAAGCTGGAACGCGCCACCCGGCGGTGGGCGGCGGACTCCGGCCACGGCGAGCCCGTCCTCCGCGCCTTCTGACCCATGTGAACCTATGTGACCTGCTTCACATCGCACTCCTGTCAGGAATCCGAGGGCTGCCCGGTTCAAGAGGCGAACCCGCTGAAGAACCGCTGAAGAACCCGCTGGAGACAGGAGTACGGACATGCAGCACCGCATCGTCGTTCTCGGGGCCGGATACACCGGAGCCACCGCCGCCGGCCGCCTCGCCAGGCGACTGCACCGCGAGGACGTCGCCATCACCGTCGTCAACGCCGAACCCGACTTCGTCGAACGCGTCCGGATGCACCAGCTCGCCGCCGGCCAGGACCTCAAGCCCCGCCCGTTCCGCGAGATGTTCGCGGACACCGGCGTCGAACTGCGGCTGGCGCAGGTCACCGGCGTCGACGTCGACCGCAGGACCGTGGCCGTCGTCGACGAGCGGGGCGCCGGGGAGGTGGAGTACGACACCCTCGTGTACGCCCTCGGCAGCGGCTGGAACGACCAGGGCGTCCCCGGCACCGCCGAGCACGCCCACGAGGTCGCGAGCCGCGCCGGAGCGCTGCGCCTGCGCGAACGCCTGGCCGGCCTGGCCGCCGGGCAGCCCGTGGTGGTGGTCGGCGGCGGCCTCACCGGCCTGGAGGCCGCGACCGAGATCGCCGAGTCCCGCCCGGACCTCGACGTCGCCCTCGTCGCGCGCGGCGGCCTCGGCGACTGGCTCTCGCCCAAGGGCGGCCGGCACCTGCGGAAGGTCTTCGGCAAGCTCGGCATCACCGTCCACGAGCACACCGCCGTCACCGAGGTCGCGGCCGGCCACGTCACCGTCGCGGACGGCACGTCGGTCCCGGCCGCGGTCACCGTGTGGACCACCGGCTTCGCCGTCCACCCGATCGCGCGGGCCACCGCGCTGGACGTCACCGACACCGGCCAGATCGTCGTCGACCGGACCATGCGCTCGGTCTCCCACCCGGACGTGTACGCGATCGGCGACGCGGCCCTGGTGGCCGGTCCCGGCGACAAGCCGCTGCGGATGTCCTGCGCCTCGGGCGTCCCCACCGCGTGGCAGGCCGCCGACGCCATCGCGGCCCGCCTGACCGGCGGCAAGCTCCCGAACGTGCCGCTGCGCTACTTCAACCAGTGCATCTCGCTGGGCCGCAAGGAAGGCCTGATCCAGTACGTGACCGCCGACGACCGCGCGGTCCGCGCGGCCCTGACGGGACGCCTGGCCGCCACCTACAAGGAACTGATCTGCAAGGGCGCGGCCTGGGGCGTCGCCAACCCGCTGCCCGTGCCGTCCCGCCGCCGCCGCGTCGTCCAGCGGCCGACCCGGCCGGCCACCCCGGCGGAGGCCACCTCCTGACCCCTCAGGAGGCCGGCCGGCCCACCCGGGAAACCGATCCCCGAACACCATCTGCGACCGCCCGGTCCCGCCCGCCGGTCACCCACCCCTTGCCCTCACTCGACGCGCACTCGCCACCCCTGACACCGAACGGCCCCCGGAACTTTTCCCCGGGGGCCGTTCGTCTCCGCCATGCCGTCGCCCGCCGTTTCCACTCCGCTAACATGTTCGAACTTCGCGACGAACGCCCCTATCCGCCTCTATCCGCCCACCACTCACCGAAAAAGCGGTCAAATCATTGATGACTCACGCATCGCGGGTGTTTTCGCGAATAACAGGAAGAACCGTGCTGTGGGCCACGGCGGGCGTCGTGACGCTCGGATTCCTCGTCGCGCTGGAGAGCGCCGCACGCCACTACGGCCTGCCGGGACCGGTCACCAACCAGGCGCGTGAGGTGCTGTTCCCGCCGAAATCAGGCGGTCTGCTGTACGCCAGCATGGCGCTGATGATGGTGGTGCTCACCTGGCGCCAGCGGCTCATCGCGCTCGCCACCGCGATCGGTGTCGACCTCGCCTTCCTGCTGGTCCGCTGGGCGACCGGCACCGAGGTCACCGGCGGCCACCCGTTCGGCAACGGCGCGCTGTGGGTGATGCTGGGCTGCGCGGTCATCGCCGTCACCCGCCGTACCGGCCGGGAACGCGCGCTGCTGCTGAAGGGCGTGGGCCTGGGCCTGCTGCTCATCACCGGCCGCAAGACCGGCGACACCTGGCTGCTCATCACCGCGAAGACCCGCCCGGACGTGCTCGACCCGTACGTGGCGACCGCCGATCACGCGCTGGGCGACCCGTCATGGGTGGTGGGCCGGCTCGTCGAGGCCAGTGGCTCGATCGGCTTCAACACTCTGGACTTCGTCTACGGCCAGCTGCCGGTGGCCGCGGTCATCGTCGCCCTGTACCAGCTGCGCCACGTGGCGGTCGAGCGCCGCTTCCCCCGCCACCACCTGGTGCGCAGCTTCCTGATGATCGGCCTCCTCGGCCCGGCGATCTACATGATCTACCCGGTGGTCGGCCCGATCTTCGCCTACGGCACCGGCACCGAACACTGGGCGTCGGTCAGCATCTGGGCGGACGCGTGGCCCACCGAGCAGTGGGCGGTGGCCAAGATCTGGCCGACGACGCCGCCGCAGCTCACCGCCCCGCACCCCATACCCTTCGACACCCTCACGCCGCGCAACTGCATGCCCAGCCTGCACACGGCCTGG
The DNA here is from genome assembly GCF_040298625.1 of Streptomyces sp. NPDC001532. NCBI lineage: Bacteria > Bacillati > Actinomycetota > Actinomycetes > Kitasatosporales > Streptomycetaceae > Streptomyces > Streptomyces sp. NPDC001532. The sequence continues at coordinate 223,627 of NZ_JBEPAL010000008.1, forward strand.
GCGACGGCGATCTTCCTCCACACCCGCAAGGCCCCTCGCGTCCTGCGGTACGCGGGCACGTTCTGGCTGATCGCCACCCTCTGCGCGACCCTCGGCTTCGGCTACCACTACGGCGCGGACCTCATCGCCGGCGTCGTCTTCGTCCTCACCATCGAGGCGGCGCTGCGCTCCCTGGACCGCGGCTGGGACCGCTCCGGCATCCAGCTGGTCGCCTACGGCACGACGGTGTTCGCCGCGCTCCTGGCGTCGTACCGCTACCTGCCCCTGGAGATGGCCCGGCACCCCTGGCTCGCGGGCCCGCTCCTGCTCCTGGCCACGGCCTCGGTGATCTACGGCTACGTACGCACCACCCGCCGCTGGGACCGGGAGACCGCCCTCACCGCCGGCGCCGTACCCGCGGCACGGACCCCCGAGCCGCGGACCGCGCCCCAGGCGACGGCGGACGCGTAGGCCCCTCCCGCACAGGGGTACCCGGCGGGGTGACCGAGAGGGGCGAGGCATGCAGACGTTCCTGCCGTATCCCGACTTCCGGGCCAGCGCACTGGTGCTGGACACGCGCCGGCTCGGCAAGCAGCGCGTCGAGGCGCTTCAGGTGCTCCGCGGCCTCGTCGTACCCGGCTACGGCTGGCGCCGGCACCCGGCCGTACGCATGTGGGCGGGGTACGAGGAGGCCCTGGTCCGCTACGGCCTGGAGATCTGCAAGGTGTGGTCACAGCAGGGCCGCAAGGACACGTGCGCGACCACCCTCATCGCCGACCTCGAGGCGTTCCGCCCCGGCACACGGATCCGCGACCAGCAGCACCTGGCGGCCGCGGGCGAACTGCCCCCGTGGCTCGGGGACGAGCCCTTCCACCGCAGCCACCGCTCGGCCCTGCTCCGCAAGGACCCGGACACGTACGCGGAACCGTTCCCGGGCGTCCCGGACGACCTGCCCTACGTCTGGCCGAAGTCGGACAGGGGATCGGCCGGGGAAGACGCCTGAACGACCCCTAGGCGGCCGCCTGGGCGTCGTCCTCCGGTGAGAAGTTCTCGTCCTCCCCGAAGTCCGGGTCCTGGAACGGATTGGTCGCCGGGGGCGGCGGTACTGCGGTGGAACGGCGGGGTTGCCCTTCCAGGGCGGAGAACAGCGACGTCGAGTCGATGAGAGGTCTGCCTTTCCTTACAGGTCCCGGACGGAACCTGGCGTGCCGCGAGCGGGCACGGCGAGAACCTACAGCTTGGTCATCTTGGCGTACGGGCTCAAGATCCGCATCTGTGCCGAGCCGAAATCCACGAGCGCCGCGATCCCGTCCTCGATACCGACCACCCGGCCGAGGCCGTACACGTCGTGGGTGACCTGATCGCCTATGGCGAAGTGCTTCGGGGCCGGTGCGACCGGGGCCTTGAAGGGGCTGGTGGGCAGGTGACGCTTGGGTGCCGCAGGCTTTGTCATGGCTCAGTATGACCCGCCACGTCTCCCGCCCGCTGTGGCCACGGGCACAGATCCGGAACCCCGCCTTCACGTCACGCCTCTGACCTGGCACTTCAACACAATGCCAACCAAAAAACGACCTGAGGTGACTTCCCCGACCCGGCCGGCCTCCGTTACAGGCGGTGCCCGTCGCAGGCCGGCTGTGACTTCCGGACCGTAGTGCTCTAGGAATCGCTGCGGGTCTCGGCTTCGGCCTGGGCCATTGCGACGGCTTCGCTCTCGACCAGCGCGAGCGCGACGCCGAAGGCCTCGGCGATGTGGCCGGCGGCCGACATCACGCGTGCTGTTCCCACGACGGGCGCGATGGCGACCAGCAGGTCCTGCAACTGCTCGATCGTGAAGTCGGACTTCATGGCGGGGTCGATGTGGGCCAGGTAGGAGATCGCGGGCGCGTCCATGGCCACGAGTGCGGCGATGCGGGCCTGGATGAGCGAGCGCTTGTCCAGGTGGCAGTGCTCGAGCGAGTCGATGGTCATGGCGGCGAGCGTGTCGAGTACGGGTGTCTCGGATGCGGTGGCCATGTCGGACCGCCTTTCAGTGCCGTAGGGAGCCGAGGCACCCCGCTGAACGCGGAATCCCCCCTCGAAGCCCGGCGGTTGGTGCAAGCGTAAGCACCGCCAGGTGGCGGCGCTCGTCGAGCCGGACCGCCGGACCGAGTCGCGCACCGGGTGCGGGCGATGGGCCGAGGCCGGTGGAGGTGGTCGCCGGCGAGCTGGGACGAGCCGCTGTTCAAGCCACCGCCTCGTCGCCAGAATGACTGCTATGACGTCGTTGCCGGCCTTGCTGGCGGCTCCGTTCGGGGCCGTGGTGACCACACTGATCGGCGTGTTCGTCGGGAGCGTCGTCAGCAGGAGAGCTCAAGACCGCCACTGGATCAGGGAACAGCAGGCGGCGGCGTGCGTCCGCGTACTGCGGGAGTCATCCTCAGTGCTTGTGGACCTCAGCGACATGGACCGCAACCGTCCTGACGACATCCCTCACGGCGTGCTGGCCCCGACGACAGTCGACTGGCGTCCTTGGGGCGAGGCCCTCGGCAGCGTCAATCTCGTTGCCGACAGGGACATCGCAGCAGCCGCGCACGCCATCGACGAGCAGATCTGGCGGTTTCACATCGCCATTCGGCGGGGTCTGACTCCCGAGGAGAACTGGATGGAGCTCAGAGGGCGGGTCGTTGCCGCACAGGGCCACTTCATAGCCGTCGCCCGTCGGCACCTCTCACTCACCGGAGAACCCCTCCAGCGCCTCGACGGACGCCCCGCCCCGGACGACCCGATCTGGCGGACGGGGCGGCTCTAGAGCCCGGCAGCAAGCTCGCTGAGGCGTTGAGCACCCGTCACGACCCCGAGCCGCGAAGCGCAGAGCACCATGCACAGCAAAAAGGCCCGGGTCGATGACCTGGGCCCTCTTCGTGGAGCGGGTGACGAGAATCGAACTCGCGCTCTCAGCTTGGGAAGCTGCGGAACGTTGGAACCAGCTAGGGCGCTGAACTGGGCAAACGGTGCTCCTGACGTCTCTTCAGGCTGGTTCCTCTTCGCCGTGGTTCCCCGCAGTTCCCCGCTCGATCTGGTGCGCTTGTGGTGCGGCTTCTGACGTGCGGGGCAGCACGTCATCGGTTGCCGATTCGGATTCGTGCAGTGCGACGAGTTCCTTCAGATCGTTCGCGACCATGACCTGTGCGAGACGTCCGGCGATCGCCACGACCTTGGGCCACGCTCGCGAGGCGAGGTGTTCCTCGTCGGTGTCGTTGGGTGCGTCGGCCATCGCCGCGTTGAGTGCGGCGCCGAGCTGCCGCATGAGGACGACCTCTTCCTGGGTCCTCAGACTGGTGCCCAGGTAGCTCTCGGGGTTGTCGGCGTCGCAGAAGTCGTCGAAGAGCGTGTGGAAGATGTGGTCCAGGTTCTCGAACGCTGACGGGTCCATCCATACGTTCCGCTGCCACGGAGGGTTGGCCAGCGCCAGGACTGCCGGGACAAGGTGGACTCGGAAGTTCGCTAGGCGTCGGCTGTCCTCTTTCACGGGTCCCGAGGGTAGCGGCAGCTTGCGGAACAGCGCTGATTCCGGGACGTCGCCCATCTCCTCGGGACCTTGATCCGCGATGGTGGGAGGGGCCCCGGCCAGGTGATGCGGATTCCGCGTGGATGTGGTGACGCGCCTGGGGCACGGCGTCCGGAACGACAAGGGCCAGTCCGGGAGGAAACCCCTCCTGAGCTGGTCCTTTTCTCTGCCCCCGGCAGGATTCGAACCTGCGACACCCGCTTTAGGAGAGAGGCTGGGTGATCTCGCTCCCGAGCTGCGGTTTCACCGGGCGAGGAAGCGTGAGGGTACTCAACCGTGAGTCGCTGGTGTTGACCGTGGCTGACTCCTGCATCTGGCACGGTTGTGGCACGAACCTCAAGCGCTGATAGCCAGGTGCGATGATGGGTGCGCTCCAAACGACCAGGCGCGCGTGTGCCTCGCTGCACATCCCCCGGCCTCCATCACGTTGCCAGTGCTGTCGGCCGGCACAGTTGACGGTACGGGACCCGGCCGTACATCATCCGGCCTCGCCGGGCGAAGGCGCTGCAGTTCGAGGTTGACGGTCCGGTGGTGTACTCGGCGATTGTCCGGCATCCGGGGACGCGACCGAATAACGTTCTTGGTCGAGCGCTCCGGGTGGGGCGTTGAGAGCTGTTTGCGCAGCTGCTAGGAACGCCTCTCTCGCGTCGTGGAATTTTTCAATGCGCTCTATCACGTCTACGGCGTCAGCTGCGTCGTCCAAGAGATCGTTGATCTGCTCGTCGGTCAGTCTCTGGAGCGCCACAAGGGTCCGACGAGCATGGCGCTCGGCTTCCCAGTACTCACGTCCCCGGCCGCGTTGAACCCTGGCATCGATCGCGACTTCTTCGAGCCGCGCCAGCGCCTCATGGACATGTCTGAGGTGTGTTCCTGCTTCTTCCTCCAACCGATTGAGAGTGGCCCGGGCTCGCTCAACCGCGGCCCAGCGCAGTGCGCCGTTGGTGAGTCGCTGTCCTGCATCGAGCATTTCGTAGGCGACCGACCCAAGCTCCAGTGATTCGAGACGCACAATGTAGTAGGCCGTGGTGGCGCGGTGCATCACCTCATCGGCTGCCCTGTGCACAGCTTCGATCTCGTCGCGCGAAGCCGCTTCGTCCATCGGTGTCTCCAGCCGATCCAATTCCGCCATGGCGACCAGGAACTGCACACAGGCGTCGCGCTGGACACCCCGTCGCCAGTGATCGTGGTTAGACGCTGCTGTTGCGAGGGCTGAGCGGTATGTTCCCTCCGCCTGGGCGAGTGCGCCACGCATGGTCCAGCGACCGACTACAAGAGCGGCTGGGATGCCGATTGCGGCTACTGCGGCAGCCGATATTGCTCCGATTCCCGAGAGATCCACGCCGTCATCGTGTCGTACTTCTGGACGGTCGGCAGTGTCATCCGGCGAGGTCAACTGAGTTGGCAGGGAACAGGTGCCCGCATCGCCGGGCTGCACAGCGGGATCACACAGCAGCGCCTGGCCATCCGGACCGCGCGGGTCGCCGGCATCGCCCGCTCGCTCGCGCCCGGCGGTGTAGCGCCTTCAGCCCAGTTGTGCGTTCTGGTCGTTGGGGGTGGTGGTTCTGGTCGTTGGGGGTGCTGGGCCAAGGAGCGCCCCCTTGCTGACCTCGGGAACGTCGGCCTGTCCGTCGACCAGGTCGCCGAGCTGCTGGGCACAACGGCCCGTTTCCCTCGGCGGCTCATCGAGGAGCGGCGTATCCGGTACGTGAAGGTCGGCCGTCACGTCCGTATCCCCGAGAGCGCCGTTCGGGAGTACGTCGCCTCACGCACCGTTGAACCGATCCGGCCCCGCCGCCTCGGACTGCGGAGGGTCGCCTGATGGCCAACAAGAAGGGCAGGCGCCGGCGCTTCGGTGCGGTGCGTCAGTACCGGTCCGGGAAGTGGACGGCGTCTTACCTCGCGCCCGATGGTGAGCGGGTTCGCGCTCCGGAGACCTTCGAGACCAAGAAGGACGCCGAGATCTGGTTGTCCCAGGTCGAGGCAGATCTCAGCCGGGGCGACTGGCGCGCTCCCGACGCGGGCGCCGTGAACTTCCGGGAGTATGCCGAGAAGTGGGTCGAGGAGCGGGAGTTGGCGGTACGCACGGAGGACCTGTACAAGCATCTCCTGCGCCTGTACATCCTCCCGACATTCGGCACGCTCGACCTGGACGAGATCACCGCTCCCCGCGTCCGCGAGTGGCGAGCGGAACGACTCCGCACCACCGGGGCCAAGACAGCCGTAGCCAAGGCGTACCGCCTCCTCAAAGCCATCTTGGAGACGGCCGTGGACGACGACCTGGTCAGCCGCAACCCGTGCCGGGTCAAGGGCGCGGGCAAGGAGTCGGCCGCCGAACGGCGTATCGCCACCGTCGCCCAGGTCGATGCTCTCGCTGACGCCATCGGCATCCGCTGGCGCCTCATGGTCTACCTGGGCGCATACGGTCCGATGCGACCGGAGGAGCTGGCCGGCCTGCGCCGCCGAGACGTCGACCTGGACAACCTCGTCATCCGCGTCCGCGTGGCCGAGCCCGAGCGGACGAACGGCAGGCGCGCCCCCGGCGAGACCAAGTCCGGCGCGGGCGTTCGCACGGTCGTCCTCCCGGCCTTCCTCCACAAGGATGTGAAGCGACACCTCGCTTGGTACGCCGAGAAGGGGCCGGAGGGTCTGGTCTTCGTAGGGGAGAAGGGCGCGCCTTTCCGGCGTACCTCCTTCGGTCGGAAGTGGCGCCGGGCTCGCACGGTCGCCGGTCTCCCGGACGGCTTCCGCTTCTACGACCTTCGTCACACCGGGCACACCCTGTCGACCCGCTCCGGCGCCACCCTCAAGGACACGATGGTGCGTGCCGGGCAGTCCTCCGAGAAGGCCGCGCTGATCTACCAGCACTCCGATGAGGAGCGGCAGCGGGAGGTGGCCGCCGGGCTCGATGACCTGGTGCGTGCCGAGCGTGCGAAGTGCCACAAGGAGGACCCCGCGCACCACAGTGAGGACGCTGCCGAGAGCTAATGGTGCGGTTGTGGTGCGCGACCGGCCCGCCGGTCTAGACAACAAACAACCCCCGGGTCTCTGACCTGGGGGTTTGCCATGGAGCGGGTGACGAGAATCGAACTCGCGCTCTCAGCTTGGGAAGCTGATGTTCTACCATTAAACTACACCCGCGTAAGACGCCGACCGAAGGCCGGTGTCCGAACGCTCCGCCACTGTACCAAACCGCAGGCCCCCGGTGTTCTCGCCGTGGGGCCTGAGTGTGTTTCAGGACTGTGAGGCGGCTGCGGGGGAAGGGAGTTGGGGCGTACCGTGGTGGGGTCGCAGAGGGTCCGGGCGGGACCGGAGTGCCGCCTGGAGGGGCGTCTCTTGCATCCCGTAATGTGGCTTTTGTCGTCAGGGCAGCAAGCCAGACGCGGCTCTTGGGGAAGGGACTCTGGGACTTGATGGAGCGCACCGTCGTCCGCTGTGCCGATGGGCACGTGTTCACCGCCGCCTCGTTCCCGATGCAGCAGGCCGAGCGCCTCGGTCCGGGGCGGCTCGTCCGCTGTCCGCGCTGTGCGCGGCTGCGGAGCGTCGTGCCGGTGGCGTTGGCGGAGAAGCATTAGGCAGGACGAGAACGCCGGTCACCGACGTGGCCGTAGCGGGCAGTAGTCGGTCGTAGGCATAAGGGTTACGGCACGGGCGCGTGGGGTCCTCGCGATTACGGGGGCCCCGCGCGCCTTGCGTATCCTCGGGGCGTGCTTCTCTCAGACAAGGACATCCGGGCCGAGATCGACGCCGGGCGGGTACGGATCGATCCCTACGACGAATCCATGGTGCAGCCGTCCAGCATCGACGTGCGGCTCGACCGCTTTTTCCGGGTGTTCGAGAATCACCGCTACCCGCACATCGACCCCTCCGTGGAGCAGGCGGATCTGACCCGGCTCGTGGAGCCGGAGGGCGACGAGCCGTTCATCCTGCACCCCGGCGAGTTCGTGCTCGCCAGCACCTACGAGGTGATCACGCTTCCCGATGATCTCGCCTCGCGGCTGGAGGGGAAGAGCTCGCTGGGCCGGCTCGGGCTGGTGACGCACTCCACCGCCGGGTTCATCGACCCCGGGTTCTCCGGGCATGTGACCCTGGAGCTGTCGAACCTCGCCACACTTCCGATCAAGCTGTGGCCCGGCATGAAGATCGGCCAGCTGTGCATGTTCCGGCTCTCCTCGCCGGCCGAGGCCCCGTACGGCAGCGAGCGGTACGGATCCCGGTACCAGGGGCAGCGCGGCCCGACGGCTTCCCGGTCCTTCCTCAACTTCCACAGGACGCAGGTGTGAGCAGCGTGAGCGACGTACGGGAGAACCTGACCTACGAGCGGTTCGGCACCGCCATCCGCGAACTCGCCCAGACCATCGCCGACGACGGCTACGAGCCGGACATCGTGCTCAGCATCGCCCGCGGTGGTGTCTTCGTCGCGGGCGGGCTGGCCTACGCGCTGGACTGCAAGAACCTGCACCTGGTGAACGTCGAGTTCTACACCGGCGTCGGGACGACCCTGGAGATGCCGGTCATGCTGGCGCCGGTCCCCAACGCCATCGACTTCACCGACAAGAAGGTGCTGATCGCCGACGACGTCGCCGACACCGGCAAGACGCTGAAGCTGGTGCACGACTTCTGCCTCGACCATGTCGCGGAGGTCCGCTCCGCCGTGATCTACGAGAAGTCGCACTCGCTGGTGAAGTGCGAGTACGTGTGGAAGCGGACCGACGAGTGGATCAACTTCCCGTGGTCCGTCGAGCCGCCCGTGGTGAAGCGGACCGGGCAGGTTCTCGACGCCTGAGCGGGACGAAGAGCGAGAAGGGCCCCCGGCGCGCACCGCGCCGGGGGCCCTTCTCCTGTTTTCGGGACTTCCTAGAACGTGCCCAGCTTCACGATCGACAGCAGCGCGATCAGCTGGATCGCCGACGCGCCCAGGGCCTTCGGCCACGGCAGGTCGTGGGACTTGGAGACCATCAGGGTCAGCAGGGCGCCGCCCGCGACCCAGGTGGCCCAGCCGAGGATCTGGACGAACGGGGCGTCGCCGCCGAGGAACATGGCGACGATCAGCCGGGGCGCGTCCGTGAGGGACATGATCAGCATGGACAGGCCGACCGTCGGCTGCCAGGCGCCGTCGCCGCCCAGCTGGCGGGCGAGGGTGTGGGTGACCACGCCGAGGACGAACGCGCTCAGCACCATGGCGATCGCGGTGGTCATCACGATCGGTACGGCGTTGGAGAGCGTGGCGTTGATCGCGTCCTCGCGGGCGCCGTCGAAGCCGAACACCGCGAGCAGGCCGTAGAGGAAGGTCACGATGAGGGCGGTGCCCCACATCGTGTAGTCCCGCATCCGCAGGAAGGTCTGGCCCGGGGCGAGGACGATGCCCTTCAGCAGGTCCTTCCAGTGCAGGCGCGGGCCGACCGGAGCGGCCGGGGCCGCGCCGCCGGCGCGGTAGGTCTCGCTCTGGTGGTACGGGTCCTCACCTACGGTGAACGCCTGGGTGTGGCCGGGGTTGTTGGCCGCGTACGGGTCCGGGGTGCCCGGGTGGTGATGCGGGTGCGCGGAGCCGTTGTCGCCGAAGTACTCCGGCTCACCGCCTCCGGGGCCGCCGTAGCCGCCGTGCCCGCCGTTCGACGGGGGCCACGGGGAGCCGCCGCCGTTGCCGTAGCCCTGCTGACCCGGATGCGGCTGCGGCGCCGACGGGTAGCCGTACGACGGGCCCTGCGGCGTCTGCTGTCCGTACGGAGGTTGTTGCGGTCGCGTGTGCGGAGCGCGGTCGTCCCGGCCGCCGCGTCCCATCCTGAATCCAGCCACGTCATCGAACGTACCTGGTCCCGGCAAGTGACGTGCCGGGCCCGGGGTTCCGGGCCCGGCTTTGCTGCCGAGCTGTGACATCCCTTACGGATGTCGAGGCCGCGTCCCCTAAGGGCCGCGGGCGCCCAGCCGTACCCGAGGGCTACGACAGCATCACGTGGCCCAGGCGCGGATAGCCCGCCGTCGAGACGCCCACCGAGCCCGGCCCCCAGCTCAGCGAGCCCGTCGCCGTCACGCCGGAGGCGGAGCCGCGCAGCGCCCAGACGCCGCCGTCCGCGTCGTTCTCCCCGTCCGCGCCGACGAACAGGTCCGCGCGGCCGTCCGCGTTGACGTCGGCGAGCCGCAGCGACCAGCCGAAGCGGTCGGAGTCCTCGGCGGTGCCGGGCACTCCGGCGGTGTCCTGGGTGACGGCCTGGGCGCCGGAGGCGGTGTTCAGTCCGGCCGCCGAGCCGCGCAGCACGGTGACGCCGCCGGCCAGGTCCGCGGCGCCCAGGTCCTCGAACTCGGCGCCGACCGCGAGGTCGTCGTAGCCGTCGCCGTTGATGTCGGCGAGGGACAGCGAGGTGCCGAACCAGTCGTCGGGCTCGTCGGTGCCGGGGACGCCCGGGGTGTCCTGGGTGATCGTCTGGTGCGCCGAGGTGCGGGCGCCGGACGCGCTGCCGAGCCAGAGGCTGACCGAGCCGCCGTCGTCCGCCCGGACGTGGCCGGGGGCCGCGCCGGTGACGATGTCGTCGTAGCCGTCGCGGTTGACGTCGCCGACGGCGGAGCCCTCCCAGGCCTCGCTCCTGAGGAACGTCTGGAGGGTGAGGCCGGTGCCGGCGCCCAGGTAGACGAAGGTGCCGTCCTCGTAGTCGGTGGCCCGCTGGCCGCTGATCACCAGGTCGCCGGTGCCGTCCCCGTTCACGTCGCCCGCGGCGAGGTGCTCGGCGCCGTAGATGCCGCTGCCCGGGTAGAGGTCGGTGTCGAGCCGGTAGCGGGTGGCGGGGCCGGAGGCCTTGGTGAATCCGCCCCGGTGGACCCAGACGTCCTTGCCGGTGCTGCCGACCGCGAGGTCGGCCCGGCCGTCGCCGTCGAAGTCGCCGACGGCGAGGGACTTGCCGTACTCGTCGTGGGCGGAGCGGGCCGGGTCGGAGACGGTGGTGCCGCCGGACAGCCCGTTCTTGCCGCCCCAGACGACGGTCACCGCGCCGCCGTCCGCATCGGTGTCGGCGTCCTCCAGCTCGGTGCCGACGACCAGGTCGGCGTAGCCGTCGTTGTTGAGGTCGCCGGAGGCCAGGGCGTTGCCGAAGCGGTCGTCCTTCTCGGCCGCGCCGGGGACGCCGGTGCTGTCCTGGCTGACGACCGTGCGGCGGGCCGTCGTCAGCCCGGTCGGGGAGCCGTAGTTGACGACCACCGCGCCCGCGTACGTCTTGCCGCCCACGGTGGCGCCGGGGGCGGCGGTGGTCAGGTCGCGGTAGCCGTCGCCGTTGAAGTCGTCGGCGTACTTCGCCGGGGCCGCGCTCGCCGGGGTGGTGGCGGCGAGCGGGGCCAGGGTGGCGGTGAGGAGCGCGGCGGCGAGAGCCGCCGAGGTGGAGGTGCGCATCGTTCCTTCCAGGTCAGCTGTCCAGGCGGTGGTACGTCACGGCGCGATCGCCCAGCCGAAGGTGGGGTCGCCGCCCTTGACGCCGACGTTCGCGGCGGAGATGAAGGCGGCGCCGGTGGTGGTCAGGCCGGAGGCGGTGCCGCGCAGCGTGGTGACGGCGCCGGTGCCGTTCTCGTAGAAGGCGCCGACGACCAGGTCGGCCTTGCCGGTCTTGTCGAAGTCGACCAGGCGGACCGAGCCGCCGAACCAGTCCATGTACTCGGAGGAGCCGGGCACGCCCGCGGTGTCCTGGCTGTAGCTCTTGGCGCCGGTGCCGGTCAGGCCCGCGGCGGAGCCGAACAGGATCGTCACCGATCCGGCGTCCTTCACCGAGCCCAGGTCCTCGCCGGGGGCGCCGACCGCGACGTCGGCGTACTTGTCGCCGTTGATGTCGCCGACGCCGACGGACGCGCCGAAGATGTCGTCGGCCTCGCCGGAGCCGGGCACGCCGGCGGTGTCCTGGTGGATGACGGTGGGCTTCTGGGCCGGGTCGGGGCCGTTCGGGCCGCCGTAGACGACGCTGATCTGGCCGCCGCGGTGGCCACCGGTCACGCCGGTCTGCGGGTCGCCCTGGTCGCCGAGGATCAGGTCGCCGTAGCCGTCGCCGTTGACGTCGCCGACGGTGCCGTGCCCGCCGTCGGCGTTCGGCAGTTCGGTGAGGGCGTAGTCGGACTCGGGGTGGTCCATGTTGCCGGGGTCGTGGTGGAAGTAGCGGATGTCGCCGCGCTCGTCGCCGTCGACGAAGAACGGGTAGACGCGCTCGGCGGTCTCGTCGCCGTTGATGTCGCCCGCGATGGTCTCGTAGGCGCCGCCCAGCTCGCTGACATCGACGTGGGTCAGCGGGGTGCCGGTGCGGGTGAAGGAGCCGCGGTAGAGGTGGACGCGGTTCTGACCGGTGGCGGTGACGTCGGTCTTGCCGTCGCCGTCGAAGTCGCCGGTGGCGACGGAGGCGCCGTAGCCGCCCCATTCGGCCAGGCCGGCCGGCTGGGGCAGCGCCGCGCCGCCGGAGATGCCGGCGGAGCCGCCCCACAGGATCGTGACCGTGCCGACGCCGTCGCGGTCGCCGATGGCCTCGAACTGGGAGCCGACGACGAGGTCGGCGTAGCCGTCGCCGTCGAGGTCGCCGGCGGCGAGGCTGCTGCCGAAGCGGTCGCCGGACTCGGCGGCGCCGGGGACGCCGGTCGAGTTCTGCGTGATCACGGACTTCTTCGCCGCGGAGACGCCGGAGGAGCTGCCGTACAGCACGACGACCGCGCCCGCGCCCTGCACCGAGCCGACGTCGGCGCCCATCGAGCCCAGGGCGACGTCGCGGTAGCCGTCGCCGTTGAAGTCGCCGGCCAGCCCGGAGGGCGCGGCCAGGGCCGGGGAGGCGGGCAGGGCGGTCAGCAGACCGCTCGCCAGGGCGGCGGCGGCGAGGAGGGTGCGCTTGCGCAAGGTGGGCTCCGTGGCTCCGTGGAGAGGAAGGGGGCCGCCGGGCCCGTGGCGGGCCCGGCGGGGAAGGACGCGGTACGGCGGCTCAGTCGGCGATGTTGACGCCGAAGGCCGGGTAGCCGGTCGTCGAGACGCCGGTGTCGCTCGGTGAGACGGTGCGGCTGCCGGTCGTGGTGATCTTCGTCCCGCTGGAGGGCAGGTAGAGGATCGCGCCGTTGCCGTCGTTCTCGAAGGAGCCGGCGATCAGGTCGGCGCGGCCGTCGCCGGTGACGTCGTCGAGCTTGACGTCGGCGCCGAGGGCGTCGTTCTTCTCGTCGCTGCCGGGGACGCCGGCCGTGCTCTGGGCGAAGGACTGGGCGCCGGAGGAGGTGTTGATGCCGGTCGCCGAGCCGTACAGGACGGTGACCATGCCGGTGTCGGTGATGCCGTCGATGTTCTCGCCGGCGACGCCGACCACGAGGTCCTGGTAGCCGTCGCCGTTGATGTCGCCGAGGTCCAGCTCGTAGCCGAAGTAGTCGTTCTTCTCGGACGTGCCGGGGACGTTGCCGGTGTTCTGGGTGACGCTGGTGGTGTGCGAGACGCCCAGGTCGGAGCCGTAGCTGATCCAGACCTTGCCGCCGTCGCTGGCCTCGGGGAAGGAGATGCCGTCGCCGTCGGTCCTGTTCCAGTACATGCCGGTGACGATGTCGCCGTAGCCGTCGCCGTCGATGTCGCCGATGGCGGTGATGACGCCGGCCTTGAGCTCGCGCGCGTAGGCGCCGTTCAGGCCGCCCGCGGTGCCCGGGATCCAGTAGTTGGTGTTCCAGCCGTAGTCGGTCTGGGTCTCGAAGCCGTCGACGACGAGGTCGGTGCGCTTGTCGCCGTTGATGTCGCCGGCGGTGAGGTTGAGCGGGCCGCGGGCGGTGCCGCCGGACTGGATCGGCGGCTTGAAGGTGGAGCGGCCCAGGCCCGCCTTGCCGGTGGCGGTGATGCCGCCCTTGAAGAGGTGGAGGGTGCTGGAGGTGTTGCCGATGACGAGGTCGTCCTTGCCGTCGCCGTCGAAGTCGCCGGCGGCGAGGTTCTTGCCCCAGTTGTCGTGCGCGGAGGGGGTGGGGTCGGCGATCGTGACGCCGGCGCCGGTGAGGCCCTTGGCGGAGCCCCACAGCACGGCGACGCCGCCGCCGTCCTTGTCGCTGCCGACGTCCTCCCAGGGGGCGGAGACGGCGAGGTCGTCGTAGCCGTCGCCGTTGAAGTCGGCGTAGGCGTGCTCGGCGCCGAAGCCGTCACTGGTCTCGGCGCTGCCGGGGCTGCCGGCGGTGTTCTGGCTGATCACGGAGCGCTTGGCGGAGGACACGCCGGTGGCGGTGCCGTACAGGGCGACGAGCTGGCCGGCGCCCTGCTTGCCGCTGACGTAGGCGCCGGAGGCGGAGAAGGCCACGTCACCGATGCCGTCACCGTTGAAGTCGGCCTGCGGGACGTGGGTGGAGTCCGCGGCCGTCGCGGTGGCGGCCGTGAACGTCAGCAGCCCGCCCGTCAGCGCGGCCGCGGTGGCCGTCGCGAGGGCGAGTCGCAGGGTGTGCTGCATGCGGGTCTCCTGCGGCATGCGGGGGGACGCCTGGCGGGCATCCCGAATGTCGGTGGGGTGCGACGGACGGCGCGTTCGCCGGGCGTTGGCCTCGGGTTCACGGTCCGGTCGGCGAACAGGAGACCGCTGGAGTGGCGGGAGGGTTGTACGTGAGTTCGGTAAATCTTTGAACGATCTATGAATGATCTACCGGGCCGTGTCCGTCAGGAACTCGGACGTGGAGAAGGTGACCGCCGGCTCGCTCGCGACCAGCCCCGACTTCTCGCCCGGATAGACGGCCACGGTGTCCTTCGTCTCGCCCCGGTACGTCCGCACCGCCAGGTCGTCCCGCCCGTCACCGTCGAAGTCCCCGGCCGCCAGGACCCGGGTGGTGCCGGTCGCGGGCGGTGCGACGGTGACGGCGCCGGTCGCGGAGAGCCCCGCCTCGCGGCTGCGGAAGACCCGGAGCGTGGATCCGCTGGAGACGAGTTCGCTCAGCCCGTCGCCGTCGAAGTCGGCGGTGTCGAGCATGGAGCCGGGGAAGGGGAGGGTGGCGCGGCCGGGCACCGGGAGGTCGTAGCGCAGGAAGGTTTCCCCCATCGCTCCGACCGCCGCGTCCAGCGCCTTGCCCTTGCCGAAGCGGCCCAGGGCGACATCGATGCCGGAGGGCAGGGTGACGCCGGTCCGGTCCG